>NZ_JBGGKS010000065.1:0-201 GCF_041287095.1 Mycobacterium sp. pUA109 | reverse complement strand
ATGACTGGATCGCCGAATACGGCGAATGGTTGCCGGTCTACCGCCCGCCGCTCGACCATCGTCGGTTCGGCGAGCAGGGACCGTCCGTGGATGGCCAGCCCGAGGTCACGGTGCGCTACGTCACGCCGCACTCGAAATGGTCGATCCACACCGAGTATCAGGACAACCTGCACATGCTGCGGCTGTTCCGCGGCGGGCCGG
>NZ_JBGGKS010000064.1:0-388 GCF_041287095.1 Mycobacterium sp. pUA109 | reverse complement strand
AGATCCGTGACATCGTCATGGAAAAGCTCGCCTTGGTCGGTTTGGGTGGGGATGAGAAGAAGTTCCCCGGTGAGATCTCCGGTGGTATGCGCAAGCGTGCCGGGCTGGCGCGGGCGTTGGTGTTGGACCCGCAGATCATCTTGTGCGATGAGCCGGACTCGGGTTTGGACCCGGTGCGTACCGCGTATTTGAGCCAGTTGTTGATCGACGTCAATGCCCAGATCGACGCCACCGTGTTCATCGTGACGCATAACATCAACATCGCCCGCACCGTGCCGGACAACATGGGCATGTTGTTCCGCAAGCAGTTGGTGATGTTCGGGCCGCGTGAGGTGTTGTTGACGTCGGATGAGCCGGTGGTCAAGCAGTTCCTCAACGGGCGCCGGAT
>NZ_JBGGKS010000063.1:0-429 GCF_041287095.1 Mycobacterium sp. pUA109 | reverse complement strand
ATGACTGGATCGCCGAATACGGCGAATGGTTGCCGGTCTACCGCCCGCCGCTCGACCATCGTCGGTTCGGCGAGCAGGGGCCGTCCGTGGATGGCCGGCCCGAGGTCACGGTGCGCTACGTTACGCCGCACTCGAAATGGTCGATCCACACCGAGTATCAGGACAACCTGCACATGCTGCGGCTGTTCCGCGGCGGGCCGGTGATCTGGATGAGTCCGGCCGATGCGGCCACGATCGGGGTGTCCGACAACGATTGGATCGAGGCCTACAACCGCAACGGCGTGGTGGTGTGCCGGGCGGTGGTCACCCACCGGATGCCCAAGGGCACCGTGTTCATGTACCACGCGCTCGACCGGCATCTGATGACCCCGAAGTCGGAGGTGTCCGGGCTGCACGGCGGCGGGCACAACTCGCTGACCCGGCTGGTGA
>NZ_JBGGKS010000062.1:0-499 GCF_041287095.1 Mycobacterium sp. pUA109 | reverse complement strand
ATGCCTACGCGTTTTATGACCGATCCGCACCAGATGCGGGCCATGGCGGGCCGCTTCGACGTGCACGCCCAAACCGTTGAGGATGAGGCCCGCAAGATGTGGGCGTCCTCGACCAACATCACCGGGGCCGGCTGGGGCGGAACCGCCGCCAACACCTCCTACGACACCATGGGCCAAATGCAGACCGCATTCCGCAACATCGTCAACATGCTGCACGGGGTGCGCGACGGACTGATCCGCGATGCCAACAACTACGAACAGCAAGAAGCCGCCTCCCAGACCGCACTGAGCAGCTAAGGAACCCCCACATGAGCATCAACTACCAATTCGGCGACGTCGACGCCCACGGCGCCCTGATCAAAGCCCAAGCCGCCTCCCTAGAGGCCGAACACCAGGCCATCATCGCCGACGTCCTGGCCGCCGGAGACTTCTGGGGCGGCTCCGGGTCGGTGGCCTGCCAAGAATTCATCACCCAACTCGGGCGCAACTTCCAAGTCAT
>NZ_JBGGKS010000061.1:0-592 GCF_041287095.1 Mycobacterium sp. pUA109 | reverse complement strand
CGGGGACACCTTCGTAAGGGGTTTTTGTCAAGGGGTTGGGGGGCTGTGCCCCGGTCCTCGTCTCTACGTAGTTCGTCAAACGGGTTTGGTACCCAACTGCGTGCAAGCGAGTTTGGTGAGGATGGGGCGGGGCCTGCTCATGGTGTCTCCGCGAGGTCACCTGGTGGTGCCTCATGCACGTTTGTGGAGCTTGACCCCAACCGTGATTCGGGGTGGTTCTGGTTAGGCGGCCAACGGCATCACCTCGGTGCCGGCGATGGCTGCGTCCCAGCGCACCTGCTGGGTGGCCACGACATGGATCCAGCGCAGCAGTGCTGCAGCGATCGCGGCCCGGGCTTGACCGTCGGTGAGCCGGTTGTGCTCGCGGGTGGTCAGATACCGGTAGCGCGCGGCCATGACCGGGTTGTGCGCCATGGCACCCCAGACCGCGCGCCAGGCCGCCAACCGCAGCCGGGGCCGGCCCCGCCGAGAAATCCTGGCGCGGCCGGTGAAGGTGCCGCTGGTGTTATCACGCGGGCACAGCCCGGCGTGTTTGACCAGCGCGCGGGGGCTATCAAAGCGGGTCAGGTCCCCGGTTTCGGCCAAGATGGCC
>NZ_JBGGKS010000060.1:0-811 GCF_041287095.1 Mycobacterium sp. pUA109 | reverse complement strand
GGCACCCTGGCGCAGCGGGATCGGGGCACCCCACAGGGGTCGCCGGTCTCGCCTGTGTTGGCCAACCTGTTTTTGCATTACGCGTTCGACATGTGGATGGTGCGGGAGTTCCCGACCGTGCGGTTCGAGCGCTATGTCGATGACGCGGTGGTGCACTGTGTCAGCGAGCGCCAGGCCCGCCAGGTGCTGGCCGCGTTGCACGACAGGATGGCCGAGGTTGGGTTGCGGCTGCATCCTGACAAGACCCGGATCGTGTATTGCAAGGACGGCAAACGTCGCGGTAACTATGCGCACACGTCGTTTACCTTCCTGGGCTTCACGTTCCGGCCACGTCGGGCGCGGGACAAACATGGACGTAAGTTCACGTCGTTTATGCCCGCGATCAGCAGGGACGCTTTGACCAAAATCGGCCGGGAGGTGCGGTCGTGGCGATTGCACCGCCAGACCGGCCGGTCCTTCGGGGACCTGGCACGCTGGATTAACCCCATCGTGCGGGGCTGGATGAACTATTACGGCGCCTTCTACCGGTCGGCGCTGTATGCCTTCCTGACGCGCATCAACGCCTACCTGATGCGCTGGGTCCGCAACAAATATCGGCGGTACCGGGGGCGTGGAGCCTTCCAGCAGGCGTGGCAGCGGGTTACCGCTGATTACCCACGATTCCTTGCACACTGGGCATGGACCACCACCGTCCCCACCAGCTGGTGACCAAGATGACAAGAGCCGTATGAACCGAGAGGTTCACGTACGGTTCTGTGGGAGCCGGGGGGTGCGACTCCCCCCGGCTACCCGACCCGGCCGACACGCCGTG
>NZ_JBGGKS010000059.1:0-1023 GCF_041287095.1 Mycobacterium sp. pUA109 | reverse complement strand
GTCCTCCTGGTGTTGTTGACGGGTTCGAGTCCCAAATGAACACCGAGGAGGACGTCATGAGCAAGCGTAGTGGGTTGTCGCGTGGTGACAAGCGCCGTAATGCCAAGTTGGCGCGGTTGCGGGAGTTGGTGCCGGTTGATCATGCGATCGTGAGTATTGATCTGGCTGATCGCAAGCAGGCGGTGGCGGTTTGTGATCATGATTCGCAGGTGTTGGCCCGCAAGACGGTCAAGGTGGGGGCCTGGGATTTGGGTCCGGTGCTGGACTGGGCGCAGCGTGTTGCGCGCGAGTGTGGGTTCGCGGGGGTGACGGTGGCGTGTGAGCCGACGGGGCATCGGTGGATGGTGGTCAATCAGCTTGCGGCGCAGCGGGATGTGGTGTTGGTGTGTGTGAATCCGATGCTGGTGGGCAAGGCGCGTGAGACTGAGGATTACACCCGGGATAAAAGCGATGACAAAGACGCGATGCTGATCGCGCGGTTGACCGCCCAGCTGAGCTGTTATGTCCCGGAGTGCGCCGCTGAGAGCTGGGCGCGGCTGCGCCAGCTCGGGGCGCGCCGGGCGCGGCTGGTCACCGAGGCCACCGCGTGTGTGCAGCAGGTGCGTGATCTGCTGGAGTGCGCCTGGCCCGGGGTGCTCGAGGCCGCAGCCGACCCGTTTGACTCGGTCAACTGGTGTGCGGCGTTGGCGGTGGTGCTGGATCGATGCAACGGTCACCCGGAACGGTTGGCCACCGGCGGCTTGGCGCGGTTTGAGCGCGCAGTGCTGCGCGAACTGCCGCGCTGGGGTGGGCAGCGGCGCCGCCGGCGTGTCATCGAGGCGGTGTTTGTCGCGTTGGTGGATATGCGTGGCGTGCTGACCCAACGGCGCGGTGCCCTGGAACGCGCCCGTGAGGTGCTGGCGGATTGGCGTAGCGTCACCACGCGGCTGGCCCAGACCGAAACCCGCATGATCGCCGCGCTCGACGAGCTGGGCCTGACCGATGTTGTCACCAGCATCCCGGGGCTTTCGGCGGTCGGGGCGG
>NZ_JBGGKS010000058.1:0-1153 GCF_041287095.1 Mycobacterium sp. pUA109 | reverse complement strand
AGACGAGGACCGGGGCACAGCCCCCCAACCCCTTGACAAAAACCCCTTACGAAGGTGTCCCCGGCCGACACGCCGAGCGTGTCGCCGGATCCACGCACGCTCGTCATCCACAGGGGTGACTACCGGCGCGGCCGCGACGGCGGCACGATGCGCCGATGGATGTGGACGCGCTGCTGGCCGAACAGGGTGGCGTGGCGACCACCGGGCAACTCGTTGCCCGGCTGGGCCGCGCGGCGTTCGAGACGGGGGTTGCCCGTGGGGAACTCGTCTACGTGTGGACCGGCATCTACGCGAAGACCGATCCCGACCCGCTGATCCGGCTGCGCGGGCTGGATCTGCGGGCCGGCGAGCCCGTCGCGATCTGCCTGGGAACCGCCGCCGCCGCTTACGGATTCGACACCGAAGAGGTGGTGGATCTGCAGGTGCTGAACCCCGTCGGGCATCAGCTGCGAGACTCCGACGGGCTGCGGGTGCACCGCCGGGAGGGTGCGCCGTTGACCACTGTCGACGGTCGGCTGGCCACCGAACCGGGTTGGACGGCCGTGGAAGTCGCCCGCGGGCTGCGCCGACCGCGGGCCTTGGCCACCCTGGATGCCGCGTTGCGCAGCACCACCTGTGATCGACGGCAGCTGCGCGCCGCGGCCGCCCGCCAGGCCGGCCGACGTGGCATCGTGCACGTCCGCGAACTGATCCCGCTGGCCGCCGCCGAAGCCGAGTCGCCGATGGAAAGCGAGGCCCGGCTGGCGATGCACGACGGCGGGCTGCCGCCGCCGGTGCTGCAGTACGAGATCGTCGACCGCAGCGGGCGGACCTGGCGGGTGGACTTCGCCTGGCCCGACCGCCGGGTGGCCGTCGAGTACGAGGGATTCGACTGGCACAGCAGCCCCGAAGCGCTGCGCCACGACCGGCAAAAACGTGAGGCGCTGCGCGAGGTCGGGTGGACGCCGATGGCGATCGTCGCCGACGACGTGCGGCGCCGGCCCTGGGAGATGGTGCGTCGGATCGACACCCAGTTATGCCGGGCGCGGGCGGCGTGAGCGTGCGCAAATCCGGTGATTAGCCCGGCGTGTCGGTCGGGGACACCTTCGTAAGGGGTTTTTGTCAAGGGGTTGGGGGGCTGTGCCCCGGTCCTCGTCTCTACGTAGTTCGTCAA
>NZ_JBGGKS010000057.1:0-1165 GCF_041287095.1 Mycobacterium sp. pUA109 | reverse complement strand
CCGCGAGCGTGCGTGTCCGTGCGTCCTGAACGTGGAAGGGAGCTCGATGTAGGTAGAGCTTTCTGATGCGGTGTTGTGCAGGAGATGAAGGATTGTTGGCCCTTCGGAGTCGCCCTGCGGGGGGTGGCTTCAAACCGCCACATGCTGCGGGATCGGTGACGTGATCGTGGTGAGCGATGTGGAAAAGGCACGGGTGGATGTGTCAGGTGGGGATCGGGAAGGCGAGCGTAAGCGAAGCGCTGTTGACGTGTCGAAACACGCGTAGGTGACATCGAAACCGGGGTGTGGACACGATTCCGGGATGAGTCTGGCGGGTGCCCGTTGATTGGCCAGGTGGTGTCCGGCATGGAGGCGACGCGAGCCCGGTCTGCGGCTTTTGCATGAAACGGGAGAAGGCCGGATCCGATACTGCCTGCTGGTGGTTGCTGGTGGGTGAGAGGGAGTAGCCCGCGCTTGCGCGTGGGTGTGAGTACCGTCGCGGGTCTGGTTGGCGGACTGGCTCGTAGTAGTGGTGAAGCTCCTGTAATGGGGGTGGAGCGAAGGGGCCGGGTCATCTGTGGCTGTGTTCGTTGGATCAACCGAAATCCTGTTGGGGTTCGGGAGGAGTCGCAATGGGCGAGTTGAAATCGCCGGGTAAGCCGTTCGAGATTTCGAGGTGGGCGGTCGCGGAGGCGTTCGAGAAGGTCAGGGCGAATAAGGGCGCGCCGGGCATAGACGGGGTATCGATCGAGGAGTTCGAGGCCAACCTGGAAAACAATCTGTACAAGGTGTGGAATCGGATGTCTTCGGGGAGTTATTTTCCGCCTCCGGTGCGTGCGGTGGAGATCCCCAAGCCGCATGGTGGTGGGACCAGGATGCTGGGGTTGCCGACCGTGGCCGATCGGGTGGCCCAAACGGTGGTGGCCGAGGAGTTGGCGGGCAAGGTCGAGGCGATCTTTGTCGACGATTCTTATGGGTACCGGCCGGGTCGCTCGGCAAAGGATGCGGTGGGCGTGTGCCGGCAGCGGTGCTGGAAAACGGACTGGGTGATCGATTTGGACATTCAGAAGTTTTTCGACAGCGTGGACTGGGATCTGCTGCTCAAGGCGGTGGCGGCCCACACCGATTCGCCGTGGGTACTGCTGTATGTGCGCCGGTGGCTGGCTGCCCCGGTGCAGTTGCCCGA
>NZ_JBGGKS010000056.1:0-1211 GCF_041287095.1 Mycobacterium sp. pUA109 | reverse complement strand
GACCGGCATCTGATGACCCCGAAGTCGGAGGTGTCCGGGCTGCACGGCGGCGGGCACAACTCGCTGACCCGGCTGGTGATCAAACCCACCCATCTGATCGGTGGCTACGGGCAGATGTCGTTCGGGTTCAACTACTACGGCCCGACCGGCAACCAGCGCGATGAGATCGCGGTCATCCGCCGCCGCGCCCAGGAGGTGGCCTTCCGATGAGGGTGATGGCCAATGTGGCGATGGTGATGAACCTGGACAAGTGCATCGGCTGCCACACCTGCACGGTCACCTGTAAGCAGGTGTGGACCAACCGGCCGGGCACCGAGTACGTCTACTTCAACAATGTCGAAACCAAGCCCGGCATCGGCTATCCGAAACGCTACGAGGATCAGCAGCACTGGCACGGCGGGTGGACGCTGGACCGCAAGGGCCGGCTGCAGCTCAAGGCCGGCGGGCGGCTGCGCAAACTGCTGTCCATCTTCTACAACCCGGATCTGCCCAGCATCGACGACTACGGCGACCCGTGGACCTACGACTACCAGACCGTCATCGACGCGCCGCTGGGCACGCCGAACCCGACCTCACACGCGATCTCGGCGTTGACCGGCCGGGACATGCAGCTGCGCTGGGGCAGCAATTTCGACGACGATTTGGCCGGCGCGCCGCAACTGGCCGTCGACGACCCGAACCTCGCCGGCCTCGAAGAACGGGTGAAGATGGAGTTCGAGCAGGTCTTCATGTTCTACCTGCCGCGCATCTGCGAACACTGCCTCAACCCGTCCTGCGTCGCGTCGTGTCCGTCCGGGGCCATGTACAAGCGCGCCGAGGACGGCATCGTGCTGGTCGACCAGGACCGCTGCCGCGGCTGGCGATTCTGTGTATCCGGATGCCCGTATAAGAAGGTCTATTTCAATCACCGCACCGGCAAGGCCGAAAAGTGCACGTTTTGTTTCCCCCGCATCGAACAGGGATTGCCGACCATCTGCTCGGAAACCTGCGTCGGCCGGCTGCGGTATCTGGGCCTGTTCCTCTATGACGCCGACAAGGTGCTCGACGCGGCGGCCACCCCGGACGTCCAAGACCTCTACGAAGCCCAGCTCGGGGTGTTCCTCGACCCGAACGATCCTGCGGTGCAAGCCGATGCGGCACGAGCGGGCATCCCCTACGACTGGATCGAGGCCGCGCAGCGGTCCCCGGTCTACGAGCTGGCGGTGCGCCAC
>NZ_JBGGKS010000055.1:0-1248 GCF_041287095.1 Mycobacterium sp. pUA109 | reverse complement strand
CTGAGGGGGACCCGTTTGGTGGTCCAGTCGTTATGCGGCTTGGGGTTGGTGGGTCGTGGTCCACTGTAGGGCGAATTCGGTTGGGGTGAGTTCGCCGTGGGCGGAGTGGGGTCGGTTGGCGTTGTAGTCGGCCCGCCAGTCTTCGATGATGACCCGGGCTTCCAGCAGGGAGTCGAAGCGCCACGAGTTGAGCAGCTCATCGCGCAGGCGGCCGTTGAACGACTCGATCCAGGCGTTCTGCCACGGCGAGCCGGGGTCGATGAACAACGAGCCGGTGCCGTTGAACCGGCACCAGTCATTGACGGCGTGGGCGATGAATTCGGGGCCGTTGTCGAAGCGCACGTAGACCGGTGCTCCGCGTTGGACGGCGAGGCGGTCCAAGACATCGACGACGCCGTCGGCGTCGATGGATCGGTTGACCTCAATGGCGAGGGCTTCGCGGGTGAACTCGTCGATCACGTTGAGCATCTTCAACCTGCGGCCGTCGGCGGTGGTGTCGAACTGGAAGTCCATCGCCCAGATCACGTTCGGGCGGATCGGCGACATCGCCCCAACAGCGACACCGATACCGGTCAAACGTTTCTTCTTGCGGCGCTGCGGAACCCGCAGGCCCTCGTCACGCCACAGTCGGCGGATGCGCTTGTTGTTGGCCGACCAGCCGGCTCGCCGCGCCATCTTGGCGGCCCGCCGCCACCCCCAGCGGGGCCGGTCGGTGGCAAACCGGCGCAGCCATGCCCGCAGTTCGGCTTCCTCCGTGGTGACCGGCGGCGGCGTCAGGCGCATCGTGGAACGGTGGATGCCCACCACCGCGCACGCCCGCCGTTGCGATACCCCGAACCGCTCACGCAGCACCTCAACGGCACGGCGCTTGCGGTTCGGGGTCAGAAGTTTCCCTCCGAGATCTCCTTGAGCATGTCGATGTCGAGGGCCTGGTTGGCGACCATTTTCTTCAGGCGGGCGTTTTCGGCTTCGAGTTCCTTGAGCCGTTTGGCGTCGTTGGCCTTCATGCCGCCGTACTGGGCGACCCAGCGATGCCAGGTCGACTCGGCGACCTCCAGATGCCGACACACCTCGGCCAGTTCCTGGCCGGCCGCGAGCAGCTTGTTGCCCTCGGCGAGCTTGCGGATGATCTGATCCGGCGTGTGCCGCCGGCGCTTGTTCGATGCCATGTTGTTGTCGATTCTTCCTGCCCAAACCTCGGGCATCAGAGTCGCACAACACCTGGACCACTACGAAGGGCTCACCTCA
>NZ_JBGGKS010000054.1:0-1267 GCF_041287095.1 Mycobacterium sp. pUA109 | reverse complement strand
GGGTCTGCTGCACGGATAGGTGACAGTTTCGGTTACGCGGCCTGGCTGGCCGGTGTGGTCATGATTGCTTCGAATTCGACCGGGGTCAACCGGCCCAGAGCGAGCTGTCGGCGCCGGCGGTGGTAGGTGCGTTCGATCCAGGTGACGATCGCGAGGCGGAGTTGCTCGCGGGTGTCCCATCGGCGGCGGTTGAGGACGTTCTTTTGCAGCAGGGAGAAGAAGCTCTCCATGGCGGCGTTGTCGCCGGCGGCGCCGACGCGGCCCATGGAGCCGACCATGTCGTGGTAGCCGAGGGCGCGGACGAATTTCCGGCTGCGAAATTGCGAGCCGCGGTCGCTGTGGCAGATGCAGCCACCAACATCGCCACGGCGACTGACAGCGCTGGCCAGCGCCTGGGTGGCCAGCCGGGACTTCATCCGGTCATCGATCGAGTATCCGACGATCCGATTGGAGAACACGTCCTTGATCGCACACAGATAAAGCTTGCCCTCGCCGGTCATGTGTTCAGTGATGTCGGCCAGCCACAATTGGTTTGGTGCATCGGCGGTGAAGTTCCGGCCGACCAGGTCGTCGTGGACCGGCGGGCCGGGGGTCTTGCCGTTCTTACCCCGCTTCTTGCCGAACACGCTCCACCACTGGTTCTGCGAGCAGATCCGCCAGGCGGTGCGCTCGGCCATCGCCTGGCCGGCATCTGCGGCTTCGGCCACCAGGAACCGGTAGCCGAACTCCGGGTCGTCGCGGTGAGCGTCGAACAGGGCGTTGGCCCGGTAGGCCTCGGTGCGCTGCGCGTCGGTGATCGGGTTGGCCAGCCAGCGGTAGTAGGGCTGGCGGGCGAGCTTAAGTACCCGGCACGTCACCGCCACGGGGATGCCGTCGGCGGCGAGCTCTTTCACGAGCGGGTAGAGCTTTTTCCCGGCAGATTGGCCTGTGACAGATACGCTGCCGCCCGGCGAAGCACCTCGTTCTCCTGTTCCAACAACCGGTTGCGGCGACGCAGTTCCCGCAGCTCAGCCGACTCATCGGTGCTGCGTCCTGGTTTGGTGCCCTCATCGATATCGGCTTGGCGCATCCACTTGGTCAGCGTCATCGGGTGCACCCCGAAATCGGTGGCGATCTGCTCGATCGTCACACCGTCGTCGCGGTTACGGGCGACCCGCACGACGTCGTCGCGGAACTCTCTCGGATAAGGCCTTGCCATGCTGACATCCTTCCAGCCCACCCCACGGGGCAAGCCAACTCAGATGTCACCTGTTCATGCAGCAGACCC
>NZ_JBGGKS010000053.1:0-1313 GCF_041287095.1 Mycobacterium sp. pUA109 | reverse complement strand
CCAACTGAGGGTGGCGAGTTCTACGTCCTCGACGGTCTTCCACGGTCTGCTTCGAGCCGGCCCGTAGATCAGCTCGGCCTTGTAGTAACCGTTGACTGTCTCCGCGAGAGCGTGGTCACGTCCCGTGGAGTGGTGTAAGAGCGGTCGCGTGTCCGCGTGTGGCTCTGTGGTAGCCACTATGCCGTGAGAGCGGCTGTGGGGGCAATGGTTTCGGCACTTTGGTCACTGACGTCGAGCAGAGCGAGGCTGGTCTCGGAGAGGTAGCGCTTGTCGGCGACCTGCCATTCGTCGTGGGCCTCAACGAGTACCGAGCCGGCCAGCCGTAACAGCGCGGCGGGGTTGGGGAACACGCCGACGACGTCGGTGCGGCGTTTGATTTCCTTGTTCAATCGCTCCAGTGGGTTGGTTGACCAGATCTTTTTCCAGTGGGCCACCGGGAAGTCGGCGAAGGCGGTGATGTCGGCGGCGGCCTCGCGCAACATGGTTTCGACCTTGGGGAACTGGCGGCCGAGCATGCCGGCGATGGTGTCGAGTTGTTCGCGCACGTGCTCGGCGTCTGGCTGGGCGAAGACGGTGCGGATCGCGGCGGCGACCATCTCTGCGGAGCCCTTGGGCACTTGGGCGAGCACGTTGCGCAGGAAGTGCACTCGACACCGCTGCCAGGCGGCCCCGATCAGCACGGCGTCAATGGCACTGCGCAGTCCGGCATGGGCATCGGAGATGACCAGTTGGACTCCGGCCAGACCGCGGGATTTCAACGACCGCAAAAACGCGGTCCAGAACGCCCCGTCCTCGGAGTCCGACCTCAAAGCCCAGTACCTCGCGGCGCCCGTCAGCGGCCACCCCGGTGGCGATGACCACCGCCTGCGACACCACCCGATGATTCACCCGGGCCTTGCAGTAGGTGGCGTCGAGGAAGACATACGGAAAGCGCTGATCACCCAACGGCCGGTCCCGGAAGGCCGCGACCTCGGTGTCGAGGTCTTTGCAGATCCGGCTGACCTCGCTTTTGGAGATCCCGGTATCGGTACCCAGTGCCTTGACCAGATCGTCGACCTTGCGGGTGGAGGTGCCGTGCAGGTAGGCCTCCATCACCACCGCGAACAAGCACTGATCGACCCGGCGACGCCGCTCCAACAACGCCGGGAAAAATGACCCGGTGCGCAGCTTGGGAATCCGCAGTTCCAGGTCCCCTGCGACCGTGGACAGCGTGCGCGGACGCGAGCCGTTGCGCTGATTGGAGCGGGTCTCGGTGCGCTCATGGGGAGAAGCCCCGATGAACGCGGTCAACTCCGAGTTGAGTCCCGCATAGT
>NZ_JBGGKS010000052.1:0-1446 GCF_041287095.1 Mycobacterium sp. pUA109 | reverse complement strand
GGCGGATTCATACGGTCAGTGCAACGTCTAGTGGTTTTGGAGGTTGCTGTGCCGCGTGGTTATCCGGTTGTGGGTTCGGTGAAGAGGGAGTTGTTTGATCGCGTCTGTGGCGGGGTGGGGGTTTCGCGGGCGTCGTTGGACTTGGGGTTTTCGCATTTCACCGGGTGGCGCTGGTGGCGGCAAGCTGGAGGTATGCAACTTGTTAAGGGTGGTAGGGGCGCTCGGGGGCTCGCCGATCCGGGGAACTTGTCCCTGCCGGGTGGGCTAGGGCATCGGCTAAACCTCGAGGAGCGCATTGAGATCATGCGTGGCCTGGACGCCAAAGAAAGCTACGCCGAGATCGGGCGGCGGATCGGGCGGGATCGGTCGGTGGTGTATCGGGAGGTGGTGCGTAACCGCAACCTCGACGGTGACTACCACGCTGGGATGGCTCATGCTCGCGCAGCACAGAAGGCCCGCCGGCCCAAGGAATTCAAGCTGAACAACGCCCGGTTGTGTAAGGCCATCGAATCTTGGATGGATGATGGGTGGAGTCCGAAGCTGATCGCCGATGTGGTGGCCCGCGATTACCCTGATGACAAGCTGATGCAGGTGAGCCACGAAACCATCTACAAGTGCTTGTATGTGCAGACTCGTGGCCAGCTGCGCGCTGACCTGTGCAAATGCCTGTCCACGAAGCGTTCAGCACGCAAACCGCGCAGCTCAACGCCGCGCACCGGGGTTTACGCCCCGGGTGAGGTGTTCACCATTCGTGATCGTCCCGCCGAGGCCGAGGAGCGTGCCGTGCCGGGCCACTGGGAAGGTGATTTGATCTTGGGCGCCGGCCACGGCAGCGCGATCGGCACGTTGGTGGAGCGCACCACCCGGTTCACCATCTTGCTGCATCTGCCCAACGATCACACCGCGCCGTCGGTGGCTGCGGCGATGATCGAGGCCATGGCCGAGCTGCCCGATCATCTGCGCCGATCCATTACCTGGGACCGCGGCAGTGAGATGGCCAGCTGGGAGCAGATTCAGTTGCAGCTGGGCACCCCGGTGTTCTTCTGCGATCCGCATTCTCCGTGGCAGCGCGGCAGTAACGAGAACACCAATCGGTTGTTGCGGTTCTGGTTCGAAAAAGGCACTGACCTGTCTGGTTACAGCAAGGATGATCTCAAGCGCGTCGCCGACAAGCTCAACCAACGCCCCCGGCCCACCCTCGATCTGGACACACCGGCCCAGCGGCTGGCTGCTCTGCTCGAGCACGCGGCTGCCGCCTGAGCTGAGAGCCGATCTCGGGTAGACCACACGGAGGCGGCTTCGCCGCCACAGATTTCCCTAGCCCCGCGCCGCGCGGAGGCTACGGGGCCGCCCCTCCGGCATCAAGGGGCGCTGCCGCGCTCGCTGCGCGACGGGCCTTGCGGCCCGCCCTTGACCCCGAAGCCTCTGCGGCCCCTAACGCGCAAA
>NZ_JBGGKS010000051.1:0-1448 GCF_041287095.1 Mycobacterium sp. pUA109 | reverse complement strand
CTTGGGCTCAAGCGGTCGCTGCAACACCTGATTGGTTTAGGGGTGTTGTTCGATGGCGTTTCGGAAGCAGGGCAGCAAAGAGGTTCCGGATGAGGCTCGTGAGGTTTTCCTGGAGGCGTTGAGGTCGGGGCTGTCGCAATCGGCGGCGGCAACGGTGGCTGGGGTGTGTCACCAGACGGGCTGCAGGTGGGCCAAGGCCGCGGGGATCGCGGCCAACCTCGCGCATCGGGGTATTCGGTATTCGGCGCCGGTTCGGGAGGCATTCTGGGCGGCGATGAAGTCGGGGGCCTCGCCGACCCAGGCCGCGGTGATCGTCGGCGTGTCGGAGAACATGGGCCAGATCTGGGTGCAACAGGCTGGCTACATGCCTAGAACCGAGGTCCCTGCTGATGTGCTGATCAGCACGCAGATCGCGCCACCGCCGCAGCGGCGAGCTCCCCTAACATTCACCGAGCGCTGGCGGCTTGAGGAACTGCTGGAGAACGGCTGTGCACCCGTGCAGGCTGCTCAGGTGTTGGGGCGTCACCAAGATACGATCAACCGGGAGATCGCCCGGGGCCTGACCAGCTCGGGCTATCGAGCCCAGGTGGGCCAGGATGTGGTCGACGCCAACCGTAAGCGGCCCAAACCGCGCAAGCTCGAGGACAACCCTGTGTTGTTGGCTGAGGTGGTGGCACGCTTGCAACAGCGGCACAGTCCCGAGCAGATCGCGGGCCGGCTGCGGGAGGATTTTCCCGACGATCCGGAGATGTGGGTGTCACACGAGACGATCTATCAGGCCATCTACGTTCAGCCGCGTGGCGAGTTGGCCCGGCTGGTCAAAGACGCGCTGCGCACTGGTCGAGTCCAGCGGAAACCGCAGGGCCGCGCCACTATTGACCGCAACCGGTTCAAGGACGGAATGATCGGAATCAGCGAACGTCCCGCCGAGGCCGATGACCGCGCGATTCCCGGCCACTGGGAAGGTGATCTGATCCTGGGCAGCACAGCGTCAGGCTCAGCGATCGGCACCCTGGTCGAGCGCACCACCGGGTTCGTGGTCCTGCTGCACATGCCTGGGGATCACACCGCGGCGACCTTGGCTGAGGCCATATCAGCCAAGATCCCCGACATCCCCGAGGTACTGCGCCGGTCGTTGACCTGGGACCAGGGCAGCGAGATGGCCTTGCACACCAAGATCACCGAGGCCACCGGGCTGCCGATCTACTTCTGCGACCCGCACAGCCCCTGGCAGCGTGGCACCAACGAAAACACCAACGGTCTATTGCGCCAGTACTTCCCCAAAGGCACCGACCTGTCGTTCTACGGGCCGGGCTGGCTCGACCAGGTAGCAGCCGAACTCAACGCCCGACCCCGCAAACGCCTCGGCTGGCGAACACCCGCCGAAGAACTCGAGCGACTACTCTCAAACCCGTCCACATTCGTTGCAGCCACCGCTTGAATCCAAG
>NZ_JBGGKS010000050.1:0-1512 GCF_041287095.1 Mycobacterium sp. pUA109 | reverse complement strand
CGCAGAGTCATCCCTGAAGGGGTGGGGTGTTGTCAAGTGGGGTGTGCTGGTGTTTTGTCGGTTTTCGGGGTCTGTGTGGGCAGCGTTGAATAAGGGGTGCGGTCAAGACGGAGCGCCCGCAGCGTAGCGAGGACGAACGGTCTTGACGGCGACCCGGTTCAGCGCAGACTCGGCCAGGACCGAAATCGGCATGTCCTTATGGTGTTGTGGGGGCCTGTTCTCCAGGGCGATGTGAATCGCGGGGGCAGGGCCGAGGTTTTTCCCGGCTGCCGGTCATCCCTTCGCCAGAGGCATGGAGTGGTGCGGCTGCGGTATACGGGGTCAATCAACACCACGGCCACGCCCCGAAGGGGGGCCAGACTCTGCGGCGGCCACGCGTATACCGCGCCCGGGTCTCATGCTGCCTCCTTGGCCAGCGCCCGGATGTGTCCGTCGCGCAGGCCGTAGTAGACGTGGGTGAGCAACTTGCGGGCCGCGGCGATCTTGGCGATGTTGTTGCCGCGCCGGGCCGCGATCCGGTCCTTGTCGGCGGTGATCTTCGCCGTGGATTTGCGTTGGATCGCCTCCACGGCCGCCCACCGCACCAGCTTGGATCCTTGTTTGGTGATGTGCCCGCGGACTACCACGGTGTCGGACTCGCGGTGCCGTGGTGTGAGCCCGGCCCAGCAGCACAGCCGGTTGGGATCGGGGAATCGGTGCACGTCACCGATCTCGGCGACGAAGATGGCCGCCAGGACCGGGCCGACACCGGGCAGCGCTTGAATCGCGCGGTACCCGTCGTGACGGCGTAATTCGGTGGCGATCCGGGTGCTTAGAGCGGTTTCCTCGATATCGAACACGTCGATCAGGTGCAGCAGTGAGGACACCCGCTGGGCGTACACCCCGCCCAACGGGGTGCGTTCCAGGTGCTTGCGGCCAGTCACCCCGAACAGATCGGTGGCGTCGATGAGCACCCCGGCTTTGGCCAGTACCGCATGCACCTGGGCTTTCAGGCCTGAGCGCAGCGCTACCAGCTTGGCGCGGTAGCGCACCAGCTCCCGCAGCTCCCGGGTGGCCGGCGGCGCGATCCAGGCCTCCGGCAACCGGTTCATCCGCAACAAATCCGCCAGATCACCCGCATCGCGCACATCGTTTTTCACCCGCCGATACCGGAATCCCTTAACCCCCAAGGGGTGTGCCAAATGAACGCTGGCACCTGACGCTTGTAGCAGGTCAACCGCCCAATACCAGCCGTAAGTGGCTTCAAGCACCACCTCCGGATTTGGTCCAGCGCGCTCGATCTCCAACCCCAACGACACCGGATCGTTGACGATGCGCACCACCGACAGCTGCTCACCGGTGTCGGTCTGACGCACGATCACCGACCGCTGGCGATGCAGGTCAATCCCCACGAACTGTTTTCCGGCATACTCACTCATCAGGGGCCTCCCAATCGTGATTGGTTTACTGACACCCCCAGCATCCGCCGGGAACGTCACGGGAGCGGAGGCCCCGCCCCTTCATCGCATCAAC
>NZ_JBGGKS010000049.1:0-2164 GCF_041287095.1 Mycobacterium sp. pUA109 | reverse complement strand
ACCCACGGCAACAAAGTCCAAACCGCCGGCGGCAACATGGCCTCCACCGACGGCGCCGTCAGCGCCAGCTGGGCCTAACACCACACACACCACCACCTGCGCCGAGGGCGATGCGTACCAGCATCACCCTCGGCGCAGGTGTATTCAGGGCCGTATCCCGGGTTTGGGTGTCGGCGCACCGCGCTGCGGCGTCAAACCGACGCTGAAGCCCCGTTCCGTCCTGGCCGGCTGCCCGGCGCATTGACGCGTCCGTCACCATAGTGACGCACCGTCTTCACCGCGCGGTTCCTGACTGCAAGTTATGAATCCGCCTTCGCTTCGTGCGGTCTGCGCCTTCTCCAGCGCACTCGTTCACCGCTTCCCACCAGGGGTTCTGCGGGTCCGGTATTAAACACCTACAAGGTTGCTGCACGGGAACCGCCGTGTAACAGCTTTGGGAACTTATGTTAATTAAAGGTTAACGGCCTTTTAGATTGTCTATCGGTTGCGTAAAGGTGGGGAGCTGTTGGCGTTGGTCGGCCCCGTTACAGGCCGGCTTGTTTTTCGTAAGCATTCGTAAGGAGAAGTCATTGTCTTTCGTGACCACACAGCCTGAAGCGTTGGCCGCAGCAGCGAACAGCTTGAGTGGTATCGGTTCGACGCTCGCCGCCCGCAATGCCGCGGCAGGGGCCCCGACGACCGGGGTGGTTCCGCCAGCTGCCGATGAGGTTTCGGTGCTGACGGCCGCGCGTTTTGCCGCGCAGGCCCAGATGTACCAGCAGGTCAGCGCTCAAGCCGCGGCCGTCCACGAGCAGTTCGTGGCCACGCTCAACGGTAGTGCGAGTACCTACGCCGCCACTGAGGCCGCCAACGCACTCGCGGCCGGCTGACCAAGGCGGTGTAGCAATGGATTTCACAGCATTACCGCCGGAGATCAACTCCGGGCGCATGTATGCAGGTCCCGGCTCGGGGTCATTGCTGACCGCCGCGGCGGCCTGGGACGAGTTGGCCACCGAGCTGTACACCGCGGCAGCGAATTACGGGTCGGTGGTCTCGGAACTGGCTGGCGGGGCGTGGCAGGGTGCGTCGTCGACGTCGATGGCGTCCGCGGCCGCCCCCTACGTGGCGTGGATGAACACCACCGCCGCACAGGCCGAGCAGACCGGCGCCCAGGCCAAGGCCGCGGCGACGGCGCATGCGTCCGCGTATGCGATGACGGTGCCTCCGCCCGAGATTGCCGCCAATCGCGCTTTGTTGTCGTCGCTGGTCGCGACGAACCTCCTCGGCCAAAACACTCCGGCGATCGCTGCCACCGAGGCGCACTACGGCGAGATGTGGGCACAAGACGCCACCGCGATGCTCGGCTACGCCACTGCCGCGCAGAGTGCCTCGCAGGTGAGCCCGTTCACGCCGCCGCAGCAGAACACCAACCCGAACGGGCTCGCCACCCAGGGCGCTGCGACCACCCAGGCTGCCGGCACGTCGGCCGGACACGCGGCGGCCACGCAAGTGATGTCCGCGCTGCCGCAGGCAGCGGGAGATATTCCGGGTCTGGATTCTCTGGGCTCGCTGTCGGACATTTGGGCCCTGCCTCAGGACGCCTTGTTCGATACCGCCATCATTGCCGCTTTCTTTCCCGAATATGCCCTTGCCGGCGCCGGGCTCCCGTCTCCGTTCGGCCTGTCGGAAGCGGCACCGGCGGCGGTGGCGGCCGCTGAACCACTGGGCCTGACACCGACGCTGGCCGCCCCCGCCAGCAGCAGCCTGGTAGGGGCACCGGTGTCCGCCAGCCTCGGTGAGGCGGCCTCGGTGAGCAGGATGTCGGTGCCGCAGGCGTGGGCCAACGCGGCCCCCGAGATGCGTCTTGCCGCCGCGGAGTTCCCGACCGCCAGCGTTGTCGCGGCGGAAGGTTCGGGCGGCATGTTCGGCGGGATGCCCCTCATGGGCCAGGCACCGTTGATGACCTTGGGCGGTAGCGGCACGGCTGGTTCCCGAAACACCAAGGCAGCGCAGGAGGAAGCCAAACGTAAGGCCGCCAAGGGAAGACGATCAACCATGCACTAACCCAACCCAACCCAACCATCACATCCGAATGACGCCACGATCAGGAGAGAGCACAATGCCTACGCGTTTTATGACCGATCCGCACCAGATGCGGGCCATGGCGGGCCGCTTCGACGTGCAC
>NZ_JBGGKS010000048.1:0-3113 GCF_041287095.1 Mycobacterium sp. pUA109 | reverse complement strand
CACCGTCGCGGCGGGCGGGCGGCCGAGGAGTTCTACCGGGAGCGGTGGCGGCACGGCAAGGTGGTGCGCTCCACCCACGGGGTGAACTGCACCGGCTCGTGCTCGTGGATGGTCTACGTGAAAGAGGGCCTCATCGCCTGGGAAACCCAGGCGACCGACTATCCGTCGGTGGGCCCGGACAGCCCCGAATACGAGCCGCGCGGGTGCCCGCGCGGGGCCTCATTTTCCTGGTACACCTACTCGCCGTCGCGGGTGCGCTACCCCTACATCCGGCAGCCGCTGCTGGAGATGTGGCGGGAGGCGCGCACCCGGCTCGGTGACCCGGTGGCCGCGTGGGCGGAGATCACCGCCGATCCCGAGCGCACCGCGCGTTACAAGCGGGCCCGCGGCCAAGGCGGCTTCCTGCGTTCGACGTGGCCGGAGGTCAGCGAGCTGATCGCGGCCGCGCACGTGCACACGGTCAAGGCCTACGGGCCCGATCGGGTGGTGGGGTTTTCGCCGATTCCGGCGATGTCCCAAGTTTCCTACGCGGCCGGGACCCGGTTTTTGTCGATGATCGGCGGGACGATCCTGTCTTTTTACGACTGGTACGCCGACATGCCGCTGGCCTCCCCGCAGGTCTACGGCGACCAGACCGATGTGCCGGAGTCCGGGGACTGGTGGAACGCCGCCTATCTGATCATCTGGGGCACCAACCTGCCGATCACCCGCACCCCCGACGCGCATTTCATGACCGAGGCCCGGTACCGCGGGCAAAAGGTGGTCGTGGTCAGCCCGGACTACTCCGACCACACCAAGTTCGCCGACGACTGGCTGGCCTGTGCGCCCGGCTGCGACGGCGCGCTGGCGATGGCGATGGGACATGTGGTGCTCACCGAGTTTTTCCGGGACCGCCAGGTGCCGTATTTCCAGCGCTACGTCAAGACCTACACCGACCTGCCGTTCCTGGTCACGTTGCGCCAGCGCGGGGACGCGGACGGGGGCGCTTTCGTGCCCGACCGGTTCCTGACCGCCGCGGACCTGGGCAGCACCGACGAGCGTGCCGTGCACCAGATGATGGTGCTCGACGCGGTGACGGGGCAACCGGTCGTACCCAACGGCACTATCGCCGACCACTACGGCGACGCCGGCAAGGGCAAGTGGAATTTGGAGCTCGGCGACATCGACCCGGCGCTGACGCTGTACGGCCGGACCAACGACGCGGTCGCGGTGGACTTGCCGCGCTTCGACATCGGTGACACCGAGGGCGGCGGCGCCATCCGGCGCGGCGTGCCGGTGCTGCGCCTGGGTGATCGCGTGGTCACCACGGTGTTCGACCTGCTGATGGCCCACTACGCGGTGCCCCGCGACGGGCTGCCCGGTCAGTGGCCGACCGGCTACGACGACGCCACCCAGCCCTACACCCCGGCCTGGCAGCAGGCCATCACCTCGGTGCCAGCCGCCGCCGCCACCCGGGTGGCGCGCGAATTCGCCCGCAGCGCCGAGCTTTCCGGTGGCCGGTCCATGATCGCGATGGGTGCGGGCACCAACCATTGGTTCCATTCGGACGAGATCTACCGCACCTTTTTCACGCTGACCATGCTGTGCGGTTGCCAGGGCGTCAACGGCGGGGGCTGGGCGCACTACGTCGGCCAGGAGAAGGTGCGCCCGCTGACCGGCTTCCAGCAGGTCGCGTTCGGGCTGGACTGGCAGCGGCCCACCCGGCACATGACCGGCACCTCGTTCTTCTACCTGCACGGCGACCAGTGGCGCTACGACCGGTTCGGCGCCGACGAGTTGGCCAGCCCGCTGGGCCCCGGCCGGTTCCGCGGCAAGGGTATGGCCGATGCGCTGGCCCAGGCATCCCGGATGGGCTGGACCCCGTCGCACCCGATGTTCGACCGTAACCCGCTGGATTTGGCCGATGCCGCCGCCGCGTCAGGCCAAAGCGTCGCCGACTACGTCGTCGACGAACTCAAGGCCGGGCGGCTGCAGTTCGCCGGTGAGGACCCGGATAACCCGGTGAACTTTCCGCGGGTACTGACGGTGTGGCGGTCGAACCTGCTGGGTTCGTCGGGCAAGGGCATGGAGTACTTCATGCGCCACCTGCTGGGCGCCGAGAACGCGGTACGCGCCGACGAGACACCCGAGGCGCTGCGGCCGACCGAGGTGGCCTGGCGCGAGGATGCCCCCCGCGGCAAACTCGATCTGGTCACCGTGGTCGACTTCCGGATGACCAGCACCGGCGCCTATGCCGACATCGTGCTGCCGGCGGCTACCTGGTACGAGAAGTACGACATCTCGACCACCGACATGCACCCGTTCGTCCACTCGTTCAACCCGGCCATCCCGCCGCCGTGGGAGGCGCGCACCGACTTTGACGTGTTCGCCACGATCGCCCGCCACTTCTCAAGGCTGGCGGGGCGCCATCTGGGCACCCGCACCGATGTGATCGCGGCGCCGCTGCTGCACGACAGCGCCGACGAACTCGCCCAGCCGCGCGGTGTGGTTCGCGATTGGCGCCACGGCGACTGCGACCCGGTACCCGGCGTGACGATGCCCAAGCTGGTGACCATCGAGCGCGACTACCGTGCGGTCGCCGCCAAGATGGCCGCGCTGGGCCCGCTGGTCGACACGGCGGGCACCGACACTAAAAGTGTCAGCTGGAAACCCGCCGAGGCGGTTGATTTCCTCGCCCGGCGAAACGGCACGCTGCGCGGCGGCGTCGCCGACGGCCGGCCGTCGCTGGCCCGCGACATCCACATGGCCGAGGCGATCCTGGCGCTCTCGGGTACCACCAACGGCACCGTCGCGATGCAAGGCTGGCGCGCGCTGGAGGAACGCACCGGGGTGCGCCTCGCCGATCTGGCCGAAGAGCGGTCCGGTGACCAGATCACGTTCGAAGACACCCAGATTCAGCCGCGGGCGGTGATCACCTCACCGGAGTGGTCGGGCAGTGAAACCGGCGGTCGGCGTTACTCGCCGTTTGTGGTCAACGTCGAACGCAAGAAGCCGTGGCACACGCTGACCGGCCGGATGCACTTCTTTCTCGACCATGACTGGATCGCCGAATACGGCGAATGGTTGCCGGTCTACCGCCCGCCGCTCGACCATCGTCGGTTCGGCGAGCAGGG
>NZ_JBGGKS010000047.1:0-3841 GCF_041287095.1 Mycobacterium sp. pUA109 | reverse complement strand
TTTGGGCGTGCACGTCGAAGCGGCCCGCCATGGCCCGCATCTGGTGCGGATCGGTCATAAAACGCGTAGGCATCTCAAACTCTCCTGATCTGAACGTGGTCGACGGGGGATGGGGTCACACAAAGGCTACGACGTTTCGTTGAACGGTCGGCTTCAAACATGTAACGCGTCGCCTCCTTGTTTGTTAACCCACTACGACATTTGTTAACCCACTACGACCGAGCGGGGCATCACGGTCAGTTTGACGCCGTAGCGCGGCGCGCCGAGGCCGAAACCACCGCGGCCGGCCGAGGCCACCGACGGCATCCCGGCCGGCACGGCGGCCACCTCCGCGCTTTCTTCGGCGGCCGCTGTCCAGCCGCTACCCGCTAACGTCGCCGCGCTGGTGGTCGGCGGGGTGGCCGCCGACCAACTCGCCGGCACCGACAGCCCACCGACCGGGGCCGCTTGGCCCATGCCGGCCAGCACCGGCGTGGCACCAACGCCGGCGGGCACGGAAGCGACGGCGGGGACCGCGGGTGTCGCCGCACCGACCAGCGCCGCGCCCGTCGCGCCTGCCGCACCGTCGATACCGCCGATCGCCGCACCATGGGCGTTCGCCAGCCCGGCCGCGGCCGAGATGCCGGCGAACATATTCCACGCCCCGATGTTGCCCGCCGCGCTGCCGTAGGTCTGCAGCGCGTTCCAAATCCCGATGTTCTGCGTCGAGTTGATGAAATCGGACAGGAAGCCCCCCGACCCGGAGGACCCAGCCAGCGGGGACGCCAGCCCCTGCACCGTGCTGGGCAGGTTGGCGACCAGTTGCGACAGCCCGGTTTGGGTGCCGCTGCTCGACGCGGCGGCTTGGGCGACGGCGGCGGCTTGGCCGGTCAGCCCGGCCGGGTTGGTGGTTTCCGCCGGCGGGGTCAACGGGTTCAACACCCCGGCGCTGCCCGAGGACGCGGCGTAGCCGTACATGGCCGCGGCGTCCTGGGCCCACATTTCGCCGTAGAGGGCTTCATTGGCCGCAATCGCCGGCGTGTTCTGCCCCAGGATGTTGGTGGCGACCAGGGTCGCCAACTGCGCCCGGTTGGCGGCGATCGCCGGTGGGGGCACCGTGGCCGCGAACGCTGCCTCGTAGGCGGCGGCCGACGCCATCGCCTGGCCGGCGGCGTGTTCGAGGGCCGCGGCGGTGGTGTTCATCCAGCCCACATAGGGGGCGGCCGCGGCGGCCATCGCCTGCGACGCCGGGCCCAACCATTCCTCCCCGGTTAGTGCGGCGATCACCGACTCATAGGACGCCGCCGTGGTCGCCAACTCGGCACCCAGGCCGCTCCACGCCGACGCGGCGGCCATCATCGGCGCCGCGCCGGGACCGGCGTACATGCGGGCCGAGTTGATCTCGGGCGGCAATGCTGCAAAATCCATCTCGTCAATCCTGTCCTCGGTAGCGAATGTGCTTGGGCCGCTAGATGACTGCCGGTTTGGGCATCACCAGCGGTTTGACGCCGTAGCGCGGCGTGCCGAAGCCGAACCCGCCGCGGCCGGCCGAGGCCACCGACGGCATCCCGGCCGGTATGGTGGTCACCGGGGCGCTGTGCGGGGCGGCGGCGGTCCAGCCCGCGCCCCGCAGCACGGCCGGGGCAGCACTGGACATCGGTGCGGTGGCGCCGGCCCAACTGGGCGGCACCGACAACCCGCCGACCGAGGAGGCGTGGCCGACCCCGGCCACCACAGCGGCCGGCGCGCCCGCGACACCGGCCGGGCTCACCGTCCCGGCCAGCGTCGTGCCGCCCGCTCCTGCCAGCGTCGCGCCGCTCAAACCGCCGCCCGCGGCGGCGGCTTCGCTGCCCTCGGCGCCGGTCAGTGTGCCTGGAGCCAGGAAACCCGAGCTGCCCAACTGCAGCAGGTCCGAGGCGGCCGAACCGAAGTTGCCTACCTGCATGGCGCCGGCGATGCTGCCGTTGCTTAGTGCGCTGGGGAGCAGTCCGTAGGGCCCGGATGCGGACCCGGTGAACAGCCCGAGCAGCCCGGACAGCCCCGACTGGGCCGAGCTCGCCGCGGAGTTCGCGGCCTCGGTGCTGCCATACGATTCGGCGCTCGCACCCAAGGTATTGACGAACATCTCGTGAATCGCCGTAGCCTGGGCGCTGATCTGCTGATACAGCGTGCCGTAGGCGGAGAACTGGGTGGCCTGAAGGGCCGAGACCTCATCGGCGGCCGCGGGAACCACACCGGTGGTTGGCGCTGCCGCGGCGGTGTTCTGGGCGGCCAGCGACGAGCCGATGCCCTGCAGCTTGCCGGCCGCTGCTATCAGCGCCTCCGGATGGGTGGTTACGAACGACATGAACACTCCTCACCGAATCAAGCTGACCCCTCGCGGAGAGCCAGCTACTGCGTGGTCTGCGGCCACAATTGCGCAGCACACAGTACGGTGACCAGGTTCGTTTACGCGTTCTTAACACGCGGCGCTCGAACTTTGACGGCATGTTGACGCCCGCCGTCCCAGCGGCACTGCGCCGAGTGTGCGCTGACGGGTGGTCAGTTCACACTCGGCGCAAGTGGTGTGTTGGTGTTAGGCCCAGCTGGCGCTGACGGCGCCGTCGGTGGAGGCCATGTTGCCGCCGGCCGTCTGGACCTTGCTGCCGTGCGTGGCGGCCTGCTCATAAATCACCTGGAAGTTGCGACCCAACTGGGTGATGAACTCCTGGCAGGCCACCGACCCCGAGCCGCCCCAGAAGTCGCCGGCGGCCAGCACGTCGGCGATGATCGCCTGGTGTTCGGCCTCCAACGACGCGGCCTGGGCCTTGATCAGCGCCCCGTGGGCGTCGACGTCGCCGAATTGGTAGTTGATGCTCATGTCTTGGCTCCTTAGCTGCTCAACGCCGCCTGCGACGCGGCTTCTTGCTGCTCGTAGTTGTTGGCGTCCCGAATCAACCCGTCGCGCACCCCGTGCAGCATGTTGACGATGTTGCGGAACGCCGTCTGCATCTGCCCCATGGTGTCGTAGGAGGTGTTGGCGGCGGTTCCACCCCAACCAGCACCGGTGATGTTCATCGAGGACGCCCACATCTTGCGGGCCTCATCCTCAACGGTTTGGGCGTGCACATCAAAGCGGCCCGCCATGGCCCGCATCTGGTGCGGATCGGTCATAAAACGCGTAGGCATTGTGGTCTCTCCTTAACTCGTTGCCTGCGAAATTTTGGGGTTAGCCGGCCGCGACCGCATTGGCGGCCTCGGTGGCCGCATACGACCCGGCACTGACGCCCAAGGTGTTGACGAACATCTCGTGAATCGCGGTCGCTTGCGCACTGACCGCCTGGTACAGGCTCGCGTGCGCGGCGAACTGCGCCGCCGTCAACGCCGAAACCTCGTCGGCGGCCGCGGGAATCACCCCGGTCGTCGGGGTGGCCGCGGCCGCGTTCTGGGCGGCCAGCGACGACCCGATGCCCTGCAGGGTGCCGGCTGCCGCCGTCAGCGCCTCAGGCTGAGTAGTTACGAAAGACATCGGCCTCTCTCCTTACCGAAACACGCCGACCCGTTGCGGGTCGGTCGCTGCTCATGTCCCAACAATCCCCTACACCGCGCGTACGGGATAGGCGTATTTGCGGGTTCTTAACACTCCGCGGCCCGACTTTGACGGCACGTTTACACCCCTTGTTGCAACTCGAAACGCGGTGGCACACCGTGTGATCGGTGTGCCACCGCGTGTGGTCGAGTACCGCTGCGCCGAGGGGCGCGAGACGAGAAATCAGCGAATTCACCGCCCCCAGTTCATCTTCGGTGGTGTTAGGCCCAGCTGGCGCTGACGGCGCCGTCGGTGGAGGCCATGTTGCCGCCGGCGGTTTGGACTTTGTTGCCG
>NZ_JBGGKS010000046.1:0-5436 GCF_041287095.1 Mycobacterium sp. pUA109 | reverse complement strand
CGGGTGTGTTGTTTGAGAACTCAATAGTGTGTTTGGTGGTTTTTGTTTGTTGTTGTTTTTTGCCATGCCTTTGACTGCCCCGTGGTTGGGGGTGTGGTGTTTTTTGTGTCAGATGTTTGTTGTCTGATGTTGTCAGGTATTTTTCTGAATTGGCCTTTTTGAGGTTTTGTTTGGAGAGTTTGATCCTGGCTCAGGACGAACGCTGGCGGCGTGCTTAACACATGCAAGTCGAACGGAAAGGCCCTTCGGGGTGCTCGAGTGGCGAACGGGTGAGTAACACGTGGGTGATCTGCCCTGCACTCTGGGATAAGCCTGGGAAACTGGGTCTAATACCGGATAGGACTACATGCTGCATGGTGTGTGGTGGAAAGCGTTTTGTAGCGGTGTGGGATGGGCCCGCGGCCTATCAGCTTGTTGGTGGGGTGATGGCCTACCAAGGCGACGACGGGTAGCCGGCCTGAGAGGGTGTCCGGCCACACTGGGACTGAGATACGGCCCAGACTCCTACGGGAGGCAGCAGTGGGGAATATTGCACAATGGGCGCAAGCCTGATGCAGCGACGCCGCGTGGGGGATGACGGCCTTCGGGTTGTAAACCTCTTTCAACGCCGACGAAGCGGAAGTGACGGTAGGCGTAGAAGAAGCACCGGCCAACTACGTGCCAGCAGCCGCGGTAATACGTAGGGTGCGAGCGTTGTCCGGAATTACTGGGCGTAAAGAGCTCGTAGGTGGTTTGTCGCGTTGTTCGTGAAAACTCACAGCTTAACTGTGGGCGTGCGGGCGATACGGGCAGACTGGAGTACTGTAGGGGAGACTGGAATTCCTGGTGTAGCGGTGGAATGCGCAGATATCAGGAGGAACACCGGTGGCGAAGGCGGGTCTCTGGGCAGTAACTGACGCTGAGGAGCGAAAGCGTGGGGAGCGAACAGGATTAGATACCCTGGTAGTCCACGCCGTAAACGGTGGGTACTAGGTGTGGGTTTCCTTCCTTAGGGATCCGTGCCGTAGCTAACGCATTAAGTACCCCGCCTGGGGAGTACGGCCGCAAGGCTAAAACTCAAAGGAATTGACGGGGGCCCGCACAAGCGGCGGAGCATGTGGATTAATTCGATGCAACGCGAAGAACCTTACCTGGGTTTGACATGCACAGGACGCCAGTAGAGATAGTGGTTCCCTTGTGGCCTGTGTGCAGGTGGTGCATGGCTGTCGTCAGCTCGTGTCGTGAGATGTTGGGTTAAGTCCCGCAACGAGCGCAACCCTTGTTCCATGTTGCCAGCGCGTGATGGCGGGGACTCATGGGAGACTGCCGGGGTCAACTCGGAGGAAGGTGGGGATGACGTCAAGTCATCATGCCCCTTATGTCCAGGGCTTCACACATGCTACAATGGCCGGTACAAAGGGCTGCGATGCCGTGAGGTTAAGCGAATCCTTTAAAGCCGGTCTCAGTTCGGATCGGGGTCTGCAACTCGACCCCGTGAAGTCGGAGTCGCTAGTAATCGCAGATCAGCAACGCTGCGGTGAATACGTTCCCGGGCCTTGTACACACCGCCCGTCACGTCATGAAAGTCGGTAACACCCGAAGCCAGTGGCCTAACCCTTGTGGAGGGAGCTGTCGAAGGTGGGATCGGCGATTGGGACGAAGTCGTAACAAGGTAGCCGTACCGGAAGGTGCGGCTGGATCACCTCCTTTCTAAGGAGCACCATTGTTCCCCCGTCCCCGTATCCGCGGGATGTCGACGGTTGGGAGATTTTTCGCCGGCGCCTGTAGTGGGTTGTCCGGTGGTGCAATGAAGTACGCAACAACGAACCGTCATCGGCTCGCCTTTCGGGTGGGTTGGTGGTGGCTGCCAGGCACACTGTTGGGTCCTGAGACAACAGGCCCGTGGCGCTCCTGGTTTGGGGTGCGGCTCCCTTGGTGGGGGTGGGTGTGTTGTCGCCTCACACTTGGTGGTGGGGTGTGGTGTTTGAGTTGTGGATAGTGGTTGCGAGCATCTAGCGAGCAAGGCCTGTTTACCCTGTGTGGGTGGTGGGTGTTGTTTGTTGGTGCAATTGTTTCTTCGAGAAATATGCTTTTGGTTTTTGTGTTTGTAAGTGTGTTAGGGCGCATGGTGGATGCCTTGGCATCGGGAGCCGATGAAGGACGTGGGAGGCTGCGATATGCCTCGGGGAGTTGTCAACCGAGCGTTGATCCGAGGATGTCCGAATGGGGAAACCCGGCACGAGTGATGTCGTGTCACCACACGCTGAATGTATAGGTGTGTGGGGGGAACGCGGGGAAGTGAAACATCTCAGTACCCGTAGGAGAAGAAAACAAGTGTGATTCCGTGAGTAGTGGCGAGCGAAAGCGGAGGATGGCTAAACCGCGCGCATGTGATACCGGGTAGGGGTTGTGTGTGTGGTGTTGTGGGAGTGTCGTGTCTGGGTCTACCTGCCTGGAGGGCAGTGAGAAAGTGTTGTGGTTAGCGGAAGTGGCCTGGGATGGTCTGCCGTAGACGGTGAGAGCCCGGTACGTGAAAACCCGATACCTGTCTTGCGATATTTTCCCGAGTAGCAGCGGGCCCGTGGAATCTGCTGTGAATCTGCCGGGACCACCCGGTAAGCCTGAATACTTCCCGATGACCGATAGCGGATTAGTACCGTGAGGGAATGGTGAAAAGTACCCCGGGAGGGGAGTGAAAGAGTACCTGAAACCGTGTGCCTACAATCCGTCAGAGCCCTCCCTTGTGGTGGGGTGATGGCGTGCCTTTTGAAGAATGAGCCTGCGAGTCACCGGCACGTCGCGAGGTTAACCCGGGTGGGGTAGCCGTAGCGAAAGCGAGTCTGAATAGGGCGTATCCCCGTTGGGGGTGTAGTGGCGTGTTGTGGACCCGAAGCGGAGTGATCTACCCATGGCCAGGGTGAAGCGCGGGTAAGACCGCGTGGAGGCCCGAACCCACTTAGGTTGAAGACTGAGGGGATGAGTTGTGGGTAGGGGTGAAAGGCCAATCAAACTCCGTGATAGCTGGTTCTCCCCGAAATGCATTTAGGTGCAGCGTTGCATGTTTCACGCCGGAGGTAGAGCTACTGGATGGCCGATGGGCCCTACTAGGTTACTGACGTCAGCCAAACTCCGAATGCCGGTGTGTGAAGTGTGGCAGTGAGACGGCGGGGGATAAGCTCCGTGCGTCGAGAGGGAAACAGCCCAGATCGCCGGCTAAGGCCCCTAAGCGTGTGCTAAGTGGAAAAGGATGTGCAGTCGCGAAGACAACCAGGAGGTTGGCTTAGAAGCAGCCACCCTTGAAAGAGTGCGTAATAGCTCACTGGTCAAGTGATTGTGCGCCGATAATGTAGCGGGGCTCAAGCACACCGCCGAAGCCGCGGCAACAATTTATTGTTGGGTAGGGGAGCGTCCCCTCACCGGTGAAGCCACCTAGTGATGGTGTGGTGGAGGTGTGGGGAGTGAGAATGCAGGCATGAGTAGCGATAAGGCAAGTGAGAACCTTGCCCGCCGAAAGACCAAGGGTTCCTGGGCCAGGCCAGTCCGCCCAGGGTGAGTCGGGACCTAAGGCGAGGCCGACAGGCGTAGTCGATGGACAACGGGTTGATATTCCCGTACCCGTGTGTGCGCGTCCCTGATGAATCCATTCTGCTAACCACCCAAAAGGTGGTCGATCAATCCCTTCGGGGTGCGACGACTGCTGGCTGCGTGGGACCCGGGTGGGTAGTAGTCAAGCGATGGGGTGACGCAGGAAGGTAGCCGTACCAGTCAGTGGTAATACTGGGGCAAGCCGGTAGGAAGAACGATAGGCAAATCCGTCGTTCATATATTCCGAGAGGTGATGCATAACCGGATGAGGTGAATTCGGTGATCCTATGCTGCCGAGAAAAGCCTCTAGCGAGTTCACACACGGCCCGTACCCCAAACCGACACAGGTGGTCAGGTAGAGAATACCAAGGCGTACGAGATAACTATGGTTAAGGAACTCGGCAAAATGCCCCCGTAACTTCGGGAGAAGGGGGACCGGACTATCGTGAACACCCTTGCGGTGGGAGCGGGATCCGGTCGCAGAAACCAGTGAGAAGCGACTGTTTACTAAAAACACAGGTCCGTGCGAAGTCGCAAGACGAGGTATACGGACTGACGCCTGCCCGGTGCTGGAAGGTTAAGAGGACCGGTTAGCGGATTCGTCCGCGAAGCTGAGAATTTAAGCCCCAGTAAACGGCGGTGGTAACTATAACCATCCTAAGGTAGCGAAATTCCTTGTCGGGTAAGTTCCGACCTGCACGAATGGCGTAACGACTTCTCAACTGTCTCAACCATAGACTCGGCGAAATTGCACTACGAGTAAAGATGCTCGTTACGCGCGGCAGGACGAAAAGACCCCGGGACCTTCACTACAACTTGGTATTGATGTTCGATACGGTTTGTGTAGGATAGGTGGGAGACTGTGAAACTCGCACGCCAGTGTGGGTGGAGTCGTTGTTGAAATACCACTCTGATCGTATTGGACCTCTAACCTCGAACCCTGAACCGGGTTCAGGGACAGTGCCTGGCGGGTAGTTTAACTGGGGCGGTTGCCTCCTAAAATGTAACGGAGGCGCCCAAAGGTTCCCTCAACCTGGACGGCAATCAGGTGTTGAGTGCAAGTGCACAAGGGAGCTTGACTGCGAGACGGACATGTCAAGCAGGGACGAAAGTCGGGACTAGTGATCCGGCACCCCCGAGTGGAAGGGGTGTCGCTCAACGGATAAAAGGTACCCCGGGGATAACAGGCTGATCTTCCCCAAGAGTCCATATCGACGGGATGGTTTGGCACCTCGATGTCGGCTCGTCGCATCCTGGGGCTGGAGCAGGTCCCAAGGGTTGGGCTGTTCGCCCATTAAAGCGGCACGCGAGCTGGGTTTAGAACGTCGTGAGACAGTTCGGTCTCTATCCGCCGCGCGCGTCAGAAGCTTGAGGAAACCTGTCCCTAGTACGAGAGGACCGGGACGGACGAACCTCTGGTCCACCAGTTGTCCCACCAGGGGCACCGCTGGATAGCCACGTTCGGACAGGATAACCGCTGAAAGCATCTAAGCGGGAAACCTCTTCCAAGACCAGGCTTCTCACCCATTTAGTGGGATAAGGCCCCCCGCAGACCACGGGATCGATAGACCAGACCTACACGCACCGCAAGGTGTTCAGGGAACTGGCACTAACCGGCCGAAAACTTACCAACACAACACCTCGCAACCACACCACACACACCACACCCCACCACCAAAACAACCACCACGGGGGGCACACGGGGACACACAAACCCCCCCAACCCCCCCACCACAAAATAAATAGAGTTACGGCGGTAATAGCGACAGGGAAACGCCCGGACCCATCCCGAACCCGGAAGCTAAGCCTGCCAGCGCCGATGATACTACCCACCCGGGTGGAAAAGTAGGACACCGCCGAACACACATTAAA
>NZ_JBGGKS010000045.1:0-7202 GCF_041287095.1 Mycobacterium sp. pUA109 | reverse complement strand
CCGAGAGGTTCACGTACGGTTCTGTGGGAGCCGGGGGGTGCGACTCCCCCCGGCTACCCGACCCGGCCGACACGCCGTGCGTGTCGCCGGATCTGCGCACGCTCGCGTCGGCCGGAGCGCCCCGCGCTAGACCGGGACGAACACCGGCGCGTCGCCGTCGAACCGGGCCTGCACCGGCATCCCGCAGGCCACCGAATCCGGTTCGCAGTCCACGACGTTGGCGGCCACCCGCAGCCCCTCCTGCTCGACCAGCTCGATGATGGCGATGACGTAGGGGACCGTCAGGCTCGGGTCGAACCGATGGTGGTTGACCGTGTAGGTGAATACCGTGCCGCGGCCAGACACCGGCCGGGCCACCAGCGCGGTGCGACAGTCGGGACAGGTGTCGGTCGCGGGACGCACCCAGCGCGCGCACTGCACGCAAAACTCGATGTGCAGCGGCGTCGGGGAGGTCGAATCCGGCTCGGTGGGCACGCCGCCTAGGGTACGACCTTAGGGTCGACGGAACGGACGGTGTGGATGCGTTACTTCGAGAAGGACGCGATCCTGTCCGGCGTCGGGATCTCGCGGATCGGTCGCCGCACCGGCATCCCCGCGCTGGAGCTGACGTTGGAGGCGGTGCGGGCCGGGATCGCCGACGCCGGCCTGGCGCCCAGCGATATCGACGGGATCGCCACCCTGGGCGACACCCCGGCCGCCGAGGTCCGCGCCGCGCTGGGCATCGAGGCCGCCGACTGCGGCGCCGGATTCGACACCGGCGGGCTGCTGTCCCCGGTCATGTCGGCGTGCCGGGCGGTCGCCGAGGGCCGGGCCCGCCACGTGCTGGTGTACCGCACCGTGCAGATGATCGGCGGGGCGGTGCCGTCCCCGGAATCGGCGGAGCCGACCGCCGGGTCGGTGCCCAGCGACGCGATGGCGCGCCTGGTGGAATCCCGCGGTAGCGGGGTGGGGCCGATGCAGGATGTACCCGACCTGCTGGCCGCCCACGCCTACTCGGCCGCGAACTGGCTGGCGCTGACCTGCCGGCGGCACATGCAGCTCTACGGCACCACCAAAGAACAACTGGGCTGGTTGGCGATCAACAGCCGGCGCAACGCCGCGCTCAATCCGCTTGCGGTGTACCGGGATCCGATGACGATGGCCGACTACCTGGCCGCGCGGCCGGTGTCGACACCGTTCGGGCTCTACGACTGTGACGTCCCGGTGGACGGCTCCATCGCGGTGCTGGTGTCGGGCGCGGCGTACGGCCACGACTGCCCGCACCGGCCGGTGGCGGTGGAGGCGATCGGTGGCGCCGACGGCGCCGGCGGCTGGTTTCACCGCCCGGACTACCCCAAGATGGCGTCCGTGGACGCCGCGGCCCAACTGTGGTCACGCACCGACCTGACCCCGAGTGATCTGGACGTCGCCGAGCTGTACGACGGGTTCACCTTCTTGACGTTGGCCTGGCTGGAGGCCCTCGGGGTGTGCGGGGACGGGGAGAGCGGTCCGTTCGTCGAGGGCGCGGCGCGGATCGCCCGCGACGGGGTGTTGCCGCTGAACACCTACGGCGGGCAACTGTCGGCCGGCCGGATGCACGGCTACTGGGTGCTGCATGAGGCCTGCCTGCAGCTGCGGGGCCAGGCGGGCGAACGGCAGCTGGCCCGCCGGCCGGAGGTCGCCGTGGTCGGCGTGGGCGGCGGCCCGATCGCCGGGTGCATGCTGTTGACAAGTTGAGGAGGACACCGCATGGCTACCGTCGCCGACCAGATGATTGCCGCGCTCAAACACAGTGGCGTGCACCGGGTCTACGGGATACCGGGGGATAGCCTCAACGGGTTCACCGACGCGATCCGCCGCACCGACGACTTCTCCTGGGAACTGGTCCGCCACGAGGAGACCGCCGCGTTCGCCGCCGCCGCCGACGCCGGGCTGACCGGGCGGCTGGCGGTGTGCGCGGGCAGCTGCGGCCCGGGCAACTTGCATCTGATCAACGGGCTGTACGACGCGCAGCGCAGCCGGGTGCCGGTGCTGGCGATCGCCGCGCACATTCCGCGCGCCGAGATCGGCTCGGACTACTTCCAAGAGACCCACCCGCAAGACCTGTTCCGCGAATGCAGCGTGTACTGCGAGCTGATCAGCACCCCGGAGATGGCGCCGCGCATCCTGCACCTGGCGATGCGGGCCGCGGTCGAAGACAACGGGGTCGCGGTCGTCGTCGTCCCCGGCGAGGTGTTCTTGGCCCGACTCGACGACTCCGGCTGGACCTCACGGCCGGTGACGCCCACCGCGTCGGTGTGCCGCCCCGACGACCATGCGCTGGCGCGGGCGGCGGGAATCTTGAACTCGGCCAACGCCGTTACCATCCTGGCCGGCGCGGGGACGGCGGGCGCGCACGCGCAGGTCATGCAGCTGGCCGGCACCTTGGCCGCGCCGATCGTGCATGCGCTGCGCGGCAAGGACTACCTGGAATACGACAACCCCTATGACGTCGGCATGACCGGGCTGCTGGGTTTCGCCTCCGGGTACAAGGCGATCAAAGAGGCCGACGTGTTGCTGATGCTCGGCACCGACTTTCCCTACCAGCAGTTCTATCCCGACAATGCGACGATCATCCAGGTCGACGTGCGCGGCCGGCACCTGGGTCGACGCGCCCCGATCGACCTCGGCCTGGTCGGCACCGTCGCCGATACCGCGGCCGCGTTGCAGCCGCGGCTGACCCAAAAGCACGACCGCACCCATTTGGACCGGGCGCTGGCGCACTACGCCAAGACCCGCAAGAGCCTGGACGCGCTGGCCGCCGACGATCGTGGCCGCACCCCGATCCGGCCGGAATACGTTGCGGCCGAGGTAAACCGACTCGCCGCCGAGGACGCGGTCTTCACCGTCGACGTCGGCTCCCCGGTGGTGTGGGCGTCGCGCTATCTGCGGATGAACGGGCGACGGCGGCTGATCGGGTCGTTCAACCACGGCAGCATGGCCGGTGCGGTCCCGCACGCGATCGGTGCGCAGACCGCCGACCGGGACCGCCAGGTCGTCGCGTTGGCCGGCGACGGCGGGCTGACCATGCTGTTCGGCGAGCTGGCCACCCTGCTGCAGAACCGGCTGCCGGTGAAGGTGATCGTGTTCAACAACTCCTCGCTGAGCTTCGTGGAGTTGGAGATGAAGGCCGCCGGCATCGTCAACTTCGGCACCGAGCTGGACAATCCGAACTTCGGCGCCGTCGCCGCCGCCATGGGCATGTTCGGCCGCCGTGTGGAGAAACCCGCCGATCTGGGACCGGCGCTGGCCGCCGCGTTCAGCCACGACGGTCCGGCGCTGGTCGAGGTGGTCACCGCCCGCCAGGAACTGTCCATCCCGCCGGCGATCACCCTGGAGCAGGCCAAGGGCTTCTCGCTGTACGCGATTCGCACCATCCTCGCCGGCCGCGGCGACGAACTGCTCGACCTGGTCAGCACCAACGTGGCGCGCCGCATCCTGGACTGAGACGCTCACGCCGGGCGGGTGATGGCGGCCGTCGGCGAGGTGGGCACAACTTGTCGACTCCAGCTACGCACGAGCGACCGTCAGACATACCGGGCGGTCGCCCGAAGCTTACTCGAACAGCTGGTACGCGGTACTGTACGTTTCGTGTATATTACCCTTGAGATGGGCCATCCACGCCACCTGGCAGCAGCCTGACGACAAGGAAGGGTCACGGATACATTGCGATGACTGCAGTTGATATAGCCAGCTCCTCAGCGGCGGCTGGCACAAAACAGCGCCCATCCGTCCACACCAGAGCGCTGATCATAGGAACAGGGTTTTCTGGCTTGGGCATGGCGATTGCACTGCAGAAACAAGGCATTGAATTCGTGGTGTTGGAAAAAGCCGGCTCAATCGGCGGCACCTGGCGTGACAACAGCTATCCTGGAGCGGCCTGCGACGTTCCGGCGCACCTCTACTCGTTCTCGTTCGAGCCGAAATCCGACTGGACGCACCTGTTCTCATACCAGCGAGAGATCCTGACCTATCTCGAAGCCGTGACGTCCAAGTACGACTTGCACCGCCACATTGTCTTTGGCGCCAAAGTCGTGTGCGCTCAATGGAATGAGGCGAATTGTCGCTGGCACGTACACACTGACGAGGGCGGCGAATATATCGCGCAGTTCCTCATATCCGGTGCTGGCGCTCTGCACATCCCGAGCATTCCGACCATCGACGGACTCGAGACATTCGACGGCCCGGTCTTTCATTCAGCCCAATGGCGTCACGACGTCGATCTGACCCACAAACGAGTCGCAGTAATCGGGACCGGCGCTAGCGCAGTGCAGCTGGTACCTGAAATTGTAGGACGCGTCAGCAAACTGCAGCTCTATCAGCGCACCCCGGCCTGGGTACTACCACGCTCCAACGTCGAGATGCCACGTTTAGTCAGGGAGGCGCTTAAGCGCATCCCCGGTGCGCGGGCGGCGCTGCGGGCCGGCATCTACTGGAGCGCCGAGGGCGGCGCCTATGCCATGAACCGCCGCCCGTCGCTTCTGAAAGCCGTCGAGGTTCTGGGGCGGCGGCACATCAAGCGCACCATCGCTGATCCGGAGCTCCGAAGAAAGCTCACTCCCGATTACCGCCCCGGGTGTAAACGTCTACTCGGCTCCAACGGCTACTACCAAGCCATCGATAGCACCAAGACCGAGCTGATCACAGACGGCATCAGTAGCGTGACAGCCAATGGCATCGTCGCTGCCGATGGGACCCACCGCCCCGTTGATGTCATCGTCTTGGCGACCGGGTTCCACGTCACCGATTCGTACCGACACATCGACATCACCGGCCCGCGCAAGGAAAACCTGGGGCAGCGCTGGACCCGAGCGGGCGTCACCGCCCACCGCGGCACCACCGTCACAGACATGCCCAATCTATTTTTACTGTTAGGACCGAACACCGGGCTAGGTCATACCTCAGTCGTATTCATGATCGAGTCACAGATCCACTATGCGATCGAGGCGATCAAGACAGTCGACTCTGAGGGTGCTGATGCGATCGCTCCGCTGAAGTCGGCCCAGGACAGGTTCAACGAGGCGCTACAGCAGGGCCTGGCCCGTTCGGTGTGGAACAGCGGCGGCTGCTGGAGCTGGTACCTCGACGAGCACGGGCACAACAGGACGCTGTGGTCCGGATTCACCTGGCAATACTGGCTTTCCACCCGCAAAGTCAAACGTGAAGAATATCGGCTGTTGACTGCGCGGCATCCGCGAGTGCGCATGACCGTGCCCGCCGCTGACGGCCCATGCAAGAGATCTCCGTCGCCGTACCCGATCAAATTAGGTCAACGAAGAAAGTAGACGATAGCGATGAAAGATTTTCGCGACAAAGTTGCCGTGATTACCGGAGCTGGATCCGGTATCGGCCGCGCCTTGGCGATCGAACTCGCAAAGCGGGGCGCACGACTGGCTCTGTCTGACATCGATACCTCCGGTGTCGCCGACACCGCCGGCCGCTGCGAGAAATTGGGTGCTCAGACGGTGTCCTTTGAACTCGATGTGGCTGACCGTGCTGCGGTCTACGCACACGCAGTCGATGTCAAGTCTGAATTCGGCAGCGTCAATTTGGTATTCAATAACGCTGGTGTCGCGCTGTCCGCTGATGTGGTGGACATGACGTGGGAAGACTTCGACTGGCTGATGAATATTAATTTCTGGGGTGTCGCACACGGGACGAAAGCGTTCCTACCCCATCTGATCGATTCAGGAGAGGGTCACGTCGTCAACGTCTCATCAGTGTTCGGTTTGATGGCAATTCCGTCGCAAAGTGCTTACAACGCAGCAAAATTCGCGGTGCGCGGATTCACTGAGGCATTGCGCCAGGAGGTTCGGGCCGCTCGGCATCCGATCGGCGTCACCTGCGTGCACCCAGGGGGCATCAAGACGAACATCGCAGTGAACGCTCGGGGTGGCCCCGAAGGGATCGACGCCGAGCGCGTCAAGAGAAGTTTTGACCGGATCGCCATGACACGGCCAGGTTCCGCGGCGACGACGATTCTACGGGGGGTCGAAAAGAATAAGCCACGGGTTCTCATTGGCCCCGACGCCCGAGTTTTCGACGCCGTGCCGAGGATTCTTGGGCCTCGCTACGAGGACCTGTTGGCCCCGCTTTACCGCCTCGGCCGCTTGGGGGCCGAGCGCATGGGCATGGCGATCTAGGGAGGCGCTATGGCTACAGACCGCGCCCTTATGGGCATCGCACCCGCGTCGCAGGGTGTCAGTACGCTCAGCGATGGGGGAACTGTCAGTATGCCCCTCTTGACCTATCAGGCTCGAAGTATGGCGGCGCTGTTTACCGTGAGTGCCGCGAAAGCTCAGGCGCTCATTCCAACGCGTAGGCTCCGTCCGGTGCGCATCACCCCTCACCGAGCGCTGGCGCTCGTGCAAGTTATGGAGTACATCGATAAGTCGATTTCGCCCTATCGGGAGTTTGCGTTCGGACTACCCGTGCAGGCGGGTGGGATCGACGTGCCCGGGGTATCGCTGACCCGGTGGGGTCAACACAGCACCAATGGTGTCTACATTACCCATTTGGCCGTTGACAACGACGAGGCACTCAAAGTGGGGTGGGAAGTCCTCGGCTTTCCGAAGTTCCGAACCTCAGTGGGAATACATGACGATTGCGGTGGCGAATACGTCGCCGAGGCTACCGCCGACGATGAGTTGATTTTTAGCCTCGGCGTTACCAAGTCCGCTTCCGCGGCGCGTGCACACAAACGCGACTTTTGTTGCTACACATTGAGTCCGGTCACCAACGAGGTCTTCCGCGTGCCGTATCAGGCGGAAGCCACGGCGACGGTCAAACTTGGTTCACGATCAGCGAGGCTGCACTTGGGATCACACCCGGTGGCCGGTGAGTTACGCTATCTTGATCTGTCGTCGGCGCCGCTATGTGGGGTGTACATACCGCAATATGCATTGATATCGAATCGTCCTGACGCGACGATTGTCGTTCCGGGCTGGCGCGATCCCCGAGACATCTATCGCCGTCTTCGAGCGGACTGAACCGGCATACCGGTACACCATGACGATTTCTCAACCGCGAGTTGATTTCGACCAAGAAGGAACACATCGATGCGCATGCCACGCTGGTACGCACGTTTCAACCGGCGATTTACGAACGGGTCTGCTGCACGGATAGGTGACAGTTTCGGTTACGCGGCCTGGCTGGCCGGTGTGGTCATGATTGCTTCGAATTCG
>NZ_JBGGKS010000044.1:0-8903 GCF_041287095.1 Mycobacterium sp. pUA109 | reverse complement strand
AGGACGTCGCCATCTCCTAGAAAAACGCCACTTTCTTCGCCAACACGCGTCATAACTCTCTTACTACGCACGCTCGCGCAAGGCGCGGCGCTTAGCGGCCGACGAACTCGGCGGGGGTGCGGGTCAAAAACGCCTGCACCCCGATCGCCGCATCCTCGGTGGCGAACAACCGCTGCACGCCCGGGACCAGGTCGGCTTCGGCGGCGGCCTCCCCGGCGCGGACGGCCTGCCGGGCGCTGCGCAACGTGGCCTGCACACCCAGGGGTGCCTGGCGGGCGATGGTGTGGGCGATCTCCAGGGCCCGCGGCAGATGCTGCCCGTCGGGCACCACCTCCTGCACGACGCCGATGCGGTGCGCCTCAGCGGCATCGAAGGTGTCGGCGGTCAGCATCCAGCGCATCGCGTTGCCCCATCCCGCCGCGCGCGGAAACCGGATGGTGGCGCCACCGAACGGGTAAATGCCGCGGGCGATTTCGAGTTGGGCGAAGGTGGCCGACTCGGCCGCGACGGTGATATCGGCGGCCAACATCAGCTCAATGCCGAGGGTCAGCACCTTACCGTGCACGGCGGCAACCAGCGGCTTGGACAGCTGCCGGCCGTCTACCTGCCACGGGTTGATGCCGCCGTCCGGGACGAGTGAGACATTGTTTTGGATGTCGCCGGCCACGCTGGCCAGATCCAGCCCGGCGGTGAACATCGTGCCTTCGCCGTAGAGGACGCCGACGCGCACGGTGTCGTCGGCGTCGAGTTCACCGTAGGCGGCGGCGAGTTCGCGCAGCATGGTCGCGTCGAACGCGTTGCGCTTCTGCGGCCGGTTGAGGCCGATGATCTGAACATGGCCGTCGCGACGGACCTGCAGCGTTTCGTAGCCCATAGGCTGTTAGACTAAATAGTCTAGACCAGATCGTCAAGAAAGGGTGTGATGGCGACGTCGGGCAAACCCCTGTCCCACAAGGAGCGACTGCTGCGCCAGGGGATGAAGTCGTTTTACGCCAACGGATTCCACGGCACCACCGTCGACGCGATCCTGGACGCCTCCGGGGTGCCGAAAGGCTCCTTCTATCACCATTTCGGCTCCAAGGACGCGTTCGGTCTGGCCGTGCTGGACCGCTACATGCGCCTGCAGCTCGAGGCGCTGGCGCGCTGGGCCGACGACGACGCGCTGAGCACCACCGAAAAGCTCACCCGCTACTTCACCGGGCTCACCGAGGCCTTCGTCAAGTCCGACTACCAGCGGGCCTGCCTGGCCGGCAAGTTCTCCACCGAACTGGCGGCCAGCGCCGAACCCTTCCGCGCGCAGCTGACCCACGCCCTCACCGAATGGCACGGCGGGCTGTCGCGGCTGCTGACCGAGGGGCAGCGCCGCGGCGACGTGCGCACCGATCGCTCCGCCGAAGAACTGTCGCACAGTGTGCTGGCGCTGATCCAAGGCGCGTTCGTGATTGCGCTGTCGACGCGGGACACCGCGACGCTGGACGCGGTCTGCGCGACGTTCAGCCCGTTGCTCGAAGGACCCGCGGAAAATTCGTCTCCACCGTGAGCGCGTTGAGATTGCGGCTGTGGTCGTGATTTTGCGTAAACCGCAACCAAAGACGCAATCTCGACGTCACCGGGGGACTGCTCGGCGGAATTACTTGAGCTCGGCGGAGCTCAACCCCAACAGCCGACGGGCCACCACCAGCTGCTGGATCTGCTGGGTGCCTTCGAAGATGTCCAGGATCTTCGAGTCGCGGGCCCACTTCTCCAGCAGCGTCTGCTCGGAATAGCCGACGGTGCCGGTCATTTCGACGGCCTTGAGGGTGATGTCGCTGGCCACCCGGGCGGCCTTGGCTTTGCCCATCGACGCCTCTTTGGAGTTGGGGATGTTGTTGTCGGCCTGCCACGCCGAGCGCACCGTCAACAGGTAGCCGGCTTCCCAGTCGGCCTCCAGCCGCAGGAACTCCGCGGCCGCCGCGCTTTGCGCGTGCGACGGCTTGTCGTAGGAGATCTCCACGCCGGCGTCGGTGAGGATCTTGCGCAGGTCCTCCAGCGCGGCCCGGCCGATGCCCACCGCCATCGCCGCGACGATCGGGCGGGTGTTGTCGAAGGTCTCCATCACCCCGGCGAAACCCTTGCCGGTGTCGATCTCCGGGCTGCCCAGCAGGTTGTCCTTGGGGATGCGGGCGTTGTCGAAGCGGATCACCGCGGTGTCGGAGGCCTTGATGCCCAGCTTCATCTCCAGGCGCTCCACGGTGACGCCGGGGTGCTCGCGCGGCACGATGAACGACTTGATCGCGGGACGTCCCTTGGACTTATCCAGCGTCGCCCACACCACGATGTGGCTGGCCCGCGACCCGGCGGTGACGAAGATCTTCTCGCCGTTGATCACGTACTCGTCACCGTCGAGGGTGGCGGTGGTGGTCACCGCCGCCGAGTCGGAGCCGAAGCCCGGCTCGGTGATCGCCATCGCCGCCCACACCTTGCCCAGCCGCTTGAGCTGTTCGGGGGTGGCCACCGACGAGATCGCCGCATTGCCCAGCCCCTGGTAGGGCACCGACAGCAGCAGCGCGACGTCGCCCCAGCTGATCTCCAGGGCGTTGACCAGCGCGGACATGTTGGCGCCGTTGCGGTTCTTGTCGGCCTCTTCGCCGGCCGCGAACGCCTCGGCGCCGGCGAACGCGAAGGCGTTGGCCTCCGAGATCCCCTCGAACAGGTTGGCCAGGGTGTCGAGCTCGACCGGGTAGGCGTGTTCCTTTTCCTTCAGGTCGTATTTGCGCGAGATCGGCCGCAGCATCTCCGCGGCACCCTGGTGCGCCTTTTCGATGACGTTTTGGAGCTTGCGGGGCATTTCCAGATTGATTGCCATGTCAGGACTTTCAGCTCAGATGTCTAGGGGAGTTAGATAACGACGACGCCCTCGGCGACGCCGATGGCCCGCAGGTCGCGGTACCAGCGCTCGACCGGGTGTTCCTTGGTGTAGCCGTGGCCGCCGAGCAGCTGCACGCCGTCCAGGCCGATCTGCATGCCCTTGTCGGTGGCCAGCCGTTTGGCCAGCGCGGCCTCGCGGATGAACGGCAGGCCCTGCTCGGCGCGGGACGCGCCGCGCCAGGTGATCAGCCGCAGGCCGTCGAATTCGATGGCGATGTTGGCGCACATGAACGCCACCGCCTGCCGGTGCGCGATCGGCTCACCGAAGGCTTCGCGGTCCTTGACGTAGGGCACCACGTAGTCGAGCACCGCGTGGCAGGTGCCCACCGCCAGCGCCGCCCAGCCCAGCCGGGACAGCGCGATGGCCTCGGAATAGATCTGGGCGTAGTCGGTGGCAGAGGTGTCCTCTTCCCCCAGCCGTGCGCTCAGCGGCACCGACACCTTGTCCAGCTCCACCTGGCCGAGCGCCGCGGCGCGGATCCCCATGCTCGGGTCGGCCTTGACGGTCAGACCCGGAGAAGACGACTCGACGATGAACAGGGCGGGTTTGCCGCCCAGCTGCGCGGCGACGATGAACAGCTCGGCATCGGCGGCCGCGGGCACCAGCGACTTGACGCCGTCGAGCCGGTAGCCGCTGGGTGTGCGCACCGCGGTGGTCTTGAGGTTGGTCGGGTCGAACAGCGGGTGCGGTTCGGCGATGGCCACACAGGCCTGCGGGACGTTGTCGCCGGCGAACTCCTTGAGGTAGGTGGCCTGCTGTTCGGCGCTGCCCCAGTGGGTCAGTGCCGCGGCCACCCCGCCGGGGGCCAGGATCGGCAGCGCCAAACCCATGTCGCCGTAGGCCAGCGCCTCGGCCACCAGGACATTGGTCACCGTGGAGCGGTGCGCGGCGATCCCCTCGAACTCTTCGGGGATGTTGACCGCGGTGATGCCCAGCTCGGCGGCCTTGGTGATCAGCTCGGCCGGGTAGCCGGCCGTCTCGTCGGCGTCGTAGGCGGCCGGGCGCAGCACCTCGGCGGCGAACTCGTCGACGGTTTCGACGATGAGCTTCTGGTCCTCGTCGGGGGTCAGGTCGAAGTAATCCTGCCCGCTGGCCTTGAGCCGGGTCGGCCCGCCGCGCAGCCCCTGCACCCGCTTGAACTGGCGGGTGCTGGCCCCGGCCACCGAGAACGTCTGCTTGATGCCGTAGCGCAGCGCCCGGTTGAGCGGGTCGCGCAGGTTGTATTTGTCCAGGAACTCCTGACCCACCAGCGGCGTGATCAGCGCCAGCCCGATGTCGGTGGCGGAACGCTTGTGCTTTTGCAGCCCGACGGCGCTTTCGCGGCCGGTCCGCTGGGGGCGTGCCTTGGAGCCGTTTGTCGCAGTGTTCGTCATGTCAGCAGCCTTCATCGTTGGGGAAGTGCGCGATAGACCGTATCTTACTCCAGAGTAAGGTCGACGGTGGTTGTTAGGTAATTCACATCGGGGGCCGGCCCTAAACCGGCAATCGTCGTCGGCCCCAGTGCCCGACCGGCCCGTCGTAGACGCCCGGCAGTCGCTGGCCGCATGCGGTGCAGCGGCCGTCGTCGCTCAGCGCGTAGTGCCGCATCGCGTACCAGTCGCGCACCACGACCGCCGTCCCGCAGCCCGGGCAGGTGGTGGTGCCGCCGGCCAGGTCGTGGACGTTGCCGGTGTAGACGTACCGCAGCCCGGCGGCGCGGCCGATAGCGCGCGCCCGGGTCAGGGTGGCCGGCGGGGTGGGCGGGGTGTCGGTCATCTTGTAGTCCGGGTGAAACGCGGTGAAGTGCACCGGCACATCGACACCGAGGTGCTCGGCGATCCAGGCGCATTCGGCGGCGATCTCGGCGTCGCCGTCGTTGCGTCCGGGGATGAGCAGCGTGGTGATCTCCACCCACACCTCGGTTTGCTGCCGCAGGTACACCAGGGTGTCAAGCACATCGGCCAGATGCCCGACGCAGACCCGCCGGTAGAAGTCCTCGGTGAACGCCTTCACATCGACGTTGGCCGCGTCGATGTGGGAGTAGAACGCCGCGCGCGGCGCCGGGCACATGTAGCCGGCCGTCACCGCGATCGCCTTGATGTCCCGGTCATGGCAGGCGTCGGCGACATCGGCGGCGTACTCCCAGAAGATCGCCGGGTCGTTGTAGGTGAAAGCCACACTGCGGCAACCTAATTCGTCGGCAATGGCCGCGATGGCGTCCGGTGTCGCCGCACTGGCCAAGGTGTCGACCTCGCGGGATTTGGAGATGTCCCAGTTCTGGCAGAACTTGCAGGCCAGATTGCAGCCCGCGGTGCCGAACGACAACACCGCCGACCCCGGCAGGAAGTGGTTGAGCGGCTTCTTTTCCACCGGATCAACGCAAAACCCGCTGGAGCGCCCGTAGCTGGTGAGCACGATTTGGTCGTCGGCGCGGGCGCGGACGAAACACAGGCCACGCTGGCCGTCGTGCAGCTTGCAGGCCCGCGGGCACACGTCGCACTGAATCCGGCCGTCGTCGAGGCGATGCCAATATTCGGTGGCGACGGTGAACGGGTCATCCAAGCTGACTGCGGTCATGGCGTGCGTTGGTGCGACGACCCGGCTCCGCCGCGGGCCGATAAGCCCGCATCGTCACCGGGCGCTGCACGCCACGCTACTCCGCGGAAAGCCTGCTCAGTACACCGTCGTGCAGGACGCCGTTGGTGGCCACCGCGCTGCCGCCGTGCGGGCCGGGGGTGCCCTCCAAGCTGGTGAACGTGCCGCCGGCCTCGCGCACCAGGATGTCCAGCGCCGCCAGATCCCACACCGAGACTTCCGGTTCGGCGGCGACGTCGACCGCGCCCTCGGCCACCAGGCAGTACGACCAGAAATCGCCGAACGCCCGCACCCGCCACACCTCGTCGGTCAACGCCAGGAACCGGTCGCGCCGGCCCAGCGCGGCCCAGCCGGTCAGGCTGGAGAACGACAGACTGGCCGAGCCCAATTCGGTCACCGCCGATACCGACAACCGGCGGGGCGCCGCCGCCCCGACCGACCCGAACGCGCCCAGTCCGGCCCCGGCCCACCACCGTCGGCCCAGCGCGGGGGCGCTGACCACCCCGACGACGGGCACCCCGTCGGACAGCAGCGCGATCAGGCTCGCCCACACCGGCACGCCGCGGACGAAGTTCTTGGTGCCGTCGATCGGGTCGATGATCCACTGCCGGCCGGTGAACGTGGTCTGCCCGCCGAATTCCTCGCCGAGAACGGCATCATCGGGGCGTTGGGCGGCGAGTGCCTCCCGCAGCGCCGCCTCGACCGACTGGTCGGCGTCGGTGACCGGGGTCAGATCGGGTTTGGTGTCCACCCGCAGGTCCTGCGCGCCGAAGCGGTCCAGCGTCAGCCGGTCGGCCGCGTCGGCCAGGGCCAGCGCCAGCGTCATGTCCTGCGTCCGGTCGCTACTCATGGCTGCAGTCCTACCATGGGCCTCGTGTGGGAATTCTTGACGCTGTTGCTGCTCGTCGCGATCCTGGCGGTGTTTGTCGCCCCGCGGTTGCTGCGTCGCGGCCCGGGCAGCGGCGCGCAGACGGGCACGCTGCTGATCACCGGGGTCAGCCCGCGGCCCGACGCCACCGGTGAGCAGTACGTCACCATCTCCGGGGTGATCAGCGGCCCGACCGTCAACGAACATCCCGTGTACCAGCGGATGGCCATCGACGTCGAGCAGTGGCCGTCGATCGGTGAGCTGCGCCCGGTGGTGTACTCACCGCGCAACCCGGACAACTGGCGTTTCGAGGCGCCGGAGCGGACGGAGTTCTAGGTCGACGGCGTATTCGTCAGGCGCCTCATCGCGGCCAGGGTCTGGTTGATGGTGGCCGGGAGATCGGGGTCTCCGTGCTGGTTGAGCCAGCGGGTCACCGCTATCCGGAACGTGGTCACGGCGATCTCGGCCGCCAGCTGGGCGCTCAGGTCGTCGGCGCCGCGGTCGCGGAAGCCCTGCTCCAGCGCCTCCGACATCAGCGAAAACTTGCGCAGCTCGCGTTCATGCAGGGCAGGCTCGGCGTCGATCGCGGCCCGGCGGCGGAGCAGGTAGTCGAGGCTGCGGCCCGCGAAGATCTCGGCCGCGGCAGGGGCCAGGCCCTCGGTGATCAGGTCCATCGGGCCCAGCGAGGGCGGGGCGTCGGCCATCAGGCGGGCCACCCGCTCGGGTACCAACTCCTCGCCGGCGAAGAGCACCTCACGCTTATCGGCGAAGTGCCGGAAGAAGGTACGAGTCGTGAGCCCGGCCCGCGCCGTGATCTGCGGCACGGTGGTCTCGGTGAAGCCCTGCTCGAGGAAGAGGTCGAGCGCGGCCTGCTCAAGCCGTTCTCGCGCGCCCGGCTGCCAGCGACCCATGCGCCAAATTCTAGTGATGACACGTCGTGTCGTATCGTGCAATAGTGATGACACGACGTGCCATGACTGATGGAGGCGAACATGACGGATGAGATCTGGGTGCTCGGTGCGACCGGGCGGGTCGGCCGGGAGGCGGTGACGCGTCTGCAGCAGGCGGGCGCCGAGGTGGTGGTGGCCGGCCGCAATCGGGAGCGGCTGACCCAGGTGAGTCGGGACGCACGGGCGGTGACCGGCACGCTCGACGAGGTCTGCGCACGGCTGGCCGCCGAGGCACCGACCGTGGTGATCAACACGGTGGGGCCGTTTGCGGTCACGGCGCCGCAGGTCGCGCGGGCCTGCCCGCCAGGCACCCACTACGTCGACGTCTCCAACGAACTGAACGCGTTCGAGCTGCTCCACGGCATGGACCGGGAGGCGGCGGCGAGCGGTCGCACGCTGGTCTGCGGGGCGGGTTTCGGCGTGCTCGCGACCGAGAGCATCCTGCTGCATCTGTTGGCGGGCGAGGAAAAGCCTTCCCGAGTACGCGTCGACGCCATGGCATCAGTCGCGATCGAACCCGGCGCCGTGGGCGAAGCCCTGGCCGCCACTATCGTGCACGCGTTGCTCGACGGCGGCCGCGAGGTGCGGCGGGACCGGATGGTACGCACCCGGGCCGGCCGTGCCGCGGAGCGATTGACCACCCCCGACGGCGACGTGGTCACCACCGCTTCCCTGGGCGGTGGCGAACTCTTCGCGGCCTGGCAGGTCAGCGGTGCCCCGTCGGTGATCGGCGCCTCGGCTCTCGCCCCGGCCAGCCCGGTCGTCCGAGCGGCCCTGCCGGTGATCGGCGGCGTGCTGCGTGTGCCCGGCCTGGCCGACTTCGCCACGCGGCGGCTCGCCCGCATCGCGACGACCACGGCCAAGGAGCCCCCGCGCCGATCGTCCTGGGGCCGCGCCCGAGTCGAATGGCCGTCCGGCCGCATGCGTGAGGGCTGGCTGCGCACCGGCGAGGGCATGACGTTCACTGCCGGCGCCGTCACCGAGGTGGCCCAACGCCTGGCCAAGGGCGAGGGCCGGCCCGGCGCGTTCACTCCGGCCAGGCTCTTCGGCCCCGAGGTGGCGCTGGCCGCAGGCGCCGAGTTCGTGGTCACGGCCTGAGCCGGGCCGGGCACGGCCTGGTCTTGCGCTGCCTTACTGGCCGCGGTCGCGGGTACGCCGGACATCGGGGAACATGGGAACGCGATGGCCGCACCACAGCAGTCCGACCCGTCCCCGGACGATCAGCCCGACCAGCCGCGGATCATCCGGCTGCGGATCGTGCCCTGGGACGTGATCTGCACCGTCGCGCTGTTCGCGTTGCTCGTCGTGGTGGCCACGACCACCGACTGGTGGCCGCGGCTGTTCGGGTTCCTCGACGACGTGTGCGCCACCGACGACTGCCCGCCGGCGCCGTTCGGCATCAACTACTACGTCTACCCGGTGGTGTGGGGCGGTTTGGGCGCGGCGGTTACCGCCGCGGTCATCGGCCCGTTGGTGTCGCTGCTGAAGGGCTGGTACATGTGCTTTTGGATGGCGATCGCGCTGCGCATTGTCAAGTGGTTAGTGCAACGTGGGGAGGTTCTGGCAAATCTTGGGGCGGTGGTGTCTGGTGAGCGCCGCGCGG
>NZ_JBGGKS010000043.1:0-10119 GCF_041287095.1 Mycobacterium sp. pUA109 | reverse complement strand
TCGAATTCGAAGCAATCATGACCACACCGGCCAGCCAGGCCGCGTAACCGAAACTGTCACCTATCCGTGCAGCAGACCCCACCACCTTCAGCGGCCACCCCAACACCCCCCACACCCGTCAGCAGTAGCCGCGCGTCCGTTTCAACGCGCAACTCAGCGACCACCAGGGACGCCACCATCCATCGCAGGTGAGACGAAGCTGCAAGCCAAGCTGCCGACTGGTTGCGGCTGGTTGAGCAGTCCGTCGCCGCTTGTTGCGTAGCGTGAAAACGGATTTGCTTGAGCAGTCGCCGGTTTCGGTGAGAGGGCTGCCTATGCACTGAAAAGTGGCGGCGCGAGCGCTCAGTTCTCCGCGATGAGCCGTTGGTGGTTGACCCAGTCCTGCAGGGGTCCGGGATCGCGGTGGACACGGCCGGTGCGTTGATTGATTTGCTCTAGCAGGTAGCTGGGCCAGCCGATGCCTGTTGCGGTGACGGGCTGCTCGACGTGGTCGCTATATGCGGCGAGCACCGAGGCGACCCCGACGAGGTCTGGGTATGCGGCGATGTGGGCGGCCAGCGTTGTACCCAAAATCGGGGCCGTGGCAGACTTCTCGGCGTTGGCCCAGTAGATCAGGATATGGCGGGCTTCGCGCAGCGTGGTGATACTGCGTTGGGTACCGTACCGGCGAACCAGTGCGCCGTGTCTGCGCGCGGCAGCGAGCACGTGGTGTTGGTTGCGGAGGTCTTTCTGGTCATCGAGAGTGCGCGCCGGTGCTCCGATCCACCGTCGGTGGCGTTGGCAGACCGTGACGTGCATCGGGAGCCAGCAGCAGACCGGTTCCTCGACTCCGCGTCGGGCCATGCACAGTCGACACATCGGGCGGGACTGGTATGCCTGGCGGTTGCAATCGCGATCGCCAGCGAACAGTCCCCGCAAACGGGCACACAATAGCTGCCGCGGCTGGCCGCTGGCGATCGCCAGATAGTCGACGCACGGATAGCCTCCTTCTGTTTGGGAGACATATCGGCGGAGTTGGTGCGGAGTGAGGTGGTTGGCGTGTGCCAGTCGCGCCAGGTAGGACACGACGGTTTCGGCGTGAAATGGTGCCACCGTTCTCGGGAGCTGCCGATTCGGACCGGTGGGCCAGGGCCGAATCGGACGCGTCATGTTCAGCTGGCGCTGCGTTGGGCCGCGGTGTGGGCGGCGTAGTCGATGAGCACGGTGTCCATCAATTCGCGGGTGACCCGTTCGGTTTCGGCGAGCATGGCCTGAATCGCCGCGGACCGGATGAGATGGGCGAGGCTGCCGATCATCCCGTTGGTGCGTCGGTGCAGGTATTTGGTTTCGGCGACAAGGGTTCCCGGCTGGTGGCGATGTAGTCGCAGCGTGCCTTCCATCGCGGCGACCAGCGACGTCCATTCATCGCTGAACGGGAAGGGGCTGGTGTGGATCACCGCGCAGCGGCCAGCAAGCTGGCGTCCCCGGGTGCCGGTGAACAGCCCGGAGCGCTCCACATCGATACCTGCGTAGACGAACGTGGCCGGCAAGTGTTCGGTGAAGTACTTCAAGTGGTCGGAAAGTTCCTCTCCGGCGCGTGTATCGAGGTTCAGGTTGTGAATCTCGTCGACGACGACGATGTCGGTCCGCGCGTCGATGAGCACCTGGCACACGGCATCGGAGATGTCGGTGACATTCATCCGCGGGTTGAGCGTCGGCAGCCCCAAGAACCGGGCGAACTCCATGGCCAGCTTGCGCGGTGAGCCTTTCGGTGGCGCGGTCACATACACCACGGGGATGCGGTCTTCGTCGTGGAAACGGTCGCGCGTGAGTAGTTCATGGAATCGGCCCAGCTGCTTGATCGCGGTGGTTTTGCCGGTTGCCGCACCCCCGGAAATGATCAAGCCCCGCCGGGCGCCGATCTCCCGCTGATTCAGCAGCGTCAGTATCCGGCCCTGTTTGCGGATCTCCTGGATAGTCGAGGTCGTCACCACCACCAGCTCCGAATGATGGGCCACCCGCGCCTCGTCATAGGCGGTCCGCTCCGCATCGCCGAGGCCAGCCCAGACGTCGTCGTCGAGCAGCGTGAACTCGGGAGGGTCGGCATCGACGAAACGCCGCCAGCCCTCCAGCGTCGTGGTGGGCTGGCGGCGTTCTTCGAGCTGACTGACCGCCGCGATCTCGCTCACAGTCGCCACAATTTGGCCTCCTTACGCGCATCGAACACCGGCAGCGGGATCACCTTCGAAACGTCAATCTGGTCATCGTTGTTGTCGTCCGCGCCATCGGCCAGGGCTGGTGATTCTTCCTCGCTATCGTCTGGCATGGGTGGCACAGGGCGTGGCCAGCTCGGTTCGGCCGTGACACGGTTGCGGGCCGCCACCTGCCGCTGCTTGGCGTCCAGGCTCTCGGAGCTTGCTGGGCCGTTGGACGCTCGGTCCAACAAATCTGCCGCGGCCCTGGCCAGCTCGTCCTCGGTGGGCCGGTCGCGGCCTCGTTGGGCAAGCACGGAGCGTGCCTGCTGCCAGATCGACTCGCCGAAGGGAACGGGGGCAGTCCGCAGATGCGTCCAGGTGGCCATCATCCAGCCGCCGTCGTGGTGATTTCGCACCCAGATCCGTGACACGTCGTAGGGGTCGTGATGCACCTCCCACTGGCCCTTGTGGGCATGCACACCGGAATCCTGGTGGCGGTGGGGATTCAACGCCTTGGCGTCGTAGATGCGGTTGTTGATGCGGATCCCGTAGGAGTTGATTGTGCGCCACTTAGCGGGCAGCAGCTCGATGTAGTCCTCACCGGTCAACGGCATCGGCACGTAGCCGGCGAACTCGACCAGGGCGGCGTATTTCTCGTTCGGTGTCAGCGCCTTTCCCGGTGTGACGGGGTCACGTAGCCCGTCATGGGGGCGGTTCTGCCACACGGTCACAATCCATTCGTCCAGCAGGGCTTGCAGCTCGACGATCGACCACGCTGCCTCCCGATCAGCGTTCTTGCCGCGGTGTTCCACCGAGGAACCCACATACCCGGCGACCTCCTGCGCAAACAGGGTCGACACCGATTGAAGTGTGCGCTCCACCCTCGGTTTGTCGGTCGGTTGATCCGGGTGTGCCGGCTGCAGGTTAATCCCCAGGGTGCAGCACGCCTGCCGAAACGTCTGCGACAGATACGCCTTGCCGTGGTCGCACACGATCGTTTCGGGAGCGATCACCGGCCGCGCCGCCGCATCCTCGAGCCGATGATCGATCTCGGTGAGGCGGTGGTGCGGTAGCACCGATCGCGACATCCGCAACGCATCCACCCAACCCGGCCGCATCGGCTCCGGTGTCAACGCCCGCGCCAGCAACAGCGCCGCATCTACCGCTTTCGTCGTCGGCCGCAACACGGCTGCCGGAATCGAGCGGGTCGCATTGTCAACCATGCCGGTCAGCTCCACGCGATCCACCGTGGCGTCGTCAAGAACCACAAGGACGTCCAGAGGTGTGGAATCGATTTCGACCATCTCGCCCGGGCGGGCCACCGTCATCGCCCCAAACGGCTTCTCAGGCTGTTTAGCGAGCGATCTGCGGGTGCGGGCTGACCCGAATGTGTGCTTACCCGCGGACAAGCGCCACATCAGTCGATAAAACGTAGTCTCCGAGGGCATCGCGTCGGCTGCATCAGGCCCGTGTTCGGCTACGAGTTCGCGCGCCACCCGACGACGGAACCGGCGCACCGTCCCCGTCGACTGATCGGTCTCGGCGTCAACCAGCCGGCGCGCCACCTCGACCACCCGCTGATCCACCCGACCGAACAACGCCCGCTGGGGCAGATAGCGCCGATCGACCACACCCAACAGGCCATCGCGCTCATAGGCGCGGCGCTGCCGTTGCAGCGTCTTGAAACTCACCTCATAACCCGCGGCCTGCAACTCCTCGACCTTGGCCAGTTCTCGCTGCCTCAACGTCGTCACGGACACGTCGAACGCGCACCGCCCCGCATCAGATCCCGCGTCACCAGTGCCCGTCAGAACTTCGATAAGGTGCCGCTCCCACCAGCGGGCACGGTCAGCCACAGCCGGCGGCACGCCGCTCAGCGACTCTTGCGAACACAACGGCGGCCACGACGACGACACCAATTCCAACGTCGGGTCGGTTCGCAATTGGGATAGCGGAACCGCACAACGGTCGCCAACTGAATTCATCAGCCGCACAGCCCCACCCGACAGCGCCAGCACCGTGAACACCTCGCCCGCGAGCCGTATCTCATCGCCTTCCCGAACAATCCCGGCCCGCACCCCGATCACCGGATCCTGACCGGTGAAACCACCGTCATCTCCGACAACGGGGCTCTGAGCAGATCAACAGCCAGCCGCTGATGCCACAGCAAATGAAACAACACCGGCAACACGTGCACTGGGTCGCCAACCAAACCAACGCCTGTCAGCAGCGGCCTGGGGTGCGAAAACACGCCCAAAAGTTCTTCAGCAATACCAATACGGCACACACGCGGATGCCTATAGCCCGACAACCAGCGCACGTTGGCCAGCCGTACCGGATCAATCATTCCGACCCGCCGATACTCCCAACCAACTGAGCGACAAGTTATCTCGCTCTTCGCGAAGACTTCCTCATCGGCGGCATCGATCCGGTTGTCGGCCCGAACATCGAATACCACCGCTAAACCATCAGCGGTTCGAGCAAAGAAATCAGGCACATGACAGGACCCATCACCCCAGCAGAAGCGAAACGGTTGAGAAGCAACACCGATCACGTCGGGATCAGCGTCCAACAGCATCAAATGGTCTCGCTCCAGCCACGATTCGTGACCAACATGCTGCCCGGTCGTAGCGAACCACCACAGACCTGGATAATTGCGTTGGCCACGGAAACACGGAAACTTTCGCACAGGGCGACAATCGGACTCGAACCTGATCGTGGCGCTGCGCTGCAGCGCGCGACGGTGGCGCTGACCGTCGGTCGCGAACTCCAAGTCAACGTCACTAGCAACACGCGGCGCCATGAGCGCCGAAGACGCCCGCACACACCAATGCTAGAGCCGATGCCTCAGATCAAGTGAAAACGACACGCACATGCCTCAGGTCAAATGAAAAGACCCCAGGTCAAATGAAAACGGACATTGATGCACGAAGTTGACCGGGGACTCCGTCGCATCCTGAACCTTTAGGCGGGAAGGCGCTATTGCGTCACTGTGACGTATTGATCGCTCTTCGCGGCCCTGTCGTAGATGAATACTATTGGTGGGCAGGATCTTTCCATCCATACCGGGGGAGCGCACACGCGAGTTGCGGGCGCTTTGATGACTTTCTCGATCGGTTCATCTCGTCTGCTCAGTCGGCCGGACCAGGATCTCGTTCACGGCGGCGTGGGCTGGCTGCGTCACCATGAACACGACGGCGGCGGCGATGTCGGCGGGGTGCAGCGGTGCGCCGGTGGTTGCGTCTGGCGCACCCTTGCCGCCGCCCGTCGTCATCTCAGTGCGCACAACCCCGGGTTCAATCAGACCCACGCGGACGCGCTTGCCGGTCAGTTCCTGGCGCAGCGCCTCCGCGAACGCGCCGACGGCGTGTTTGCTGGCGGCATACACGTTGCTTTCCGGCGTCGGGACGCGGCGGCCGGCGACGGAGCTGACCGTGACGATGTCGGCCACGCCTCGTGGCCCGTCCGCCGCGTCGACCACGTAGGACAGCGCCGCGTGAGTCGTATTCAGGACCCCGGTCACGTTGACGTCGATCGTGCGATGCCAGTCGGCGAGGTTGGCCCCCAGCGCGGGAGCGTTGGCGATGAAACCCGCGTTGTTGACCAACACGTCGATCCGGCCGAACTGATTTCCGACCGCCGTCACGGCCTCGGCAACGGCGTCGGCATCGGTGACATCCGCCTCAAGTGCCTGCGCCTGACCGCCGTCCTCCTCAATGGTGCGCACCAGTTCGTCGAGGCGATCGCGGCGCCGGGCAAGTACCGCCACCGTCGCACCCTCCGAGGCCAACGCGCGGGCGACTGCCCAGCCGATCCCACTCGACGCGCCAGTGACCAGCGCGATTGTCTCGTTGAGTCGTCCCATTGTCATGATGGCCTTTCTTCGCGCCGGCCGGTCCAGGAGGGCATGTTTCCGGCGAAGCTACCCACACGTTGTTGCGCAACGATGTGCGCTGCCACCGCATTCCTAGCGTGTGCGTCGGTGCCCCAGAGCGAAAATCACCGTCGCAGTGCACACCGAGGGCGGATCGCCACGCACACCGCCGGTTTGCCGAAAAGCGGTTGGGCGCGGGCGATGCCGCGCTGGAATGGTCAGCGGGTTTCGCGGTGGCCTGCGCGGACGAATACCTCGGCCAGTGCATCGAAGGTTGTGGGTACCAGTCGGTAGTACGCCCATTTGCCGCGTTGTGTTCGTTCGAGCAGACCAGCCTCGACCAGGGTCTTGAGGTGGTGTGACACGGTCGGCTGGGACAACCCGACCGGCGTGGTCAGGTCGCAGACGCAGGCCTCAGCACCCTCGTGGCCAGCGATCAGCGACACCAACCGCAACCGGGTCGGCTCGCCCAGCGCCTTGAATACACCGGCCAGCCGCTCGGCGGCCGCCAGATCCAGCACTGTGTCGGTGATTGGGCGGCAACAGGCATCCAAGTCGGTCGCTGGCCGCGAGCCTTGGGTTTGTGTCGAGGACGCGGTCGTGGCGGGCATGAAGTCAGTATGACATATACGCATTGACATTTATCGATGCATCGTGCACCCTATGGACGCATAGATATTGATCGATGGAAGGGTTACACCGTGGCCGAAACTGCAGATGGAGACCTGCGTAATCGGGTTCGCGCTTCTTACGGTGCGGCCGCGGCCGCGATCAGCACCGGTGCCACCAACAGCGATGTACTCACCGCGGCAAGCTGCTGCGGGTCGAGTGATTCGGCCGATGTCGGGATCATCTTCGGCGCCGGTCTCTACGGCGCCGTCGAGCACTCCGAACTACCCGAGGAAGCCGTTGCGGCGAGCTTGGGTTGCGGCAATCCGACTGCGGTCGCCGATCTACATCCCGGCGAACGTGTCCTCGACCTGGGCTCGGGCGGTGGGATCGACGTGCTGCTGTCGGCCCGCCGGGTCGGGCCGGAAGGGTATGCCTACGGCGTCGACATGACCGACGAGATGCTTGCCTTGGCCGAGGCGAACAAAGCCAAAGCGGGTGCAACGAATGTCGAGTTCCGCAAGGGCACCATCGAGGACATTCCGTTGCCCGACGCCGCGGTCGATGTGGTGATTTCCAACTGCGTAATCAACCTGTCGGCCGACAAACCGGCCGTTCTCGCCGAGATGTTTCGGGTGCTGGTCACGGGCGGGCGGATCGGGATCTCCGATGTCGTTGCCGAGGATCACCTTACCCCGGCGCAGCGGGCCGAACGCGGCTCTCATGTGGGCTGCATCGCCGGGGCCCTGTCCCAACAGGAGTATCTCGACGGCCTAGCTGCAGCCGGGTTCGTCGATGCCTCAGTGGCATTCACTCATCAAGTCGCCGACGGAATGCATGGCGCGATCATCCGCGCCATCAAACCCGCTTGCAGCTGCTAAACCCAGCGGGCGGCGCGAATCCTGCAGGGTAGCCATCACGCCGGAACCGCGAAGCAATCGCCGTATCTTATGTCAAGCTATTCGGGTCGGCCTCGAAGCCGGCCCTGGATGTCGAGATCACGGAGTTGCGGTTTGCGACCCGGTGTCGCGCTGATCCATGCCACGGCCATGGGGGTGAAGGGGACGGGCGACGTAGCCGCCGTAGGCCCCAGGGCGAACATCGCCATCGCAGTGCGCACCGACGGCCGCCGGTTGTGCGCCGCGTCGCAGAACACCAACACCGCTGGTTTGCCGAAAAGCCCTTGGGCGCACTTGACTCCGGGGCGCTGCGGCCACCCAGCCCTGCACCGACAAATCGTCACTGTGACGTATTGAGGGCTCCCGGGCGGTGCGGGGAGCACGGCCGCATTGAGTCGAACTGGTGGACCAATCGACGCGAATGACGGCGTACGTACTCGTGCGAGGCAGGTGGCGACAAACCGTCACCGCCCGACCCGTTCCGTGACGCTTATGCGGGCTTGCACATCCGCGCTACGAGCGCGACGAGTGACGGCTAGGTGCAAGCGAGCACAATGACGCCACTCGGGCACGTGGGCGGCCGGGACTGCCGCTGGTCCATAAATTGCCGATAAGCCACACTATGTCAGGTAGGCTCCGTTTTCATCAGATGAATCGAATGAGACCGGACAATGGTCCAGAGCTCACAGATCGAGAACGATGCGCAGCGCCGCATCAACGCGGCGCATCTCGTCGAAGCCGAGGAACCCGACGCTCCTGCCGAGCCGGCCTGGGTCGACCGCTGCGGCCTGCTCGGCAAGCACTCGAGTGTTCACGCCCCCGATTTCAACCTCGGGACGAAAGCTGGCGGCACGAGCTGACATGGACGTAGGCGCAACCAGCCAGGTCGACAGGGGCAGATGATCTGACTGGACGACGACGGCGTATCGAGTACCGGATTGCTTATGACCGCGGCTCCCCCGCGGGGCATGCAATTTAAAGACCTCACCACGCACGCAGTGTCTCCATATCGCGCAGCACCCGCATGGCCTCGGCGCGATCGGATTCGTCTTCAGCAAGCCTTTCCGCCTCGGCGCGAATCGCAGCGTTGGCCTTCCGTCGTGCAGCATCGATGAGAGCGGATCGGACGGCCGCGGAGACAGCCGTGCCATCTTTGGTCAAGACCTCCAGCGCCTTCGATGTGTCTTCGTCTGGCCGGAAAGTAATCGTGTCAGCCATAGCGACAGTGTACGACGTTTTGTAAGACAATTACCACGGTCCGGCGTTGCTGCATCCGGAGCGAGCGCCTTCATCAACGCGGGTCTCGTAGCCGTTCGGCGATGACCAAAATTATCCGAGTCATGCGTCGCACTGCGCTTGCCGGCGTTACTCTTTGCCGATGATCGCGGGCGACAAGGCGCCTGACTTCACACTGTATGACCACACCGGTCGGCCTCGGACACTGTCCGCGCTGCTGTCCGAAGGGCCGGTTGTGCTGTTCTTCTTTCCACTAGCGTCCTCGCCGATCTGTACAGCCCAGGCCTGTCATTTCCGGGACCTGAGCAACGAATTCGCCGCAGTGGGCGCTCAAACTACTGGGCGCGATCACCTCGGGTGCACCCACGACAGCCTCACCGCGGCCGGGCCTAGCCGCCATGTCGACCACCTCCGCAGCGTGCTGCAGCATCGCGGACTGCTCCCCCAACGCGACGAACGTCTCGCCCGCTTCTAGGTCTGGCTCGCGACCAAACTCGACGCCATCGCCTCGCCGGCCGTGCGCGCCCCCGTCGAGCAGTTCTCCACCTGGCGCTACCAACGCAGCCTGCGCAGCATGTCCAAGCCACGCCAAGGCACCTCCGTGCCGAGACGCTCGGCGCAGCAAGAGATCGCCGAAACGATCAAATTCCTCACCTGGCTCCATGACACCCACCAGCGTGCCACCGCCCAGAGCACACAGCGTGACGTTGAGCCCGGCCGCAGTCCACGGATGCATCCCACCGCATACAATGCCATCGTGGACTTTGATTACGAATCCGCTTACTATTACAGGCCGGAAGTCGGCCGGCTACAGGTACTGCTCGAAGAGGTAACTCGCGCCAAACCAGGTTCACCGCAAACCAGGTTCGTCAGTCCAGATACCGAGGTTGTAGATCGCCTCGCATCAGGATTTCACCATATTTTGTACGGTCGCCGAGGGACTGGAAAGTCCAGCCTCCTCCGACGCATTGAATCAGAGAGAAGAGCCTCTGGCCATCTCGTTGCGTGGGCCGACCAAGAAACTTTCAAAGGGTTGTCGTACCCTGATGTACTGGTGGGGACGCTTGCCGAGGTATTCAGCCAGTTTGCAAACCAACTGGACGATAATGACGGGGCGGTGCCGAAGAAGCGGTTTTGGCAACGTCGACGTCCAAACCCCAGGCAGCTACTGGCACAACAACTTCAGCAGGCTGTAGCAGCCCTGATAGATCTACAGAGGGCACCGAGTGAGAGTGAAATCGAATGGACTGAGGTGAGCCCTTCGTAGTGGTCCAGGTGTTGTGCGACTCTGATGCCCGAGGTTTGGGCAGGAAGAATCGACAACAAC
>NZ_JBGGKS010000042.1:0-10761 GCF_041287095.1 Mycobacterium sp. pUA109 | reverse complement strand
CCAAAAGTTCCCTCAGCTACGACTCCCCCTCCCACGTCTCCGGCACCAACGGCACCCGCGGACCACCACCAAACCCATCCGCATCCAACGTCGCCAACCCAGCCGCCACCGCCACCTTCTCCTTGTGCGTAGTCCCGGTGAACCCCAACGGCCCAGCCCCCCGGTCCGACGCGGCGGTCGCGGTGAAATCGTCTGCGGTCGGCGGGGTTACCGAGTCGCCGTTCATGTCCATGAACGCGTCGGCGAACTCCCGCATCTCGGTGCGGCGGCGCCGCCGGGCGCGGGTCTTTTCCCGGCTGGACGCCCGCACCGCGGCCGCGGCCGCCGGCACCCCGACGGCCGGCGCCTTGGTGTGATCGCGGTCGGTCAGTGTGGGACCGAACCCAGTTCCGGGATAGCCGCCGGCGACCACGTAGCCGAACATTCCGGTGCCCGGCGCCGGGGCCGGCGCACCGCTGGTGGCCGGGGCGCCGCTGCCGGCTGGGGCCGCCGAGGCCGCGCCCGCGCCGCCCCCCGCGCCGAGCCCCACCGCCATCGGGTTGTTGGGCTGCTCGGCGCGCACCTGCGTCGGTGTCGCGGCCGCCTCGGCGGGCATGTCGTCGGCCGGCGAGGCTTGTTCGGCCATCGCCATCACTTGCGGGATGGCGATGCCCAGGATCAGCGGAATGAGCAGTGGCGAGGCGAAAATCATCCCCCAGGTGGTGAAGCCGACCGGAATGAAGAACGCCTCATAGGCGATGAAGAACAGCAGCGGAAACCACGCCGCCGGGTTCGCGAGGATAGAGCTCAGCGCCCCGCTCGGATTCTGCAGGAACTGCATCAGCTGCTGGAACATCTGGCTGAAGAAGTCCGTGCCGCCGGTGGATTGCGCAGCCGGAGACTGCGTGGTGTCGGCTTTCATCACCGTCGGCGCGCTCTGGGTGCGCGGCGCCGACGCCAGTGCGACGGTGGACACCGCGTGATAGGTGCCCATCGTGGTGGCGGCCTGAATCCACATCCGCACGTAGTCGGCTTCGTTGAGCGCGATCGGGATGGTGTTCAGGCCAAAGAAATTCGTCGCGACCAGCACCCCGTGAATGGTGTGGTTGAGCGCCAACTCCGGCAACGTCGGCATGGCGGCCAATGCGGTGGTGTAGGCGGCGGCCGCCACTTCGTGCTGGGCGGCACTTCCGGCGCTGTTGACGCTGGCCTGGGCCAGCCACGCCAGGTAGGGCAGGTGCGCGGCGACGTAGGTCTCCGCGCTCGAACCCTGCCACGCCCCGGTTTGTACGGCGGCCAGTATCCCGGTGAGTTCTTCGGCCACTGAGGCGTATTCGGCGCTCAGCGACGTCCACGCGCCAGCCGCGGCTAGCAGCGCTCCCGGTCCTGGACCGCTGCTCAGCAACGCCGAATGCACTTCCGGCGGTGAGGCGATCCAGACTGGCCCGACAGGCATGGTTACAGCCCGCCGCCATAGGTCGCCGCGGCCGCGGCGTCGCCCGCGAGGTAGCTGGCCCCGGATTCACCGACGCCGATGCCCGCGCGGCCCAACTCTTCCACGCCCTGGGCGGCCACGGCGGCATGCTCGTTGCCCTGCGCGCTGAACCCGGCCGCGGTCTGCAGCGACACCGGGTCGGCCGCCGGCGGCACCACCGCGGTGATCATCGGCGCCGCCCCGGCGTGGGCGGCCGCCAGCCGGGCGGTCAGCGCCTCGACGGCGGCACTGGCCGCCTCCAGGCCTTCGGGAACCACTCGTAGCGTCATGACTGGTACTCCTTCCCTCGTTCGGACATCAGCGCGCCAACCTCTGGTCGACGAGCGGGTTGATCAGCTGGACGTAGGTCGCGACGTCGCTGTCGCCCAACAGGACCGCGCGCCCGGCGGGCAGCCGGCTGAACCGCTGGCCGCGGATCTTTCCGCCGTCCTGCGGGTTGCCGGACAGCATCAACGTGGTGGCCTGCAGGTCGTTGAACCGGCGCAGCAACGTGTTGGTCATCAGCGCATGCCCGGATCCGGAGGCCCGGGCGGTGACGATCACCCGCAGCCCCAGATCGGTGGCTTGCGACAACAGCCCGATCAGGTTCGCCCACGGCCGTTGGCCCACATACGGTCCGGTCATCGCCGGGGTGTCGGGGATCGAGTCGACATCGTCGATGAGCAGATAGTGGGTGTGCCCGGTGTAGGTCCAGCGGGACAGGTCCGCCGGCGCCAGACCGGCCGGCGGGCGGCGCTGCTCGATGATCGCCGACAGCCCCATCATCGCCGGGATCACCCGGTCGAGGTTGGCGGTGTATTCGTTGTCGGGGAACAGCGGCTCGTCGACCAGATGCAGCCGCCGGTCCAGCACGGTGAACGCCACCTGGTCGGCGGTGCTGTTGTCGCGCACCGTGCGGATGATGTGGCGCAGCAGGTTGGTCTTGCCGGTCTTGCTGTCCCCGAACACCATCAGCAGCGGGTTGTCGGTGAAGTCGATTTCGACCGGGGCCAGATCCTCTTCCCGCTGACCGATGACGACCCGCTCCGGTCCCGGGTACAGCGAGCCGACCGCGTCGGGAGCCAGGTTGGTCGGCAGCAGCCGCACCGGCGGGGCGGTGACCCCGGGGTAGCGGGCGTTGACCGCGTCCACCTGCTCGGTTTCCGGTGCGGCGAACAGGAAGTGCTCGGCGGCCATGGTCAGGCCGCGGCCCGGCTGGTCGGCGGGCACGGCCTCGGCCGGGCGGTGCAGGGCGCCCACCACCCGCACGTTGGAGTCGCGGGCGTCGTGCAGCTTGAGCTCCAGGCGTAACCCGAGCCCGTCGCGCATCGCCAGCGGCACCTCCAGCCAGTTCGGGGTGGTGATGACCACGTGGATGCCGTAGGCCAAGCCGACGTTGACCAGTTCGGTGACCTTGGCCAGCAGCGGGTTCCGGGTGTTGAACTGGTCGGTGTTGTCCCGGCTGAACGCGTACAGGTTGTCGATGACGAAGAACACCTCGCCGAACCCGTCGTCGAGCGTGGAGCCGTTGTCGCGTCGATCCCGGAATGCTTCGCGGCGCTGACGAGCCAGCAGCAGCTGCTCGATCTCCCCGAAGGTGCGCCGGATGCGCTCGGGCTCCATCGGGGAGGCGACGCTGCCGACGTGCGCCAGGTCCTCCACCGCCCGCAGCTGGCCGCCGCCGTAGTCCAGGCAGTAGAACGTGACCTCGCGCGGCGAATGCAGGTGCGCGGCCGACATGATGAACGTCTGCAGCGCGGTCGTCTTACCCGACTTCGGGCCGCCGTGGATCAGCACGTTGCCGGCCGCGGACTTCGCGTCGAACACCAGCGGGTCGCGCCGCATCTCGAACGGTTTGTCGATTTCACCCAGCGGCCAGCGGAATTGCCCGGGGCCCACTCCGGCCCGCGACAGCACGGTACCCAGCGGAATCGGGTCGTCCAGCGGCGGCAGCCACAGCTGCGGTGCCCGCGGTCCGTACTGGGTCAGCTGGTCGCCGATGGTGGCGATCAGCTTGCGCGGCGGCCCCATGACGTCGTCGTCCTCGGCACCGGTGACCACCGTGTCGTGGTCGGGTTCCACGCGACCCGCGGTGAACGGCCGCGGCTCCGGAGCCGAGTGCACCACAATGGCTTTCGCTTCGCGCGGCGGGTCGTAGATGCCGTCGACGTAAGTGGAGCGGAACTTGATCGGCGCCGCACCGGGGGCGGGCACCAAAAAGCCCACACCTTTGTGTTCCTTGCCGGATTCGATGTGGTAGGCGTCCTCCACACCGATGATCTGCCGGGACACGCTGGGGCTGGCCACCTTCAACCCGATCCGGTAGGAGGTGTTCTTGTCGATGTCCTTGATCTTGCCGACGTCCAGGGTTTGCGACGCGAACAGGATGTGGATGCGAAACGACCGACCTTTACGCGCCACATAGTCGAATAGCTCGGCGTATTCGGGATGGTCGGCCAGCATCAGGGTGAACTCGTCGGCGACCACGAACAAGGTCGGGATCGGCGGCAGGTCCGCCACCGCCGGTCCGCCCTGCTCACGGGCGGCCTCGTATTCCAGCACCGAGTTGAACGCGCTGCCCTGGACCCGGCGGCCGGCCTCGCGCAGCAGCAGCTCGCGGCGGGCCACCTCACCACGCAGCGTGTCGGCGAACCGGTCGGCCAGCGACTTCTTTTCGGCCATGTTGGAGATCACCGCAACGACCTGTGGGAAGTTGCGGAAGATGTCGGCGCCGGCCTCACCCTTGAAGTCGGCGTAGATCACGATCAGCCGATCCGCGGAGTGGGTGGTCAACAGCGACAACAGGATCGACATCAGGGTCTGCGACTTGCCGGCACCGGTCATACCGATCATCAGGCCGTGCGGGCCCATGCCGCCCTCGGCCTCGTCCTTGAGGTCGAAGATCAGCGGTTCACCGGTGGCGGTGACGCCGATCGGGACCCGCAGCTCGTCCTCGCGTCGCCGCGGCGCCCACAGCGAGGGCACATCGAGTTGGGTCGCGTCCGGGATGCCCAGCAGCGTGGTGAAGGTGGCGCCGCGGGTGGCCGCCGAGCGCAGCCCGGCGTGGGTGGGGTTGGAGTCCCATCGGGACAGGCGCCGGGCCAGGTGGCTGGCCTCGTCGGCGCCGAACTGGTCGGCGGCATCGGCGTAGCGTTCCCAGCCGCCGCTTTGCCAGCGGTCGATCGCGCCGTCCTCGATGCGCAGGATCGGCCGCTCCGGGTCCGAATACTGCTCGCGGTGTGGCGGCGTGGCGCTGCGCTGGATAACGGTGACCCCGGCCCAGCCGGCCGACAGCGTGGAGGCGTTCAGGTCGTAGTCGGGGTCGTCGACGACGATCACCAAGTGCCGCAACGCGTCGGCGGGCTCACCGGAAAACGCCGGCCGGTCGGCCAGCGCCGGACCCAGCAGCGCGGCCAGCGCGTCCAGGTTCGGCGCCAGGTAGCGGGCCGGGCCCACCCCGTCGAGCTGACCGGGAATGTCCACGTGCGGCAGCCATTTCAGCCAGGACCAACCCGGGTCTTCCAGGTCGGGGGTGGCCAGCGCCACCCCGAGCATGCTCGGGTCGTGCCAGCTCACCGCTTGGGCGATCCAGGCCCGGATCGCGGCCCGGACCTCGTCGGCCTCGCCGAGCACGGTGATCCGCGACACCCGGGCCAGGTTGACGCCGATCGGCACGTCGCGCACCGTGCGCTGGGTGTCGAGCAGGCCCCGCAACGTGCTGTGCGACACCGGTTCCAGGTCGACTTCGTCGGCGGTGTCTTTGACCCGCAGCGTGGTGGCGAGCGGCACCTCGTGCCGGCCGGTGCGTACCACCAGGAAGTCGTCGTCGTGCGGGTCGCGTTCCCACTGGCGCCGCGACCCGGGCACCGCGGCCAAATCGGCCGGGTCCGGGTGCGACCATTCGGCCGCCGCGCGCTGTTCGGCGGCGGTGCCACGAATGTTGTCGCGGACCACCGACAGGTAGCGCAGGTAGTCGGCGCGCTCGGCGTCCACTTCCTCCGTGCGCATCTTGTTGTCGGTGCCGCGGTACAGCGCGGTGGCCGCCAGCAGCAGCACGAACGGGAAGAACAGGGTCTGCGGCGAGATGACCCGGATCCCGGTGGCGACCAGCGCCACGATCATTCCGACGATCAGCACCACGATCACCACCGGCAGCGCCCGCCGCAGCATCGACGGCGGAATCACCCGGGGCAGCTCGGGCGGCGGCTCGATGGCGATGGTGCCCTCACGGATACGCGGCCGCGGCAGCCGGCGGTGGGCTTCGAAGATCAGCCGGCTCATCGGGCGGCCTCCTGCTCGGTTGCGACCCGGCGGGCGGGTCGGTTGTCGGGGGCCAGCCAGTCGCGGGCGATCAGCGCGTCCGCGCGGGACAGCGCGGGTCCGGGCGCGAACAGCGACAGCACCGACCACGGGACGGGCACCGCGGGCGACGTCAGGCCCAGCGCCTCAAGGGTCTTGCCGTGTCCGGGGCCGGCGGCCGGGTCGTCGATGCCGTAGCGCACCCCGGTGTCGCCGATCCAGAACAGCGAGCCGTCCGGCGGCGAGCTCGGCCCTTGCCCGACGGTTTGGGTGAAGTAGCCGGTACCGGGGCCCAACGCGACCCGGGTGGCGGTCCCGCCGGCCCCGGCGGAGACCAGGTCCACGGTGCGCACCTCGTCGGACACCGGCAGCGCCGAGCCGGTCAGCAGCGTCAGCGAGCTGGTGCTGGCGCCGGCCGGTTGGCTCCAGTGCGCGCAGCTGACCGGGTCGCGGGCGGCGTCGACCAGGGTGATCGGCTGCGCCGGGTAGCGGCCGGTGTCCAGCGCCTTGGAGACCGGCAGCTTGGCGATTTGGTCGGCGGCCAGCGCCGGCGGCGCGTCCAGGCCGTAGGAGTTGGTGTTGCGCAGCACCGCGGCCAGCACCGGCGTGATGGGCTGCAGCCCGTCGGGCAGCACCGCGTAGTACTGCCGGGTGTTATCCGAGGCGCCGTCGATGGCGTGGGCGACCACCACCGCCCCGACCGGCGCGGACACCGGCATGCCGAATTGCGGCGGGTTTCCGGCGTCCGGGATGTCCGGGGCGGCAAGCGGCGGCGCCTCCGGGATCGCGTTGAACAACCCGTCGGCGATCGCGCGCGGGGTGAGCTCGTCGGCCTGAAGGCCCAGCGCGCTGGTCACCGCCCGGTCGTGCAGGTCGATGCGGCTGCGCCGGCCGTCCCACAACAGCCAGGAGCTGTCGTTGTTGCGGACCAGCACCGCCCGACCCGAGCCCAGCTCGCCGGCGCGGGCACCTTCGCTGTCCACCGGGCCGGCGATCACCGTCACGCCGGTGGCCGGGCCCGACACCGCGTCGCACACCGTCCAGTCCGCGTCCCGGCTGGTGTTTTGCACCATGCGCTCGGGGGCGCCTGGGATACCGATCAGGTTGCCGCGCGGGAACCGGTCCAGCGCACTGCTTTTCACCACGGTCGGGTTAGACGGGCGGCCGGCGATCAGCCGCGCCGAGGTCAAGTTGAGCACCGGGTGCAGCTGTTCGCCGATCCGGACATACAAGGCGGAGGTGGACCGGTCGGCGAGCACGGTGTCGTTACCGACCGATCCGTTGGGCCGGATCAGCGACAGCACAAAGCAGCCCGCCAGCCCGGTGACCAGCAAGATCACCCCCATCAGCACCGCCCGGGACTGGGTGCGCAGCGGGTCGACCAGCATCCGGGTGTCGTGCAGCGCGACCCCGGAGGCGATGCGACGCATCACGAAGCGCCAGCCGGTCACCTGGTGGCGGGTGACGAAACCGCGGCGGTAGGCCACCTGGTCGGGGTTGTTGTTGACCGGGGTGCGTGAGGTGAACGACCGCCGTTCGTCGTCGGACTGCGGGGCCGTCATGCCGGCACCGACAGGCCGAGGCCGCGCAGCAGCGGTGCCACCGAGTTGTTGACATCTGTCGCGGTAATGGTCATCAAGTCCTCATCGGTGAACGCGTTGGAGCCCGCTTGTTCGGAGTGGTCGAGCCGGAATTCGCGTTCCTCTTCGGAACGCTCGACCAGGTTGCGGACAAACCGGCCGTTGCCGGCGATGTCGAGGCTGCGCCGGTTGATCCCGTTGGCGTCGGGCATCGACGACTCCGCCAGGTTGGTGAACAGCCCCTGCAGGTCGTCCAGCGCGGCCTTTTCGAAGACGCTGTCGCGGTGCTCGGCCATCACGTTGGCGATCTCGACCAGCTCGGCGGGCGAGTAGGACGGGAAGTCGATGCTGCGGGTGAACCGGGACCGCAATCCCTCGTTGGTGTCCAGGAAGCGGTTCAGGTCGGCGCGGTAGCCGGCGATGATGACCACCAGCCGATCGCGGTCGTTTTCCATCCGGGCCAACAAGGTGTCGATCGCCACCAGGCCGAAGTCGTTTTTGGCGCCGGTGGCCACCAGGGCGTAGGCCTCGTCGAGGAACAGCACACCGTCGAGGGCGCTGTCGATGATCGCGTTGGTCTTGGCCTCGGTTTCACCGATGTGCTGGCCGATCAGGTCGGCGCGGTGCACCTCTTTGACGTTTTCCTTTTTCAGCAGGCCCAGGCCGCAGTAGATCTTGGCGACGACGCGGGCGATGGTGGTCTTACCGGTTCCGGGCGGTCCCGCGAACACCAGGTGGTGGGTGCGCTGCGCCACGGTCAGTCCGTGCTCCTGACGCCGGATCGCCATCGCCACCGAGCTTTTCAGGCGTTGCACCTGGTTTTTGACCTCGTCGAGGCCGATGAACTCACCCAGCTCGCGTTCGGCCTCGACCAGCAACGCGGCCTTGCGCTCGCGGGCCCCCGGATCGACGAAGTCGCCCTCGCTGGGCTCGGTGTCGGGGTCCCACGGGTCGGTGCGCGCGTCGATGCGGTCGGCGGTGGTGGTGTGGATCCCGAAGCTGTGGTCCAGCAGCGCATGCTGGATCTGCTCGTTCTCCGGGTTGGCCGCATACAGGTCTTGCAACACCTCGGCGGCGGACTCCTCGTCGTCCTGCGCGCGCAGCACCAGCCCCTTGGCCAGCCCGCCGTCGACCGCGGCGATCGCGATCGGGCCCTCGGGCTCCTCCAGGTACGACAACGCCGGGGCGAACATGCCCAGCCGGGCCAGTGCGATACCCAGGGTGATCTTGGCGGCGTGGGCGAACAGCGCGTCGAGGGTGGGGTCGTTGACGATCGGGGTCAGCAGCTTGACGACGTCCGACCAGCGCTCGGCGCGGTAGTGGATCGCGACCGCCACCCACCGGGCGTCGTGGAGACTCGGTCGGCGCTCGGCGATCTCGGCGACGATCTGATGTGCGTCGGCGAACTGCCCGGCACTCGCCAGCGCGGCGGCGTGCGCGAGGTGCAGGTCGTCGGGGTCGGTGGCGCGGAACTGGAGGTACAGCCCGGTGTCGTATTGGAATCCCAACGCACCGCGGCGCAGATCCAGTTGCCGCTGCAACATGCCAGCGGTGGCCGCCGTGCGTGACGCCGCTTCCAGCACCCGCGGCGAGACATCCCCGGCGGCGGCCAACCCCACCCAGGCGTCGCACTGGTCGTGGGCGACGCGGGTCAGGGCGCTGAATCCGGTGCGGGCCGCGTCGAGGTCGGCGGGCCGTTGCCGGTCGTGCACCACAATGCCGAGCGCCCGACAGCAGGTGGCGAATCGGCTGACGATGTCGCTATCCACCCGGCCGGTGCTGGGACGGGTCACAAGCATGCCGACGTCACCGTTGTCCATGCTTGGGTCGCCCCCTCCAGATGGTGTTACCTGAGTTCTTAACTGCGCTGAAGTTAGCATTGCATAAGCTAACTGTCGAGACGTTTGCGGGGCCCAACCCCGACCGCAGTTGCGGACGGCACGACGGCGCACTTTCCGCAGGTGAGTGAAGTTGGCAGCGGTCCGCCGCCCTGCCGGTCATCACACCGCCAGAGAACACGACAACCTCCCGTGGGCGCCCCGGATCAAGGCGTCCCCTTAATGAAAATCATTTCCGACAAGCTCGGCCGACACAGTACCTCGACCCGCCGGGGATGACAATTGCGTCTACCGGGGCGTTAGTCGTCGCCGGCAGGCCAAAAGTTCCATCACGGGGCGCGCCGCCGGTCACTTTGGACCGACGGCGCGTGGGGATTGCTTTGCGAGGGGGTGCCGATTACTCCTTGACGGCGCTGACCAAGGTATTGCGGGCGACCATCGGCCCGGCTTCGGTGTCCGGCGCGGGCACCGGCCGCTCCACGCTGCGCAGGTAATCGGCCAGCGGAGTCCCGGCCGCGGTCCAGCCGTGCGCGTTGAACCATTGGTCGGCCGGGGCGTGCTGCTCGTTGTAGACCAGTTGGAAGAAGACGCGTTGGCTGTCCTCGGCGTTGCGTTCCTCTTCGACGGCGGCGGCGAAGGCCTCTTGATTCATCGGGGCGCCGTCCTCGACGGCGACGTGGCTGCCGCTGCTGGCCAGCGCGTCGATGCCGGTGAACAACTGCTCCTGCGCGGTGGCCGGCAGGTAGATCAGCAGACCTTCGGCGATCCAGGCCGACGGTTGGGTCGGGTCGAACCCGTGGTCGCGCAGGGCCTGCGGCCAATCCTCGCGCAGGTCGATGGCGATCTCGCGCCGCTCGGCGTTGGGCTGGGCGCCATGGCGGGTCAGCACCTCGCGCTTGAACTCGAGGACCTGCGGCTGGTCCAGTTCGAAGATCGTGGTGCCGTCCGGCCAGGACAGCCGGTAGGCGCGGGAGTCCAGCCCAGCCGCCAAGATCACCACCTGGCGGACGCCGGCGTCGGCGGCGCGACGAAAGTAGTTGTCGAAGTAGCGCGTGCGGGCGCCCTGGAAGTTGACGAAGTGTTCGCCGAAGTCTTCGGTCTTCAGCTGATGCTCAGGGCATTTGCCGTCGAGCACGTCGGCCCAGTCGCCGCCGACGGCCCGGCAGAACTTCTCGGCATAGGGGTCGACGGCTAACGGATCGGGCTTTTGCGCCTCGAGCGCGCGGGCGGTCGCGACGAACAACGCCGTCGAGCCGACGCTTGTAGTGATGTCCCAGCTGTCTCTGTCGGTACGCACCCCAGCGAGATTACGCCGACTATCTGTGGGGCTCCTGGAGCCCACTGCTTTGTCCGTCGAGGCTGAGGTGATGGCATCGAGACCGCGCTCAACGCCGCGAGCCTGCACCCACGGCATCGAAACTGAACTCAGAGCGTGAATTTCGCCGCGACGACGCCCTGGTTACAGTCTCGGCGCCGTGAGCGCAGGCTCGCCGGCCCTAATCGGCCCGGGTCAGCCCCATTTGGCGGCTTCGGCGTTATCGCGAGCCAGCATGGCCAACGTGTTGGACTCATGCGTACCGGCCATCGCCGC
>NZ_JBGGKS010000041.1:0-15376 GCF_041287095.1 Mycobacterium sp. pUA109 | reverse complement strand
TGATTGGTTTACTGACACCCCCAGCATCCGCCGGGAACGTCACGGGAGCGGAGGCCCCGCCCCTTCATCGCATCAACGCGGCGGCCAGGGGTTTGGCGCGGAGTCAACGTGGCCGCAACGGCGGTGTGACCGGCTACGCCGGCGTGGGTGCGGCCTCGACATCCGCCGACGTGGCCACGGCGCGATTGACGCTGCGCGCCGCGAACACGCACAGGCCGGCGAGAAGGAAACACCCCACGGTGTACCAGAGGCTGCCGGTGGGATCGCCGTTGGTGGTGACGCCGTGCACGGCACCGAAGTAGGCCGGCAGCGCGCTGAGCCACAGCACCGCCATAACCCCGAGATAAGCTGCGGCGTAACCGGTTATCAACGGGTTGGCGTAGCCCCGGCTGGCGGGTACGCCGTCGAGAATGCTCACCCCGCCGTGGCGGAACCGCTGCCATTGTTGGACGAAGATGTACCCGGCGACGACGGTCAGCGCGGCGAGTTCGGCGGCGTAGGCGATACCGATCACCGTGGTGCTTCCGGTCAGCGAGCCCAGCAGGGTCGCCGGCAACGGCAGGATTCCGGTGCCGACCGAGGCCAGGATCCCGACCACGACGGTGCGCCACACCAGTTGGCCGGCGCCGAAACGGCGGCCGGCGTCGATGTGCCGGCCCACGAAGAACTGCACGCAGAACGCCAGTGACATCGGCCACAGCGCGGCGAACACCACCACGCTGGGCAGCGGAACCGAGTCGAACATCGGCTGGTTGAGCGGGTTGTCGACCGACCACTCCCACCACCGCAGCTGGGGGCCCAGGTGGTCGAAGATCTCGTAGAAGGCGTGGTGGACGAACCCGACACACACCGCCCCGATCACGGTGCCGTAGCGGCGGAAAATCCCGAGGCTGCGCACGATCTCGAAGGCGACGGTGGCCATCATCGGGTAGATGGCCACGATGTAGAGTGGTAACCGGCCCCACAGGAAGTCGACGGTAAACACGTTGTGGGCGAACATGGTGTCGACCTGGCCGTCGATGCCGAACGCGGCCGGAAAGTACAGCGGCGGCTCGATGATGAGCAGATAGGCGATGGCACCGAACCACAACACCAGGTTGGTGGCGTCCCGGTGCCGACGCAGCCGAATGATCGCGTACACCAGGGCCAGCACCGCGCCGGTGATGACCGTGACCTCCAGCACCGGCAGGGTCCAGTTCTCCAACCCGAACGGGTTGCGGAATTCGATCGGCCCGCCCGCGGTCTGGCAGGAAAAGCCCAGCGATTCAGCGAGTTTGTCGAAGGTGGGCGTGCAGTGCTCAGACATGGGCGCTGTCCGGAGCCGCGGTGTACCAGTGGGTCACGTCGTAACCGGCGTCGTAGCGAGCGAACCAGTCGCCGGCCAGTGCCGGCAGCGTCTCGTGGGCGGGATTGTGGTTGGGCAGCTGGCTGCGCACCACCCCCTTCATCGCGACCAGCTGCTCACGCAACGACAGGTGCGCGAACGCGCGATCCATCGGCCCGTTGTCCACCGCTCGGCCAAACGGCAGCCGGCGCAACAGCGCTTGCTTGCGCCGGTAGCGGGCGAACATGCTCATCGAATCGATCTTGCGGTCACTGAGCGGCACGTGCTTGTTGAAGCCCTCGCAGGCGATCTGGATTACGTCGAGCACGTGTTTGAAGATCGACGGCACCATCCGCATCCGATACCACGGGTCGCCCACCACCGCGTCGTAGATGATCAGCGCCGAGCTGCGGTGCTCGACCTCTTCGACGAAGTGCCACAAGAACAGCGAGGCCACCCGGTCGTCTCCGGGAGCGAACAGGGTGGCGTCGTTGTCCAGCATCAGTTTGAACACCGGGGTGAACGTCGCCTCCAGGTCGGCGGTGTAGGCCAGCCGGTAGTTCAACGGCTTGTGGGCGGTCAGATCGTCAAAGGCCGCGATCACCTCGTTGAGGGTTTCCTTGAGCCCGGGATGGCTTTTGATCAATCCCTTGGCGTGCTGGCGATGCGCCATCGCGTGCTGGCCCTCCTGGCGCACAAACGCGTCGGCTTCCTCGGCCACCGCCGGGTCGGTGATGAAGGGCATGGCCTCCGGGATCATGCTGCCGATCATCTTCTCGAAGGCGATGGCCAGGAACGACACCGCATTGGCCATCGAGGAAAACGCCGGGTTGGTTTCGTTCCACAGAAACGGAACGGGGTGGTCGGCGAACGCAAACCGCATCTTGCGTATCTGCAGATCCGTCATCGTCGGCAATACCTCACTTCACCAGTAATCATACAAATAAGACGCCCTGTGTATGGTCGTATGATTACAGGGGAGTCGCGGATTCGTCAACGCGAGCGGGAGGTCGTCAACGATGGCGCGCAGGCGCGGGTGGGGTGGGGATCCGCCCGCCAGCGACGAGGAGGCTTCCCGGCGTATCGTTGCCGCGGCCGTCGAGCTGCTGTCCAGCACCGGATCGGCGATCAGCATCGCCGATGTCGCCGAGTCGCTGGGTGTCATCCGGCAGACCGTGTACCGGTATTTCCCGACCGCCGACGCGCTGATGGAAGCCGCCGCGATCGCCTCGGTCGACGACTTCTTTGATCAGCTCGCCGAGCGCGTGCGCGGCATCCACGATCCCGCCGACGCCATGACCGAGGGGGTGCTGTACACCCTGGACGCCGTCGCGCGCACCCCGCACCTGGGCATCCTGCTGTCCGATCCGTACCTCAGCACCCACTCCAGCGGTCTGGCCTCGCCGGAGGCCCAGGAGTTGGGGATGCGGATGATCACCCGGTTCGACGTCGACTGGCAGCGCTACGGCTACGACGACGCCGCGCTGCGCGACCTCGTCGAGTTCGCCCTGCGCACCATGCTGTCGTTCTTTGTCGCCCCCAACGACCCCGCGCGCAGCCCCGCGGAGTTGCGCCGGTTTGTTCGGCGCTGGCTCGGCGGCGCCATCGCCGCCCAACGCGCCCACCTCGCCGACCAGGTCTGACGGCCCGCGGGGGTGTCGCGTTGACCGCCATACCCCTCCGGGGTATGGTCTAGCGGCGGCGCTGGGTGGACGAGCTCGGCAGGCCCAACCGCGTCCGGTAGTGAGACCGAGGAGATGACCGCCGGTGTGTCAGCAGTGTCGACCAGGCCGTGAGTGTGCAGCCTTGTGACCGGTGACCTCGTGGTGCGGTGGATCGTCACCGCGCTGCTCGGCGTCAGCATCGTCGGATACCTTTACGTCCTTGGCGCAGAACGCTCTCGATGGCCCAGCGCGGTCAATCACGTCTTGCACCTGATTATGGCGATGGCCATGATCGTGATGGCCTGGCCCGCGGGGGAGCACCTCCCGGTCGTCGCGCCAATGGTCTTCTTTCTGCTGGCCGCCGCCTGGTTCGTGGTCGCCGGCGCCCGCGGCTGCGGCGGCCGCCCCGACCGGGTCACCAATGGCTACTACGCCACGATGATGGTGGCGATGGCCTGGATGTACGCCGTGATGCACGGAGGCCCGCTCGATCAGACCGGTCACCCCGCCCACCATCCCCACGCGGAGATGAGTGGGATGGCCATGTCGGGGTCAGCGACGGCGGGAACCGCCTTCGCATCGGGATGGATCGCCGTCGTCAACGCGACGGCGTCGGTGGCCTTCGTGGCGGCCACGGTGTGGTGGTTGTACCGGTGCTTCGCCGTGCGCGCCACCGCCTCGTGCAGTGCACCGGTGGCTCGGGTGGAACTGCTCAGTCAGGCACTGATGGCGGCCAGCATTGCCCTCATGCTCGCGCCGATGTTTTAGCGGGAAACGCGGTCTCGCCCTCTAGCCGCACACGGGAGCCGTCGAGCACCTACACTTAGGCGGCGGTGCAGAAAGCGACGGTTCGGTGGCCGGCCCGGCGACGTTTTGGGTGCCGTATGTTCGGGCACCCTGGCGGAGTGCCTTTTCTCCGCTCCACGGGGCGCGTCGCGAGGACAAGTTTCCGTCCTGGCCCGCCAGTGGTTCGCGTATTCCTCGACCAGCGGGTCTCCGCGCGCGCCGGGCTGTTCCGATCACGTGCGACGGAAACGTGAGAGGGAGGTTAAATGTCCAGAATTCCCATCGTTCAAGACAACACGGACTTGCGATCGCGTGAACAGCATTACGGCGCTGACCCGTTAGCCGACCGCGAGACAGATCTGTATCGCGGCGAATACGTCATGAGTTTCGTTGAAAAGTGGGACGAACTCATCGATTGGGACGCCCGAGCCCAGTCAGAGGGTCGGTTCTTCATCGATGTGCTGCATGCCCGGGGTAAGGAGAGCATCCTCGACGTCGCCACCGGGACCGGCTTTCATTCCGTCCGCCTGACCGAGGCGGGATTCGACGTCACCAGCGCCGACGGGTCGGCGGCTATGCTCGCCAAGGCCTTCGAGAACGGTCAGAAGCGGGGGCTCATTCTTAAGACCGTCCAAGCGGATTGGCGTCAGCTGAACCGGGGCATCCACGGCAAGTATGACGCCATCATCTGCCTGGGCAACTCGTTCACGCACCTGCACGCCGAGCAAGATCGTCGCCGCGCCCTGGCCGAGTTCTACGCGGCGTTGCGACACGACGGGATCTTGATCCTCGATCAGCGCAACTACGACGAGATGCTCGATCACGGCTTCAAATCGAAGCACAAATACTACTATTGCGGAGACCGGGTCTCGGCCGCGCCGGAACATGTCGACGACGGTTTGGCGCGCTTTAAATACGAGTTCCCCGACGGCTCGGAATACACGCTGAACATGTTTCCGCTGCGCAAAAACTATGTCCGTCGCTTGATGCGGGAGGCCGGCTTCGAACGGGTGCGGACCTACGGTGACTTTCAGGAGACCTATCAGGACAACGAGCCGGATTTCTTCATCCACATCGCGGAGAAGTCGGTGTTGCCCAGCGGCGGGCACGCTGCCGGGCCGGCGAGTGCCCAAGCGGCGACGGAGGCCTACTACGACAGCGACGACGCCGACGGGTTCTACTCGATGATCTGGGGTGGTGAGGACATCCACGTTGGCTGCTACGAGGACACCCGCGACATCAGCGTAGCCAGCGTCGCGACGGTGGACACGATGATCGGGCGCCTCGGTCATCTCGACGGCAGTAGCGTGTTGGATCTCGGCGCCGGTTACGGCGGGGCCGCGCGGCGCCTGGCCGGTGCGCACGGTTGTTCGGTGACCTGCCTCAACATCTCCGATGCACAAAACGACACCAACCGGTACAAGAACCGCCGCGCCGGCCTGGAGGAGCGGATTCGGGTCCGGCACGGCAGCTTTGACCACATTCCGGAGCCGGACGACAACTACGACGTCGTCTGGTCGCAGGACGCGATCCTGCACGCCCCGGACCGCCGGAAAGTGCTCGCAGAGGCGTTCCGGGTGCTCAAGCCTGGCGGCGAAATGATCTTCACCGACCCGATGCAGGCCGACGACGTGCTACAGCCGGTCTACGACCGGCTCAACCTGGCCGACCTGGGCTCGATGCGCTTCTACCGCGAGGCGGCGCAGGCGGTGGGGTTCGACGTTGTTGACCAGATCGATCTCGTGGGGAACCTGCGCACCCACTACGACCGGGTGCGTGAGGAACTCGAGGCCCGGCGGGTGGAGCTTGAGCAGAAATCCTCGGCGGCGTACCTGGATAAGATGCTGTTGGGGCTCAAAGAATGGGTGGACGCCGCCGACCACGGCTACCTCGCCTGGGGGATCCAGCGCTTCCGAAAACCTCGCTGACCCGGGCCGGTGGCGGCCAGGCGGGCATCGTGTGGTTCGCGCGAACTTCGCGCCCGGTGCCTCAGCGCACGGGTTGAGGCGCCGTCAACTCGGCGAACCGCGCGACATGGTAGTCGGTGCTGCCGAATTCGTACTGCAGAGCGGTGAGCCGTTTGAAGTAATGCCCGACGGCCAGCTCCTCGGTCATGCCCATCCCGCCGTGCAACTGGACGGCGTTTTGGCCGATGAAGCGGGCCGCCCGGCCGATCGTCGCCTTAGCCGCCGAGACCGCACGGGCTCGGGTGGCCGAATCGGCATCCAGGTTGAGCACCGCGAGGTAAACCGCCGCGACCGCCTGCTCGAGTTCCAGGTACATGTCCACCATGCGGTGTTGCAGCGCTTGGAAACTGCCGATCGGCTGGCCGAACTGCTGACGTTGTTTGCAGTATGCGACGGTGTCGGCCAACACTTTCCGCATGCACCCGACCGCTTCGGCGGCGACGGCCGCCGCGCCCTCGTCACGGGCCTGCTGCAGCGACGGGCCGGCCTGTCCGGCGACGCCCACCAGCGCGGAGCCCGGCAGGCGCAGACCTTGCAACACCACATCCGCGGCGCGGCGGTCATCGATGGTCCGGTAGGGGTGCATCGCGATGCCGGCGGTGGCGGCCGCGAGCTCGACCAGGAACAGCGAGACCCCGTCGGTGTCGGGGGTGCGGGCGGTGACCAGCAGGTGGGTGGCCAACGGCGCGCCGACGGCGACGATCTTGGTCCCGGTCAGCAGCCAGCCGTCGACGTCGCGCACCGCGGTGGTGGCGAGGCGGGCCAGGTCATCGCCGGACTCCGGTTCGGTCGCCGCCACCGTGACGATCGCGTCGCCGGCCGCGACCGCCGCCAGCACCGATCCGGCGCCCTCCCCACCGGCCCGCCGCAGCAGGCCACCGGCCACCACGACGGTGTCCACGTAGGGTTCGATCACCAGCGCGTGGCCCAGCTCCTCGGCGATCACCATCAATTCGACTGGGCCGCCGCCCATCCCGCCGACCTCCTCCGGCAGGGTGGCGCCCAGGATGCCGAGTTCTTCGGCGAACGCCCGCCAGATGTCGGGCTGCCAGCCGGCGCCGGTCTTGGCCGCGCCGCGGCTGGCGGTCAGGTCGTAGCGGGTAGCCAAAAACTTGGCCAGGCCGTCGCGCAGCAGCTGCTGTTCTTTGGTGAGGTTGAAGTCCATCAGAGTCCCAACGCCGCTTTGGCCAGAATGTTGCGCTGAATTTCGTTGCTGCCGGCATAGATTGAACCGGCACGGTCGTTGAAGTAGCGCAGCGGCGCGACCGCCTGCCACGCTTCGCCGCTGACGTAGCCATCCGGCGGCGGCTCGAATTCGACCACCGGCCCGCCCGGCCGGGTCGCGTGCGGCTGGTACACCCGGCCGCGGGGCCCGGCCGCCGCGAGCGCGAGTTCGGTCAGGATTTGGCTCAGTTCGGTGCCGAGGATCTTCAGCATCGACGACGCCGGGCCGGGGTTGCCGCCGGCCGCCACCACGGACAGCGTGCGGTACTCCAGGATCTCCAGCACCTCGGTGCGGAGGCGGGCGTCGGCGAGACGGCCCGCAAACGTCGGGTCGTCGACCAAGCGGCCGCCCGCCGGCCCGGGCTGGGTCGCCGCCGCCTGGGCGACCTCGTCGGCCATCACCTGCAGGGCGGGCGCCACGGCACCACCGCCGCGTTCGAACTCCAGCAGGTATTTGGCCACCGTCCAGCCGTCGTCGATCTGGCCGATCACGTTCTCCTTGGGCACCCGGACCGCGTCGAAGAACACCTGGTTTTGCACCTCTTCGCCCGAGGTCATCACCAACGGGCGGATCTCGATGCCCGGCGAGGTCATATCCAGCAGCACGAAGGTGATGCCCTGCTGCTTCTTCGCCAACCTCGAGGTGCGCACCAGGGCGAACATCCAATTCGCTTCGCGGGCATGGGTGGTCCAGATCTTGCTTCCGGTGCACACCAGGTGGTCTCCGTCCTGGACCGCGGCCATCGATAGCGCCGCCAGGTCCGATCCCGCCTCCGGCTCGGAATAGCCCTGGCAGAAGAACACCTCACCGGTCAGGATGCGGGGCAGGAAGAATTCCTTTTGCGCCGGTGTCCCAAAGGCGACGATGGCGTGCGCGACCATCTTGATCCCCATCGGCGACAACGACGGGGCGCCCGCCAGAATCGACTCGCGGGCGAAGATGTAGTGCTGGGTCAGCGTCCAGTCGCAGCCGCCATGCTCGACCGGCCAGGCCGGTGCCGCCCAGCCACGTTCATGCAGGATCGCCTGCCAGGCCATGCTGGCGTCGTGGTCGGCGTAGACGCTGGTCATCAGGGTCCCGGCCTGCCGCAGTTCCGTGGTCAGTTTCGCGTCCAGAAAGGCGCGGACCTCGTCGCGGAACGCCGAATCGGCCACCGACCACTGCAAATCCATCGGGTTCTCCTAACCAGTTGGTTGGTCCCCCTAGACGGTAGCCGGTCTCAACAGCAGCGTGCACCCGGGTCGGCGTCGTAGCGGCGCCGCCAGTAGTCCCGCTCGGAGAGCACCGGTTCGCCGGGATGGGCGCGGCGGCGGTACTCCAGGTAGCGCCGGTAGTGCGTGTCGCCCATCAATGTTCCCCAGTACCAACCGATCTGGCGGGCTAGCCGGCGTGCGCGTCCCATTGTGCCTGCACCTCCCGTTCGGCGGTCGTCGGGATCAGGCCCGCCGGCGCGAACCGCCGCGACGGCACCGGCTCCTCCTGGTTCGCCGGTGTGTGCTGGCCGCGGAGGGCGCGCAGCGCCACCAGGACTCCGGCGGCGACCACCACGATGACGACCGCGGCGAACAGCGCCGACAGGGTGCCCTGAATGAAGGTGTTGCGGATGACGGCATCCAGCTGATCGGGGTGCGTCGCCGACCCGGCCCGCTGGACCGCCCGATACTGGAAATGCTGAGCCCAGTAGCCCACCCGCGGGTCGGCGGAGAAAATCTTCTGCCACGACGCGCTCAGGGTGACCGCCAGATCGGCCAGCAGCGGGACCCCGGGTATCCACGCCCACTTCAACTTTCCCTGCTTGATGACCACGACGGTGACCACCGTCAGCGCGATCGCGGCCAGCAGCTGGTTGGCGATGCCGAACAGCGGAAACAGCGTATTGATACCCCCGAGCGGATCGGTCACACCCATCAGCAGGATGCCGCCCCAGGCGGCGACCATCACGAGGCTGCACCCCCAGGCGCCCGCACGCCAGCTCGGGTCGCGCAGCCGGCGCAGCGGGCCACCCAGGTTGCTCAGCGCATCGGACAGCATGAACCGGGCGACCCGGGTGCCGGCGTCCACGGTGGTCAGGATGAACAACGCCTCGAACATGATCGCGAAGTGGTACCAGAACGCCTTGAGGCCGGCACCGCCGAACACCCGGTGCAACACCTCCGACATCCCGAACGCCAGCGTCGGCGCCCCACCGGTGCGCGACACGATGGAGGTTTCCCCGACCCCGGTGGCGGCCTGGGTGATCTGTTCGGCGCGCACCGGCGCCCCGCGCAGGCCCAGCCCGTTGACGTAGGCCGCGGCACTGCCGGCGGTGCCGCCGGTCTGGGCGGCCGGCGCGTTGAGCGTGAAGTACAGATGCTGGTCCACCAGCGACGCGGTGATCAGCGCCATCACCGCGACGAACGATTCGGTGAGCATGCCGCCGTAGCCGATCAGCCGCATCTGGCTTTCCTTCTCCAGCAGCTTGGGGGTGGTGCCCGAGGAGATCAGCGCGTGAAACCCGGACAGCGCGCCGCAGGCGATGGTGATGAACAGGAACGGAAACAGCGCCCCGGAAAACACCGGACCGTCCCCGCCGCCGGCGAACGCCGAGACGGCCGGTGCTTGCATGACCGGGCGGGCGATCAGGATGCCGACGGCCAGCAGCGCGATGGTGCCGACCTTCATGAACGTCGACAGGTAGTCGCGCGGCGCCAGCAACAGCCATACCGGCAGCACCGACGCGGCGAACCCGTAGCCGATCACGCACCAGCCGAGCGTCACCGGCGACAGGCTGAACCACGCCGCGCCCCAGGATGTTTCGGCCACCCAGCGGCCGGAGACCACGGCCAGCAACAGCAGCACCACCCCGATCAGCGACACCTCGGAGACCCGGCCCGGCCGCAGGAACCGCAGGTAGCAGCCCATGAACACCGCGATCGGGATGGTCATGGCGATGGAGAACACCCCCCACGGGCTTTGCGCCAGGGCCCGCACCACCACCAGCGCCAGCACCGCGATCAGGATCACCATGATGACCAGGATCCCGACGATGGCGGCCGCGCCACCGGCCGCGCCGAGCTCCTCGCGGGCCAGCTGGCCCAGCGACCGGCCCCGCCGCCGCGTGGAAATCCACAGCACCAGATAGTCCTGCACGCAGCCGGCCAGCACCGCCCCGATGATGATCCAGATGGTGCCCGGCAGATAACCCATCTGGGCGGCCAGCACCGGCCCGACCAACGGCCCCGCCCCGGCGATCGCGGCGAAATGGTGACCGAACAGCACCCGCCGGTCGGTCGGCATGTAATCGGTGCCGTTCTCGAAGATTTCGGCCGGGGTGGCGTGCTCGTCGCGCGGCCGCACGATCTTCAGCTCGATCAGCCGCGCATAGCAGCGGTAGCCGATCACGTAGGTGCACACCGCGGCGATCACGAACCAGACGGCGTTGACCGTCTCGCCGCGGGCGAACGCGATGACCACCCACGCCACCGCGCCGATTAGGGCGATGATCCCGAAGATCAGCTTGTGCCGGCCGGTGATGGGGGAGCGGTCGACGATCGCGACCGGCGGCAGGTCGGCGTCGGTGCGGATATAGCTGACGTGCCCGTCGTCCGTCCGGTCCGGCGCGGTCGATACCGCCACGGCGCCCCCCTCACGTTGGAGTTTGTGCTCGGCGTGATCCTTACACGACGGTGGTGCGTGTGCCCGGTGAGCGCTCAGCCCGGATATAGGGCGCGCACGGCGTCGATGGTGTCGGCTTCGGCGGCGGGTTTGTCGTCGCGGTAGCGCAGCACCCGGGCAAACCGCAGCGCCAGCCCACCCGGATAGCGGGCGGAGCGCTGCACCCCGTCGAAGGCGATCTCGACGACCTGCTCGGGCCGCAGCCGCACCAGGTAGCCGTCGGTGGGGCCGACCGCCAGCCGCAAGAACCGGGCGGTCTGCCAGTCCAGCATGGCGTCGGTCATGCCCTTGAAGGTCTTGCCCAGCATCACGTAGCCGTCGGTGGCCGGGTCCCGCGCGCCCAGGTGAATGTTGGACAGCTTTCCGCTGCGCCGCCCCGAGCCCCACTCGACGGCCAGCACCACCAGATCCAGCGTGTGCACCGGTTTGACCTTCAACCAGCCCGCTCCGCGGCGCCCCGCCTGATACGCCGCGGTCAACGACTTCGCCACCACGCCTTCGTGGCCGGCGGCCAGCGTCGCGGCCAGGAACTGCTCGGCGGCCGCCGGGTCGGCGGTGACCAGCCGGTCGACCCGGTGCGCCGCCGGCACGATCTCATCGAGGGCCGCCAGCCGGTCGGTGGTCGGCGCGTCGAGCAGGTCGACGCCGTCGCGGTGCAGGACGTCGAAGAAGAACACCGACAGCGGCTGGGCGGCCCGGGCGGCCGCGACGTCGACGGAGCGGCCGAACCGTGACGCGGTGACCTGGAACGGCTGCGGCCGGTGATCCGGCCGCAGCGCGATCGCCTCGCCGTCGGCGATCAGCGCGGTGACCGGCAACGCGAGGGTCGCCGCCACCACTTCGGGCAGCCGGGCGGTGACGTCGTCGAGGCTTCGGGTGTAGACGGTGACCTCATCGCCGCGACGGTGGATCTGCACCCGGGCGCCGTCCAGCTTGGCTTCGAAAACGCCGGCGCCGCCGAGGCGTTCGAGCGCGTCGGCGACGTCGGTGGCGATCTGGGCCAGCATCGGGCCGACGGGTCGGCCCACCCGCAGCGTGAAGGCCGCCAGCGCGTCGGCGCCGCCGGTCAGCGCCGCGGCGGCCACCGCCGGCAGATCCCCGCCCAGCATCGCCGCGCGGCGCACCGCGGCCGCCGGGACCCCGGCCGCGGCGGCCACCGCGTCGGTCATCACCCCGCTCAGCGCGCCCTGGCGCAGCTCGCCGCTGAGCAGCCGACGCAGGAAGGTCTGTTCGGCCGCGGTGGCCGCCGTGAACAGGTCGTGCAGCAGTTGGGTGCGCCGCACCCGCGATCCCGTTCCTGATACTGTTGCGATTTCAGTGAAGGCGGCGTCGGCGCCGGCGACGGTCAACACCGGCCGCGGCCCCGCCGCCGGCAACGACCGCAACGTGGCCCACCCGACGCCCAGGCGTCGCGGCAGGTCACCGGAGAGCCAGGAGACGAGGATTGCCACCACCGCGGGATCGGGCCGCGCCCGGATCAGCAGGTCGGCGATGCGCGCGACCTTCGCCCGGCGTGCGTCGACCTCGGCCACCTCGCTGGAGGCGACCGCGACATCGACCAGAAGCACAACTCAGCTTCCCACGCCCACCCTGGGCGCAGCGGCCACACCGGTCGCGCTAATTTGCATTGATAGCTAAAACAACCAAGGAGGTTTGGATGGAGATCCAGGGCAAGAAGGTGGTGGTCATCGGTGGCGCCTCGGGCATGGGCCGCGCCACCGCCGAACTGCTGGCCAACCGCGGCGCCAGCGTCGCGGTGCTCGACCGGGAAGGTTCGGACGGCAAGGACGTCGCGGCCGGCATCGGCGGCGAGTTCTACCCGGTCGACGTCACCGACTTCGCCGGCACCGAGGAGACGCTGGGCAGCGCGGTCGACGGCCTGGGCGGGCTGCACGTCATCGTGACCACCGCCGGCGGCGGCATCGCCCAACGGACACTGTCGAAGTCCGGACCGCACGACCTGGACGCGTTCCGGTCGGTCATCGACCTCAACCTGATCGCCAGCTTCAACATCACCCGGTTGGCGGCGGCCCACATGGCCAAGAACGAGCCCGAGGACGACGAGCGCGGCGTCATCATCAACACCGCCTCGATCGCCGCGTTCGAGGGCCAGATCGGTCAGGTCGCCTACACCGCAGCCAAAGCCGGCATCGCCGGGATGTGCCTGACCGCCGCGCGGGACCTGGGGTCGCTGGGCATCCGGGTGCTGGCCATCGCGCCGAGCCTGTTCGCGACCGGGCTGACCAAGGGCATCCCCGACGAATACGCCACCGCCCTGACCAAGGACGCGGCGTTCCCCAAGCGGCTGGGCCGGCCCGAGGAGTACGCCAAGCTGGCCGCGGCCATCGTGGACAACCCGATGCTCAACGGGCAGTGCCTGCGGCTGGACGCGGGGCAGCGGTTCGCGCCCAAGTGACGCGCGCCCCGTACCTTTAAGTACGCTCAGTGCACTGGCTCGGCTGAGCCCCCGCATCCCTCGACGAGGAGGCCCTGATGGGTATCGCACTGACCGACGACCATCGCGAACTCGCCGAGGTAGCCCGGGGCTTCCTCACCGCGCAGAAGGCGCGCTGGGCCGCGCGTGAGCTGCTGGACGCCGCTGACGAGGCCCGACCACCGTTTTGGTCGGACCTCGTCGAGCTCGGCTGGCTCGGGCTGCACATCGACGAGCAGCACGGCGGCTCCGGGTACGGGCTGCCCGAATTGGTGGTGGTGGTCGAGGAACTCGGCCGGGCGGTGGCGCCGGGACCGTTCGTGCCCACCGTGATCGCCTCGGCGGTGATCGCCGCCGACGGCACCACCGACCAGAAGGCCCGGCTGCTGCCCGGCCTGATCGACGGAACCGTCACCGCCGGGGTGGGGGTCGGCGGTGCGGTCCGCGTCGAGAACGGGGTGGCCAGCGGCGACGCCGGCATCGTGCTGGGCGCGGGACTGGCCGACCTGCTGGTGATCACCACCGGCGAGGACGTGCTGGTGGTCGACCGGGATCGGGCCGGCATCTCGGTCGAGGTGCCCGAGAACTTGGACCCCACCCGGCGTTCCGGGCGGGTGCGGCTGACCGATGTCGCCGTCACCGACGACGACATCCTGCCCGCCGCTTACGAATCCGTGCGGGCTCGGGCGCGGGCGCTGCTGGCGGCCGAGGCGGTCGGCGGTGCGGCCGACTGCGTGGAGACCGCGGTCGACTACGCCAAGGTGCGCCAGCAGTTCGGGCGCACCATCGCCACCTTCCAGGCGGTCAAACACCACTGCGCCAACATGCTGGTGGGCGCGGAGTCGGCGACCGCGGCGGTGTGGGACGCCGCCCGGGCCGCCGCCGACGACGAGGCCCAGTTCCGGCTGATCGCGGCCGTCGCTGCCGCGCTGGCGTTTCCCACCTATGCGCGCAACGCCGAACTCAACATCCAGGTGCACGGCGGGATCGGCTTCACCTGGGAGCACGACGCGCACCTGCATCTGCGCCGCGCGCTGACGGTGCGGGCCATCTTCGGTGGGGACACCCCCGCCCGTGACGTATTCGAGGCCACCGCGGCCGGTGTCAGCCGGGCCAACAGCCTGGATCTGCCACCGGAGGCCGAGGAGCTGCGCACCGCTATCCGCGCCGACGCCGCCGAGATCGCTGCGCTGGATCCGGATGCGCAGCGCGACAAGCTGATCGAGACCGGCTACATCATGCCGCACTGGCCCAAGCCGTGGGGCCGGGCCGCGACCGCGGTCGAGCAGCTGGTGATCGAGGAGGAGTTCGCCGCCGCCGGCATTAAGCGGCCCGACTATTCGATCACCGGCTGGGTGATTTTGACGCTGATCCAGCACGGAACCGATTCGCAGATCGAACGCTTCGTGGAGAAGGCGCTGCGCCAGGACGAGGTGTGGTGCCAGCTGTTCTCCGAGCCCGACGCCGGATCGGATGCCGCGGCGGTCAAGACGCGTGCGGTCCGGGTGGACGGTGGCTGGAAGATCAACGGGCAGAAGGTGTGGACGTCGGGGGCGCACTACTGTCGCCGCGGGCTGGCCACCGTGCGCACCGACCCCGACGCGGCCAAGCATGCCGGGATCACCACGGTGATCGTCGACATGAAGGCGCCCGGGGTGGAGGTGCGCCCGCTGCGGCAGATCACCGGCGGGTCGGACTTCAACGAGGTGTTTTTCAACGACGTCTTCGTGCCCGATGAGGATGTGGTCGGCGAGCCCAACACCGGGTGGACCGTCGCCCGGGCCACCTTGGGTAACGAGCGGGTCAGCATCGGTGGCGGCGGGTCGTATTACGAAGGTGTGGCGCAGCTGCTGGTGGGGTTGACCCGGCAGCACGAAGACCGGCTGGCGGGCGCCCGGGTGCGGGTCGGCAATTTCTTGGCCGAGGAGCATGCGCTGCGGCTGCTGAACCTGCGCCGCGCCGCCCGCGCCATCGAGGGCGCCGGGCCCGGACCGGAAGGCAACGTCACCAAGCTGACCCTGGCCGAGCACATGGGTGAGGGTGCAGCGATCTGGGCGGCGCTGCTGGGCCCGGAGGTCGCGCTGACCGACGGGCCGGCGGCGCTGACCGGCCGGATGGTGATGGGCGCCCGCGGGATGGCGATCGCCGGCGGCACCTCGGAGGTGACCCGCAATCAGATCGCCGAGCGGATCCTCGGTATGCCCCGCGACCCCCTGATCAAGTAGGGGACTGGTCGCCTTCTGCCGCGAGCGTGCGTGTCCGTGCGTCCTGAACGTGGAAGGGAGCTCGATGTAGGTAGAGCTTTCTGATGCGGTGTTGTGC
>NZ_JBGGKS010000040.1:0-17679 GCF_041287095.1 Mycobacterium sp. pUA109 | reverse complement strand
CCGAGAGGTTCACGTACGGTTCTGTGGGAGCCGGGGGGTGCGACTCCCCCCGGCTACCCGACCCGGCCGACACGCCGTGGTGAATACGTGTTTTGCGCACGTTCGCGACGGCGGCGCGGGTAGCCTTGCCCATCGACAGCGACGCGAAGGGGACGGTTCATGGCCGGGAAATTGCTCGTCATCGGAGCGGCCGCGGCGGCCGCGATCGGAGCCGCAGCCGCCGGGGCGACGGCGGCCGTCGGCGGCACGTCGGCGCAGGTCCAGCCCGTCGTCTTCGGTGCCCCGCTGCCGCTGGACCCGCCGCCGGCGCCACCGGCGCCCAACCCGGCGCCGGAGCCCGCCGAGAACCCGGGCCCCGGCCAGAATCTGCCCAGCAATCAGCAGGTGACCGACATCTTGACGAACCTGACCAATGCGGGCGTCTCCTACAAGGACAAGCAGAACCTGGTCGAAAACGGCATCGCCTCCAACGATGGTCATGTGCTGGACCACAACCTGCGGAAGTCCTACCGGGACGGGGAGCTGCCGTACACGTTCAACGTGGTGAATGTCGCCCCGTCCGGCCCCAACCAGGCCGTCGCCAACGTGGAGATCTCCGGGCCCAAGATGGCCCCGGACACCAAGCCGCTGATGTTCGTCGACCAGGGCGGCTGGGTGCTCACCCACGACTCCGCGGTGGAGTTGATGCAGGCGCTGGCGCCGCACTGACGCTCGGCTACCCGGCCACCGCACTCAGGTCGATCCGCGCGATGCGGGCCGGGTCGGCCAGCACGTCGATCGCGGCGACCCGCCCGCCGCGCACCACAAAGCCCATGATCGCGTTCGCCTGACCGTCGACGAACACCACCACGCCGGCCGCGCCGTTGACGGTGGCGTCGTGCAGCTGGCGTTGCGGCGCGGCGTAGCTGTGCGCCAACCCGGCCACCGCCGCCGCGCCCCGCACCGTGCGCACCGCCCCGGGACCGAAATCGCCGCGCGCCACCACCTCGGGGTCCAGCACCGACACCAACCGGTCGAAGTCGCCGGCGCGGCCGGCGGCGAAAAACGCGTCGACCACCTCGCGTTGGGCGGTCAACCCGCAGTCGGGTTGCGCCCCGGCGTCCCGGATGCGGCGCCGGGCGCGGCTGGCCAACTGCCGGGCGGCCGCCGGGGTGCGGTCCACAACGGCGGCGACGTCCTCGAACGGCACCGCGAACACGTCGTGCAGCACCAGCGCCAGCCGCTCGGCCGGCGGCAACGTCTCCAACACCACGAACAACGCTAAGCCCACCGAATCCGCCAGCAGCGCTTGGTGTTCCGGGCCGGCCGCCGGTTCCACCACCGGGTCCGGCACCTGCACGACGAACGCGTCCTGGGTCCGTCGGGCGCGCAGCATGTTCAAGCAGATCCGCGCCACCACCGTCGTCAACCAGGCGTCGACGTTGGCGATCTCACCGGAGTCCCCGCGCAGCCGCAGCCACGCTTCCTGCACCGCATCCTCGGCGTCGTCGACCGAGCCCAGCATGCGGTGCGCGAGGGCGCGCAGCCGCGGCCGTGCCTCCTCGAAACATGCCGTCAGCGACGGGATTTCGGTCATCGGCGGTCGGGGATTGCGCACACCCGGCCGGCGGAAAAGCCCGACGAGCCGATATCCAACGCCAGGTTGAAGCGGGCCCGAAAGTTACCCAGGTTGATGACGTGGGTGAGCGCAACGAGTTGCGGGGTGTCGAACTGGGCCCGCAGCGCGTCGAACAGCTCGTCGCTGACCTGCACCGGGGTGCGGCTCATCGCGGTGGCGTAGTCCAGGATCAGCTTGTCGACGTCGGAGAAGCACGCGGCGTTGCGGTAGTCGGCCAGCGCCAGCAATTCCTCGTCGGTGATCCCGATCCCGCGGGCGATCTGGGAGCCCAGGTCGATGCAGTACTCGCAGCGCACCGTCGTCGCCGCCTTGAGCTCGGCCAACGCGCGGTCGCGGGGGCTGAGGACGTCCAGCTTGGACTCCGACAGTTCCAGGCGACCGATTGCGTTGAGCAGGCCCGGAATATGGGCATACATCCGCAGCGGCTCCAGCATGGTCGCGGTGTGCAGTCCGGTCATCTGCTTGAACCGTCGCTTGGTGAAAAAGAACGCGAGCTTGGCGCCCGGGCCGGCATCCCGGTCGGACACCCCGGCGAGTCGTGGCATTGGTGCTCCTCGGTGTAGTGGGTTCACTACTTCGACACCCGGCGCGCGGTGAATGTGACCGATCGGCGGGCGCGAGCGTGCGCAGTTCCGGCGACCCGCCCGGTGTGTCGACCGGGGACACGCACGCTCGCGGAAGAGTTAGGCCAACACGTCCATGTCGAACACGCGGGCGTGCAGCACGGTGCGGTTCCGCAGCGCGGCCCGCACCGCCCGGTGCAGGCCGTCTTCCAGATACACGATGCCCTTCCACTTCACCGCGTGCGGGAACAAATCCCCGTAGAAGGTGGAATCCTCCGACAGCAGCCGGTCCAGCGCCAGCACCGTGGTGGTGGTGACCAATTCATCCAGCCGGATCTGCCGCGGCGGAATCTGCGACCAATCCCGGTAGGACAACCCATGCTCGGGGTAGGGCTTACCCTCCCTGACCCCTTTGAAAATCATCGGCCGACCGTCCCCCGCGACGCCCGCCGCCTCGGCGTGACCATGGTCAGACAGGGTAGTCCCTGGCCGGGCGAAGCGGTCAAGTGAGCGCAGCCAGCAGCAGGTCATCGAGCGCGCTGCGACGGCGCGGCGGCGCGTCACCGTAAAATGGACCGGTCGAGGAGGTGAACGCAACGATGGGAAGCGCCGACGACCGCCGTTTCGAGGTGCTGCGCGCTATCGTCGCCGACTTCGTCGCCACCAAAGAACCGATCGGCTCGAAGTCCCTGGTCGAGCGGCACAACCTGGGTGTCTCCTCGGCCACGGTCCGCAACGATATGGCGGTGCTGGAGGCGGAGGGCTACATCACCCAGCCGCACACCAGCTCGGGCCGGGTGCCCACCGAGAAGGGCTACCGCGAGTTCGTTGACCGGATCGAGGACGTCAAACCGCTGTCGACGGCCGAACGCAGCGCCATCCTGTCCTTCCTGGAGTCCGGGGTCGACCTCGACGACGTGCTGCGCCGGGCGGTGCGGCTGCTGGCCCAGCTGACCCGCCAGGTGGCGGTGGTGCAGTATCCGACGCTGTCCCGCTCCACGGTGCGCCACCTGGAGGTGGTGGCGCTGTCCCCGGCCCGGCTGCTGCTGGTGGTGATCACCGACTCGGGCCGGGTCGATCAGCGCATCGTGGAACTCGGCGACGTCATCGACGACCACCAGGTGGCCCAGCTGCGGGAGCTGCTCGGCCAGGCGCTGGAGGGCAAGAAGCTGCCGGCGGCCTCGGTGGCGGTCGCGGACCTGGCCAGCCAGCTCGACGGCACCGGCGGGTTGGGCGACGCCGTCGGCCGCGCGGCGACGGTGCTGCTGGAGTCGCTGGTGGAGCACAACGACGAGCGTTTGCTGCTGGGGGGCACCGCCAACCTGACCCGCAACACCGCCGACTTCGGCGGTTCGCTGCGCTCCATCCTGGAGGCGCTGGAGGAGCAGGTGGTGGTGCTGCGGCTGCTGACCGCCCAGCAGGAGGCCGGCAAGGTCACCGTGCGGATCGGCCACGAGACCGAGGCCGAGCAGATGGTGGGCACCTCGGTGGTGTCGACCGCGTACGGGTCGATGGACACCATCTACGGCGGGATGGGGGTGCTGGGCCCCACTCGAATGGACTATCCAGGAACTATCGCTAGTGTCGCTGCGGTTGCTTTGTACATCGGCGAAGTACTGGGTGCCCGATGAACGTGCATCCAGGGATTTGAACGAGGCCGCCCGGGGCGGCGTGGGAAAGGTCAAGCGTGGCACGCGATTATTACGGTCTGCTCGGCGTGGGCAGAAACGCGAGCGATACAGAGATCAAACGCGCCTACCGCAAGCTGGCGCGTGAGCTGCATCCCGACATCAACCCCGACGAGGCAGCGCAGGCCAAATTCCAGGAGATCAGCGTCGCCTACGAGGTGCTGTCCGACCCCGAGAAGCGCCGCATCGTCGACCTGGGCGGGGATCCGCTGGAGAACGCCGCGGCCGCCGGCGGCGGTGGCTTCGCCGGCTTCGGCGGCCTGGGCGACGTGTTCGAGGCGTTCTTCGGCGGCGGCACCGCCGCGCGCGGGCCGGTCGGCCGGGTCCGGCCCGGGTCGGATTCGCTGCTGCGGATGCGGCTGGACCTCGCCGAGTGCGCCACCGGGGTGACCAAGCAGGTCACCGTGGACACCGCCGTGCTGTGCGACCGCTGCCAGGGCCGCGGCACCAACGGCGACTCGCAGCCGGTGGCGTGCGACACCTGCGGGGGACGCGGCGAAGTGCAAAGCGTGCAACGCTCGCTGCTCGGTCAGGTGATGACGTCGCGGCCGTGCCCGACCTGCCGCGGCGTCGGCGAGGTCATCCTCGACCCCTGCTATCAGTGCGGCGGCGACGGCCGGGTGCGGGCGCGCCGGGAGATCAGCGTGAAGATCCCGGCCGGTGTCGGCGACGGGATGCGGGTCCGGCTGGCCGCCCAGGGCGAGGTGGGCCCGGGTGGCGGGCCGGCCGGTGACCTGTATGTCGAGGTGCACGAGCAGGCCCACGACATCTTTGTCCGCGACGGTGACGACCTGCACTGCACCGTCTCGGTGCCGATGGTCGACGCGGCGCTGGGCACCTCGGTCAAGGTGGACGCCATCCTGGACGGGCTCACCGAGATCACCGTCGCTCCGGGCACCCAGCCCGGCGCGGTGATCACCCTGCGCGGCCACGGCATGCCGCACCTGCGGTCCGGGGTGCGCGGCGACCTGCACGTGCACGTCGAGGTGGTGGTGCCCGACCGGCTGGATGGCCGCGACACCGAACTGCTGCGCGAACTGAAGAGCCGACGCAGCCGCGACACCGCCGAGGTCCGGTCCACGCAGGGCACCGCCAGCAGCGGACTGTTCAGCCGGCTGCGCGAGACGTTCACCGGACGCTGACCTTGGCGGGCCTGTTCTACATCGACGACGTGCCGGACGTCGGGGAGCTGGCCGTCCTGCGTGACGAGGAGGAGGTCTTTCACGCCACCGTGGTGCGGCGGATTCGTCGCGGCGAGCAGGTGACGTTCAGCGACGGCGCCGGCCAGCTGGCCCGCTGCGACGTCGAACAGGCCGACCGCGGGGGCTTGGTGGCGCGGGTGCGGGAACGCTGGCGGGTTGACCCGGCCGCGCCGCCGGTGACGGTGGTGCAGGCACTGCCCAAATCCGACCGGTCCGAGCTGGCGATCGAACTGGCCACCGAGGCCGGCGCCGACGCGTTCCTGGCCTGGGCCGCCGCGCGTTGCGTGGCCCGCTGGGACGGCGCCCGCGTCGACAAGGGGCTGCGCCGCTGGCGCGCGGTGGCCCGGGCCGCGGCCGCCCAGTCGCGGCGCGCCCACATCCCGGCGGTGGACGGGGTGCTGTCCACCCCGGCGCTGGCCGACCTGGTCCGGGACCGGGTGGCCTCGGGCGCGGTGGTGGCGGTGTTGGACGCCTCGGCTGCAGACGGGCTGGCCGACCTGCCGCTGGCGCCGGCGAGTGCGTTGCTGCTGGTGGTCGGCCCGGAAGGCGGTGTCACCGACGACGAGCTGGCGGCGCTGACCGCCGCGGGCGCCGTCGCGGTCCGGCTGGGCCCGACCGTGCTGCGCACCTCGAGCGCGGCCGCGGTCGCGTTGGGCGCGGTGGGGGTGCTGACCGGCCGCTGGGGGTGAGTGTCGCGTTTTGCTGCGCCGAGACTGCCCGCTTTTTGCGCCGAGATCGACGCTACCGTGGCGTCTACCCGCACATTTGCGCGCTGGTGTCGATCTCGGACGCCAGCGACCCCGCAACTGCGTGGACGTGACGGTGCCCGACGGTAGAATCAAGGCAATCTTTCGACCGCGCCGACCCGGAAAGCAGGCACTGACCCCCCTTGACGCCCCGCGACACCAACGCTGTTGAGCCGTCCAGTTCCCAGGTTCGCAGCAACATCAATGTTCCGCCCGACCTCGTCGTGGGTCTACTGGGTTCGGCCGACGAAAACCTGCGCGCCCTGGAACGGGTGCTGACCGCCGATCTGCATGTGCGGGGCAACGCCATCACGCTGTCCGGGGAACCCGCCGACGTGGCGCTGGCCGAACGGGTGGTCTCCGAACTGCTCGCGATCGTGGCCGGCGGTCAGCCGCTGACCCCCGAAGCGGTGCGCCACAGCGTGGCGATGCTGACCGGCACCGGCAGCGAATCCCCGGCCGAGGTACTCACCCTCGACATCCTGGCCCGGCGGGGCAAGACGATCCGGCCGAAAACGCTGAACCAGAAGCGCTATGTCGACGCCATCGACGCCAACACCATCGTGTTCGGCATCGGCCCCGCCGGCACCGGCAAAACGTATCTGGCGATGGCCAAAGCGGTCAGCGCACTGCAGGCCAAACAGGTCACCCGCATCATCTTGACCCGGCCTGCGGTGGAAGCCGGTGAGCGCCTTGGGTTTTTACCCGGAACCCTGAGCGAAAAGATCGACCCGTATCTGCGTCCGTTGTACGACGCGCTCTACGACATGATGGATCCCGAGCTGATCCCCAAGCTGATGAGCGCTGGCGTGATCGAGGTGGCGCCGCTGGCCTACATGCGGGGCCGGGCGCAACCGGTGTTCACCAAAGTGTTGACGCCCAACGGCTTCCGTCCGATCGGCGAGCTTCAGGTCGGGGATTTCGTGATCGGCTCGGACGGCCGCCCCACCGAGGTGCTCGGCGTTTATCCCCAGGGCTTCAAGGAGATCTATCGGGTCCACACACAGGATGGTGCGTCGACGCTGGCCTCCGGTGACCATCTGTGGTCGGTCCACACCCGTGACGATCGGCGTCGCGGGAAATCGGCGCGGGTGCTGCGCACCAAGGAGATGATCGGCAACCTCCGTGCGGCGCACTACCACCGCTACGAGCTACCGCTGATCAGTGCGCCGGTGAACTTCGAATCACGGCCGGCCCCTCTCGACCCGTACGCTCTCGGCCTGCTGCTGGGCGACGGGTGTCTGACCTGTTCGACGACTCCCGGCTTCTCCTCCAACGATCCCGAATTGGCGGACGCTCTGGGACGGCTCATCCCTGGGATCGCGGTGCGCCAGAGGTCCGCGGTGGATTACGTATTGAATCGGGCCCGCGGCCCCGGTCAGGTTGTCACCAGGGAGAACCCGGTCACGGGTGCAGTACGTCAATTGGGTCTGGCCGGCACAGGGTCGGCCACCAAGTTCATTCCTGAGGACTACCTGCTCAACTCGCCCGAGGTGCGGCTTGCGGTTCTCCAGGGACTTCTCGACTCCGACGGTGGCCCAGTGACACAGCCAGGACGGACGTGCCGTATCCAGTTCACGACAGTGTCTGATCGACTGCGCGATGACGTGGTGTTCCTGGTCCAATCGCTCGGTGGTGTCGTCAACCAGCGCACCAGGCCGGCCGCGGGGCGAAAACCCGGACTGGCGCGTGGTCGGGCCGTGCATCACCGATTCGATGCACACATCCTCGATATCCGCCTGCCCGAGGGGGTTGTCCCGTTCCGGCTGGCCAGTAAGGCGGCGAAGTACGACACGACCGGCGGTGGACGGCCGATGCGTTTCGTCGACCGCATCGAGCCCGCAGGCACCGAAGAGGCGGTGTGCATCCAGGTCGCCGCCGCGGACTCGCTGTACGTCACCGAGGATTTCCTGCTCACCCACAACACCCTTAATGACGCGTTCATTGTCCTGGACGAGGCGCAGAACACCACCGCCGAGCAGATGAAGATGTTTTTGACCCGGCTGGGTTTCGGGTCCAAGGTGGTGGTCACCGGCGACATCACCCAGATCGACTTGCCCGGCGGTGCCCGATCGGGTCTGCGGGCCGCTGTGGACATCCTGGACGGCATCGACGACATCCACATCGCGGAGCTGACCAGCGCCGATGTGGTGCGCCACCGGCTGGTGTCGGCGATCGTGGACGCCTACGAGCGACACGAGGCCAAGTATCAGGGGCCCGGCCTGGGCATGAACCGGGCCGCGCGGCGCACCGCCAACGCCCGCGGGGCCGCCCGCACCCGCCGGTGAGCCCGCGATGAGTATCGAGGTATCCAACGAATCCGGCCTCGACGTCTCCGAAGTCGAACTGGTCAGCGTCGCCCGGTTCGTGCTGTCCGCGATGAACGTCAACCCGGCCGCCGAACTGTCCATGGTGCTGGTGGACACCGCCGCGATGGCCGATCTGCACATGCGCTGGATGGATCTGCCCGGCCCCACCGACGTGATGAGCTTCCCGATGGACGAGCTCGAGCCGGGCGGGCGCCCCGACGCCCCCGAGCCGGGCCCGTCGCTGCTGGGCGACATCGTGTTGTGCCCGGAGTTCGCCGCCGAGCAGGCCACCGCCGCCGGGCATTCGCTGGGCCACGAGCTGGCGTTGCTGACCGTGCACGGGGTGCTGCATCTGCTGGGCTACGACCATGCCGAGCCGGACGAGGAGAAGGAGATGTTCGCCCTGCAACGGCGACTCCTCGAGGAGTGGGTCGCCGATCAGGTCGAGGGCTACCGCCAGGACCGCCAGACCGAGAAGGATCAGCGGTTGCTGGACAAGTCAAGGTATTTCGACGAACCGTGAGCGGACTGGGGCTGCTGCTCGGCGTCATCGCGCTGGTGTGCCTGGGCGGGTTATTTGCGGCGATCGACGCCGCGATCGGCACGGTGTCGCTGGCCCGGGTCGACGAACTGGTCCGCGACGAGCGGCCCGGTGCGGTGCGGCTGGCCACGGTGATGGCCGAACGTGCCCGCTACATCAACCTGGTCGTGTTGTTGCGGATCACCTGTGAGATCACCGCGACGGCGCTGCTGGTGTTTTTGCTGCACGCGGTGCTCGGCCTGGACTGGGGGCTGTTCGCCGCCGCGGCGGTCATGGTGGTCACCAGCTTCGTCGTCATCGGGGTGGGGCCGCGGACCCTGGGGCGGCAGAACGCCTACTCGATTGCGCTGGCGGCAGCGCTTCCGCTGCAAGTGATTTCGGTGCTGCTGGCGCCGATCAGCCGGCTGCTGATCGTGGTCGGTAACGCGCTGACCCCGGGTCGCGGCTTCCGCAACGGGCCGTTCGCGTCCGAGATCGAGCTGCGTGAAGTCGTCGACCTGGCCCAACAGCGCGGCGTGGTCGCCGCCGACGAGCGCCGCATGATCCAGTCGGTGTTCGAGCTCGGCGACACCCCCGCCCGCGAGGTGATGGTGCCGCGCACCGAGATGGTGTGGATCGAACACGACAAATCCGCCGGCCAGGCCACCTCGCTGGCGGTGCGCAGCGGCCATTCCCGCATCCCGGTGATCGGCGAGAACGTCGACGACATCCTGGGCGTGGTGTTTCTCAAAGACCTTGTGCAGCAGACGTATTACTCCACCAACGGGGGACGGGACACCACCGTGAGCCAGGTCATGCGCCCGGCGGTGTTCGTCCCGGACTCCAAACCGCTGGATGCGCTGCTGCGCGAAATGCAGCGTGACCGCAACCATATGGCGTTGCTGGTCGACGAGTACGGCGCGATCGCCGGCCTGGTCACCATCGAGGACGTGCTGGAGGAGATCGTCGGGGAGATCGCCGACGAGTACGACGTGGGGGAGACGGCGCCGGTAGAAGACCTGGGCGACAACCGGTTCCGGGTGTCGGCGCGGCTGCCGATCGCCGACGTCGGCGAGCTGTACGGGGTGGAGTTCGACGACGACCTCGACGTCGACACGGTCGGCGGGCTGCTGGCCCTGGAACTGGGCCGGGTGCCGCTGCCCGGCGCGGAGGTAACCTCACACGGACTGCGACTGCACGCCGAGGGCGGGCCCGACCACCGCGGGCGGCTGCGCATCGGCACGGTCCTGGTCAGCCCGGTCGAATCCAATGGTCAGGAGGCCTGATGCCCGAGCCGCTCGACGCCGAGGACACCAAGCTGGTGGTGTTGGCCCGGGGCGCCATGGGGCGGACCGAATCCGACAGCGGGGCGGCGGTACGTGACCTGGACGGACGCACCTACGCCGGCGCGCCGGTGCGGCTGGCGGCGCTGGCCTTGACCGCGCTGCAGGCGGCGGTGGCCGCGGCGGTGTCGTCCGGCGCGGCCGGGCTAGAGGCCGCGGTGCTGGTGGGCGGCACCGCCGACGACGCCGGGGTGGCGGCGGTGCGCGAGCTGTCGCCGACGGCCGCGGTGATCGTCACCGACCGCGCCGGATCCCCGCTGTGAGCGCTGAGTTCCGTTCCGGCTTCGTGTGTTTCGTCGGCCGCCCCAACACCGGCAAGTCGACGCTGACCAATGCGCTGGTGGGCGCCAAGGTGGCGATCACCTCGAATCGGCCGCAGACCACCCGGCACACCATCCGCGGCATCGTGCACCGGGAGAACTTCCAGATCATTCTGGTCGACACGCCCGGCCTGCACCGCCCCCGCACGCTGCTGGGCAAACGGCTCAACGACCTGGTCCGCGACACCTACGCCGAAGTCGACGTGATCGGGTTGTGCATCCCCGCCGATGAGGCGATCGGGCCGGGGGACCGCTGGATCGTTGAGCAGATCCGCGCGGTGGCGCCCAAAACGACGCTGCTGGTCGTCGTCACCAAAACCGACAAGGTGTCCCGGGACAAGCTGGCCGCCCAGTTGGTCGCCGTCAGCGAACTCGCCCCGGAAGCCGAGATCGTGCCGGTGTCGGCGATATCCGGCGAGCAGGTCGACGTGCTGATCGACGTGCTGGCCGCGGCGCTGCCGCCGGGCCCGGCCTTCTACCCGGACGGCGAGCTCACCGACGAGCCCGAAGAGGTCCTGATGGCCGAGTTCATCCGGGAGGCCGCGTTGGAGGGGGTGCGCGACGAACTGCCGCACTCGTTGGCGGTGGTGATCGAGGAGGTCCGCCCGCGCGAGGACCGCGACGACCTGATCGATGTGCACGCCAACCTCTACGTCGAGCGGTCCAGCCAGAAGGGCATCGTGATCGGCAAGGGCGGCGCCCGGCTGCGGGAAGTCGGGACCACCGCGCGCCGCCAGATCGAGAAGCTGCTGGGCACCAAGGTCTACCTGGACCTGCACGTCAAGATCGCCAAGAACTGGCAGCGCGACCCCAAACAGCTGGGCCGGCTGGGTTTTTAAGTCACCCGTTGTGCTGGGGGCAATAGGCGGCGACCGAGGCCCCCAAAAACGCGCCGGCCTGCCACTCCAGCAGCGTGGGGTTGTCCGACATCATCAGCGACAAGATGTCCTTGTCGGGTTTATCGTCGTCCAGCGCCTGGCACACCCGCTGCGCGTAGGAGATCGCGGCGTCCGGCGAGGCGTAGGTGATTTGCGCCTGGTCGAGGGTATGCAGGAACTCGGTATCGACGGGTCCGGTGGCGTGCGCAGGCGACGCTAGCGTTACTCCCAGACCGACCAGCGGGGCGAGCAAGTTAGCAAGTCTCATTATTGCGTTGAGTTTACCCGGGACCCCGGCGGCATCCGCACCCGCGCGGCTATGAGCGTGCTCACGAATCCCCGGTGTTCCACCACACCGTGGGCTGTTTGGCCGCCCAGCCGCTGAGCGCCTCCAGTTCGGCGGCCAGCGAGATCAGCATCGGCTCACTGTTGGCCGGGCCCATCAGCTGCACCCCGATCGGCAACCCGTCGGAGGTGAACCCGGCCGGCACGTTGATCGACGGCCAGCCCAGCACATTCCACGGCCAGGTCACCGGGCACGCCGCGATCATCGCCCGGTCGGTGTCCAGGGCGCCCAACCCGTCGAAGGCGTGCACCGCCGGCGGCGGCTGCGCGGTGGTCGGCGCCAGCACCACGTCGACGATCCGGAAGATCGACCCCACCCGGCGGTGGTCGGCGGCCTCGCGGGCGCGCGCCGTGCGCAGCACCGCCTGCGACAGCACCCGCCCGATGCGCATATTGGCCACCGTGCGCCGGTCCAGGGTGACGTCGTCGCCGAGCCGCTCCGCCCAGTCCAGCAACCCCGCCGTGGACCGGGCCAAAAAGTTCCACGACAGCCGCAGCCCGTAGTCGGGGTTGCCGGAGACCACGGTGTGGCCGAGCAGCTCGAGCTGCTCGGCCACCCGGTGCAGCGCCGCGGCGATCTGCGGGTGCAGTTTGGCCGGGAACACGGTGTAGGGGAACTGGGTCGACACCGCGATCCGCAGCTCCCCGGCGGCCCGGCCGACGTAGTCCGACATCGTCACCGGCGGCGGCTTGTGCAGGTCCCCGTCGACGTTGCCGGCGGCCGCGTCGAGCACCAGCGCCGCATCGGCCACGGTGCGGGCCAACACCCCGTGCACGGTGATGCCGTTGAACGCCTCCGGCCACGGCCAGGTGGAGATGCGGCCCCGTTGCGGCTTGATCCCGACCAGATGCGTCCACGCCGCCGGGATCCGGACACTGCCGGCCCCGTCGGACCCGATCGCCGCGGCGACCAGTCCGGCGGCCACCGCGGCCGCGCTGCCGCCCGACGAGCCGCCCGGCGTGTGCCGGCGCGACCACGGGTTGTGGGTGTAGCCGAACCCGGGTCCGCTGGTGAACGGCCACTGACCCAGCTCGCAGGTGTTGGTTTTCCCGACGATCACCGCGCCGGCGGCTTTGAGCCGGCGCACCACCTCGGCGTCGGCGCCGGCCGGCCGCACCGACTCCGAGACATACCCGGAGCTGCCGTAGGCGGTGGGCACCCCGGCGACGTCGGTGTCGTCCTTGACCGCGATCGGCACCCCCAGCAGCGGCGCGGTGTCCCCGGCGGCCCGGCGCTTATCGGCTTCCGCGGCGTCGGTCAGCGCCGACTCGGTGAGCACCACCCGGAACGCGTTGAGGGTGGACTGGCTGGCGTTGATGGCGCGCAGCGAGCGCCGAACCATCTCGACCGAGCTCACCTCGCGGCTGGCCAGCTGGTAGAGCTGATCGGTCAGGGTCGGAAAGCGGCGATGGACAGTCATCTCTGATGAGGGTATCGGCGCGCATCCGCGGCGACGGTGCCACGTGATGCCAGACTGGTGCAATGCGGTTGTATCGGGACCGGGCGGTGGTGTGCCGCCAACACAAGCTCGGCGAAGCCGACCGCATCGTCACGCTGCTGACCCGTGACCACGGGCTGGTCCGCGCGGTCGCCAAGGGGGTGCGTCGCACCCGCAGCAAGTTCGGCGCCCGCCTGGAACCCTTCGCGCACATCGACGTCCAACTGCACCCCGGCCGCAACCTGGACATCGTCACCCAGGTGGTGTCGCTGGACGCGTTCGCCACCGACATCGTCAGCGATTACGGCCGCTACACCTGCGCGTGCGCGATCCTGGAGACCGCCGAGCGGCTCGCCGGCGAGGAGCGGGCCCCGGCCCCGGCGCTGCACCGGCTCACCGTGGGCGCGTTGCGGGCGGTGGCCGACGGGCAGCGGCCCCGGGAACTGGTGCTGGACGCCTACCTGCTGCGGGCGATGGGGGTCGCCGGATGGGCGCCGGCGCTGACCGAATGCGCCCGCTGCGCCGCGCCGGGCCCGCACCGGGCGTTTCACATCGCCGCCGGCGGCAGCGTCTGCGTGCACTGCCGCCCGGCCGGGTCCACCACCCCGCCGCTGGGGGTGCTGGACCTGATGTCCGCGCTGCACGACGGGGACTGGGAGGCCGCCCAGACCGCGTCGTCGGCGCATCGCAGCCAGGCCAGCGGTTTGGTGGCCGCCCACCTGCAATGGCACTTAGAACGCCAGCTGCGGACATTGCCGCTGGTGGAGCGCGCCTACCGGGCGGATCGCGAGGTTGCCGACCGGCGTGCGGCGCTAGTCGGGCAGGATGTGCCCCATGGCGAAACGGGTCAGCAGCGCGTGGGCTGAGCGCAGGAAGAAGACCGCAGACTTCCCCCAGCTTCCGCCGGCTCCTGACGACTACCCGGTGTTCCCGGACATCTCGACCTGGCCGGTCGTGTTCCCCGAGCTGCCCCCGACGCCGGGCGGCGGGCCGCGCCGACCCCCGCAGCACACCTCCAAGGCGGCGGCCCCGCAGATCCCCGCCGACCAGGTGCCCAACCACGTCGCCGTCGTGATGGACGGCAACGGGCGGTGGGCCACCCAACGCGGCCTGCACCGCACCGAGGGCCACAAGATGGGGGAGGCGGTGCTGATCGACATCACCTGCGGGGCCATCGAAATCGGGATCAAGCACCTGACCGTGTACGCGTTCTCCACCGAGAACTGGAAGCGCTCCACCGAGGAAGTGCGTTTTTTGATGGGCTTCAACCGCGAGGTGGTGCGGCGCCGGCGGATCAACCTCGACGCGATGGGGGTGCGGATGCGCTGGGTGGGGTCGCGGCCCCGGATGTGGCGCAGCGTCATCAAGGAGTTCGAGATCGCCGAGAACATGACGCTGGACAACGACGTCATCACCGTCAACTACTGCGTCAACTACGGCGGCCGCGCCGAAATCGCCGAAGCCGCAGCCGATATCGCCCGCGAAGCGGTGGCCGGCAAGCTGAACCCGGACCGGGTCACCGAGGCCACCGTGGCAAAGCACCTGCACCGCACCGACATCCCCGACGTGGACCTGCTGATCCGCACCTCCGGTGAGCAGCGGTCGTCCAACTTCATGCTGTGGCAGGCCGCGTACGCGGAGTTCATCTTTCAGGAAAAGCTGTGGCCCGACTATGACCGCCGCGACCTGTGGGCGGCGTGCGAGGAGTACGCGTCGCGGCACCGCCGGTTCGGGAGCGCGTGATGCCGTCCCTGCAGGAGCGGTTGGCCACCGTGCTGGCCGAGGTGCTGCCGGTCAGCGAGGAGGCCGACGGCGCGCTGACGGTCAACTACGGCGGCACCCTGGCGTCGCTGCGGGTGGTGACCATCGCCGAGGATCTGGACCTGGTGTCGCTGACCCAGGTGCTGGCCTGGGATCTGCCGCTGCACAAAAAGATCCGCGACCAGGTGGCCGAGCACGCGCGCACCACCCAGCTGGGCACGGTGACCCTGGTGGAGAAAACCAGTGCGACGGCCGCCAAACGCAACTCCGGTAAGACCGCCGACGTGCTGCTGCGCTACAACTTCCCCGGATCCGGTCTGGTCGACGAGGCGCTGCGCACCCTGGTGCTGCTGGTGCTGGAAAAAGGCGTCGACATCCGCGGTGAGCTCACTTCTTGACGGCTGCTGCTCGCTCGTCGAGATCGACGCCAGCGCGGAAAAATGCGAGAGAGCGTCACGGTAGCGTCGATCTCGGCGTGGGGACCGACCGGACGGGCCGTTAATCCTGGCAGTCGGCGCAGGTGCCGAAGATTTCGATGGTGTGGTTGACGTCGGAGAACCCGTGTTCGGCAGCGATGTCGGTGGCCCAGGTCTCGACCTGGTTGCCCTCCACCTCGACGGTGGAGCCGCAGCTGCGACACACCAGATGGTGATGGTGATGCTCCGAGCAGCGCCGGTAGACGGCCTCGCCGGTGTCGGTGCGCAGCGTGTCGACCAGGCCGGCGCCGGCCATCGCCTGCAGGGTGCGGTACACGGTGGTCAGCCCGATGTTCTCGCCGCGTCGGCGCAGCTCGTCGTGCAGCTCCTGGGCGGAGCGGAAGTCCTCGATGCTTTCCAGCAGCGCCGAGATCGCGGCCCGTTGCCGGGTCGACCGCACCCCGGTGTTGGTCACGGTCTGTCCTCGCCGGCGTGCGCGACGGCGTCGACGACGATGTGGGCGAGGTGGTGGTCGGCCAGCCGGTAGAGCACCTCGCGGCCGGAGCGCTCCCCGGCGACCACCCCGGCCGCCTTGAGGATCTTCAGGTGCTGGCTGACCAGCGGCTGCGGCACGCCCAGCGCGTCGACCAGCTCATGCACGCAGCGCTGGGATTCGCGCAGCTGCAGCACGATGGCGATCCGCACCGGCGCGGCCAGGGCCCGCAGCAGCTCGCCGGCGGCTTCGAGGATCTCCCGCGGCGGCGACGTGGGAAACGGGGTGCTGGTGTGCTGATGATCGGTCGGCGCGGAGCCCAGGTCGGCATCGCTCGCCGTAGACGTGACGGGAGACATCTCAACCACCTTCGCGCGGAACCTTGGGCCAACGGCCAAACTATTGGAAATCGTTTTCAGCTGGATTCTACTGTTCCATGCACGATGACGCATGTCAAAGCGTGTCGGGGGCTTCAGCGCTGGTCGCTACGATGGCTGATGCTCTCCGTGGCGGCGGCCCGCCGCCACGGTCCCCCTGGCAGCGAAAGACAGGAGTGCACCCACTCGTGGCGTCCGTCATCGATACCGTCGTCAACCTGGCGAAACGACGTGGCCTGGTCTACCCGTCCGGCGAAATCTACGGCGGCACCAAATCCGCGTGGGACTACGGGCCGCTGGGGGTGGAGCTCAAGGAGAACATCAAACGGCAGTGGTGGCGTTCGGTGGTGACCGCGCGCGACGACGTCGTCGGCCTGGATTCGTCGATCATCCTGCCGCGGGAGGTGTGGGTGGCTTCCGGGCACGTCGAGGTGTTCCACGACCCGCTGGTGGAGTGCCTGAACTGCCACAAGCGGCACCGCCAGGACCACCTGCAAGAGGCGTACGCGCTGAAAAAGGGCCTGGATAACCCCGACGACGCCCCGATGGGCGAGATCGTCTGCCCGGACTGCGGCACCAAGGGGCAGTGGACCGAGCCGCGCGAGTTCAACATGATGCTCAAGACCCATCTCGGGCCGATCGAAACCGAGGAGGGGCTGCACTATCTGCGCCCGGAAACCGCGCAGGGCATCTTCGTCAACTTCGCCAACGTGATGACGACCTCGCGGCGCAAACCGCCGTTCGGCATCGCCCAGACCGGCAAGAGCTTCCGCAACGAGATCACCCCGGGCAACTTCATCTTCCGCACCCGCGAGTTCGAGCAGATGGAGATGGAGTTCTTCGTCGAGCCCTCGACCGCACCGGAGTGGCACCAGTACTGGATCGACGAACGGCTGGCCTGGTATGTCGATTTGGGCATCGCCGCCGAGAACCTGCGGTTGTTCGAGCATCCGCAGGACAAGCTGTCGCACTACAGCGACCGCACCGTCGACATCGAGTACAAGTTCGGGTTCCAGAACAACCCGTGGGGCGAGCTGGAGGGGGTGGCCAACCGCACCGACTTCGACTTGTCCACCCACGCCAAGCATTCCGGCGCCGACCTGTCGTACTACGACCAGACCACCGAGGCCCGCTATGTGCCGTATGTGATCGAACCGGCGGCCGGGCTGACCCGTTCGTTCATGGCGTTTTTGATCGACGCCTACAACGAGGACGAGGCGCCCAACGCCAAAGGGGGAGTGGACAAACGCACGGTGCTGCGGCTGGATCCGCGGTTGGCGCCGGTGAAGGCCGCGGTGTTGCCGCTGTCCCGGCACGCCGACCTCTCGCCGAAGGCCCGGGACCTGGCCGCCGAGCTGCGCAAATGCTGGAACGTCGACTTCGACGACGCCGGCGCGATCGGGCGCCGCTACCGCCGCCAGGACGAGATCGGCACCCCGTTCTGTGTGACGGTGGACTTCGACACCCTCGACGACCAGGCCGTCACGGTGCGCGAACGCGACCAGATGACCCAGGAGCGGGTGGCCATCGACGCGGTGTCGGACTACCTGGCCACTCGCCTGAAAGGCTGCTGACCCGGTTTGCCGCGAGCGTGCGTAGTAAGAGAGTTATGACGCGTGTTGGCGAAGAAAGTGGCGTTTTTCTAGGAGATGGCGACGTCC
>NZ_JBGGKS010000039.1:0-21317 GCF_041287095.1 Mycobacterium sp. pUA109 | reverse complement strand
TGCTGCCCTGCTTCCGAAACGCCATCGAACAACACCCCTAAACCAATCAGGTGTTGCAGCGACCGCTTGAGCCCAAGCGTGAATCAACAGCCCTAACCGCAGTCTCAACGACCGGCGAGCGTCCGGTGCCGTCAAAACGCGTGGCGCACCTCGCGCAGCGGAACCCGGCCGTCGACGGCCAGCACCCCTTCGGCGCGCAGCAGCTCCAGCTGGCGGGTGGTCAGGTGGCGCGCCGGGCGTCCGGATGCGGTGATCACCCGGTGCCAGGGCAGATCCGAGGAGTCGGTCGCCATGATCCAGCCGACGATCCGGGGGCTGGAAAGCCCCGCGGCCGCGGCGATATCCCCGTAGGTGGCGACCCGGCCGGCGGGGATGGCCGCCACCAGGGCGCGTACCTGCTCGACCTGCTGATCGGTTACCCGCGCCATGACCCGACCGGTAACCGATCACGGATGAGCGCCGCCACCTCGGCGGGCCTGGCCTGGGCCACCATGTGGTCGCAGTCGAGATCCACCAGTTGAAAATCCGGGCCCAGCTGCCGCCGCAACGCCGAGATGAGCTGCGGTCCAACGTAGGGCGGCGAGGTCCGGGTCGCCCGCACCACGGTGGTGGCCGTGCCGGGGGCCGGCACCACGATCTCGCGGGCCAGCTCGCTCCAGTAGGACATGGCGGCCGGCAGGCTGATCCGCCAGCCGTAGCGCCCGCCCGGCAACGCGACCAGGTGTTCGTCGAGTTCCGCGTCCAGCACGGCCGGGTCGACGTCGGCCCACGCGCCGGTCGCCTTCTCGGCGCGGGCTTCGGCGGCATCGGGGTAGTCGGGCGAGGCCAGCATCGCGTCGGCGATCTGGCGCATCCACACCCCGTCCAGGCCGATCGCCGGGTCGAGCAGCACCAGCGCGGCCACCAGATCCGGTCGGGCCGCGGCCAGGTGCAACGCGACCGCGCCGCCGAACGAATGGCCCACCACCAGCACCGGTGCCTCGGCGGTGGCGTCCAGCAGCGCGGCCAACGCAGCCACGTTGGCGTCGATGGTCCACGGTGCCGCCCAGGACGACCGGCCGTGGCCGAGCAGGTCGGGCGCGGCCACGGCCAGCTCGGGCAGGTGGTCGGCGGCCAGCCGCTGCCAGCGCTGGCCGTGGCCGGTCAACCCGTGGATGGCCAGCACTCGCACCGGCCCCGGTGGGCCGTAGCGGTGCACGTGCAGATCGTCGGTCACCCGTGGAATGCTGCCAGCCGCCGATCCCGGCCGACTTGTCAGACCCCAGTGGTGTCATGCCGGTATGACCGAACGCTGGAGCTCCGAGGCGCGGGCCGCCCTCGATCCGGCGCGGCGCGGCGCGCTGCGGGTGCTGGGTGGTCCCGGGACCGGCAAGACCAGCCTGCTGGTCGACGCCGCGGCCGCCCACATCGCCGCCGGCACCGACCCCGAATCGATCCTGCTGCTGACCCCCGACCGGCTCGGGATGGCCGCCCGCAGCGCGATGACGACCGCGGTGTTGCGGGCCCGCGGGGCCGGCCCCGCGGTGATCCGCGAACCGCTGCTGCGCACCGTGCACAGCTACGCGTTCGCGGTGCTGCGGTCGGCCGCCCAACGCGCCGGCGATCCGCCGCCCCGGCTGGTCACCGGCGCCGAACAGCACGGCATCATCCGCGAACTGCTCGCCGGTGACCTCGAGGACGGCGCCGACTGGCCGGAGTCGCTGCTGCCCGCGCTGGGCACCGACGGGTTCGCCACCGAACTGCGAAACCTGCTGGCGCGCTGCGCCGAACGCGGAGTCGAGCCGCGCGACCTGCAGCGGTTGGGGCGGCTGTCCGGGCGCCCGGAGTGGTCGGCCGCGGGCCGCTTCGCGCGGCAGTACGAGCAGGTGATGCTGCTGCGGGCGGCCGTCGGGACCGCCGCCCCGCAGGCCACCATGCCGGCGCTGGGGGCCGCCGAACTCGTCGGGGCCGCGCTGGAGTCCTTCGCGCTCGACCCGGAACTGTTGGCCGCCGAACGCGACCGGATCCGGATCCTGCTGGTCGACGACGCCCAGCACCTGGACCCGCAGGCCGCCCAGTTGGTGCGGGTACTGGCCGCCGGCGCCGACGCGACGCTGCTGGCCGGTGACCCCACCCAGGCGGTGTTCGGGTTTCGGGGCGCGGACGCGGATGCGCTGCTGGGCGGCGACGATCCCGCGGTGACGTTGACCGTCTCGCGGCGCTGCGCGCCCGCGGTGGCCCGCGCCATCACCGGTATCGCGCGCCGGCTGCCGGGCGGCACCGGGCCCGAGCTGGGCAGCGCGGTCACCGAGCCCGGTGCGGTGCGGGTGCAGCTGGCCGCCTCCGGACACGCCGAGGCGGCGCTGATCGCCGACACGCTGCGGCGGGCGCACTTGATCGACGGGGTGCCGTGGTCGCGGATGGCGGTGATCGTGCGGTCGGTGCCGCGGGCGGCGGCCCGGTTGCCGCGCGCATTGGCCGCCGCCGGCGTTCCGGTGGCCGCCGCCGGCGGCGGGTCGCTGCCGCAGCAGCCCGCGGTGGCCGCGCTGCTCACGGTGCTGACCGCGACCGTCGACGGGCTGACCGGGGAGCGGGCCCTGAGCCTGCTGACCGGTCCGATCGGGCGGGTGGACCCGATCGCGCTGCGTCAACTGCGTCGCGCGCTGCGCCGCGGGGACACCGGCCCGGCGTCGGCCCCTTTCGGTGAGCTGCTGGTGGCCGCACTCGGTGGGAAGGAACCCGACCGGCTGCCGGCCCGGTCGGCCGGGGCGCTGCGCCGGGTGCGCGCGGTGCTGACGGCCGCGGCCCGCAGCCACCGCGCCGGGCTGGGGACACCACCCGCCGGCGGGGGAGACCCGCGCTACACGCTGTGGCAGGCCTGGCAGCGGTCCGGTCTGCAGCAGCGCTGGCTGGCGGCCACCGAACGCGGCGGACCGGGCGGCGCCCAGGCGGGCCGGGACCTCGACGCGGTGACCGCGCTATTCGACGTCACCGAGCAATATGTGTCCCGCACCGCGGGCGCCTCGCTGCGCGGGCTGATCGATCACGTCACCGCGCTGCAGCTGGCGCCGCCGCGCGCCGAATCGGGGCCGCAGCCCGAGGCGGTCAGCGTGCTGAGCGCGCACGCCGCGCTGGGGCGGGAATGGGACGTGGTGGTCATCGCCGGACTGCAGGAGGGCCTGTGGCCCAACACCGTCCCGCGCGGCGGGGTGCTGGGCACCCAACGGCTGCTCGACCTGCTCGACGGGGTGGGCGCCGAGGCGTCCGCGCGGGCACCGTTGCTGGCCGAGGAACGACGGCTGCTGGTGGCGGCGATGGGCCGGGCCCGCCACCGGCTGCTGGTGACCGCGGTCGACGGCGAGGCCGCCGGCGGCGACGAGATCCCGTCCGGGTTCATTGCCGAGCTGGCGCAGTGGGACACCGGCGCGGACGGTCCCGCCCCGCCGGTGGTCGCCCCGCCGGTGTTGGCGGCCGCGGCGGTGGTGGGCCGGCTGCGCGGGGTGGTGTGCGCCCCGCCGGGCGCGGTCCCCGACGCCGACCGCGCCCGCGCGGCAACGCAATTGGCGCGACTGGCCCGGGCCGGCGTGCCCGGTGCCGACCCGGCCCACTGGTACGGCATGACCCCGGTCAGCACCACCGAGCCGCTGTGGCACGGACCCGACCACGTGGTGACGCTGTCGCCGTCGACGCTGCAGACGTTGTCCGATTGCCCGTTGCGCTGGCTGGTGGAACGGCACGGCGGCACCGATGGCCGCGATCTGCGCTCCACCATCGGCTCGGTAGTGCACGCGCTGATCGCCGAACCGGGGACCGGGGAGCGCCAGCTGCTGGCCACGCTGGAGCGGGTGTGGGCGCGGCTGCCGTTCGAGTCGCAGTGGTATTCGGCCAACGAGCTGGCCCGGCACCGGGCCATGCTGCAGACCTTCCTGCAGTGGCGGGACGCCACCCGCTACCAGCTGACCGAGGTCGGGGTCGAGGTCGACATCGACGGCGTCGTCGACGGGGTGCGGCTGCGTGGTCGGGTCGACCGGGTCGAACGCGACGCCGCCGGCCGGCTGGTCATCGTGGACATCAAGACCGGCAAAACACCGGTCACCAAGGACGACGCGCAACGGCACGCCCAGCTGGCGATGTACCAGCTGGCGGTCGATGCGGGTCTGGTGCCGCACCACCCCGTCCCCAGCGAGCCCGGCGGGGCGCGCCTGGTCTACCTCGGCAAACCCGGGGCGGCCGGTGCCACCGAACGCGAGCAGGACCCGCTGACCCCGCAGACCCGCGACGAATGGCGCGGCCGGGTCGCGTCGGCGGCGGCCGCGACCGCCGGACCGGCGTTCGTGGCCCGGGTCAATGACGGCTGCCGGCACTGCCCGATCCGGTCCAGCTGCCCGGCCCACACCGAACGGAGCGGCGCATGACCCCGCGCTACAGTCCCGCCGATCTGGCGGCGGCACTCGGCCTGCATCAGCCCACCGCCGAGCAGGCCGCGGTGATCGCCGCGCCGCCGGGCCCGCTGGTGGTCATCGCCGGCGCCGGGGCGGGCAAAACCGAGACGATGGCCGCCCGGGTGGTGTGGCTGGTCGCCAACGGCTACGCCGAACCCGGCCAGGTGCTGGGCCTAACCTTCACCCGTAAGGCCGCCGGGCAGCTGCTGCGCCGGGTCCGCTCCCGGCTGGCCCGACTGGCCGGCGCCGGGCTGGTGGCCGCGGTCGGGGAGGACGCCGGCACCCCCACGGTCAGCACCTATCACGCCTTCGCCGGCGCGCTGCTGCGTGAACACGGACTGCGCTGCGGCATCGAGCCCGACACCCGGCTGCTCAGCGAGACCGAGCTGTGGCAGCTGGCATTCGACGTGGTCAACGACTATCCCGGGGAGCTGCACACCGACAAGGACCCGGCCGCGGTCACCTCGATGCTGCTGCGGCTATCCGGGCAGCTGGCCGAGCATCTGGTGGACACCGCCGCGCTGGCCGACACCCACCGCGAGCTGGACCAGCTGATCCACACCCTGCCGGCCGGGCGCTACCAGCGCGACACCGGTCCCAGCCAGTGGCTGCTGCGGCTGCTGAACACCCAGACCGAACGCGCCGAGCTGGTGCCGCTGATCGACGCGCTGCACGCCCGGATGCGCGCCGAGAAGGTGATGGACTTCGGGGCCCAGATGGCCACCGCCGCCCGGCTGGCCGCGACGTTCCCCGCCGTCGGCGAGCAGCTGCGGGCCAGCTACCGGGTGGTGCTGCTCGACGAGTACCAGGACACCGGGCACGCCCAACGCATCGCGTTGTCGGCGCTGTTCGGCGGGGGCGCCGACGACGCGTTGGCGTTGACCGCGGTCGGTGATCCGATCCAGTCGATCTACGGGTGGCGCGGCGCCTCGGCGACTAACCTGCCCCGGTTCGCCACCGACTTCCCGCTGTCGGACGGCACCCCGGCGCCGACGTTGGAGCTGCGCACCAGCTGGCGTAACCCGCCGCAGGCGCTGCAGGTGGCGAACGCGGTCTCGGCGGAGGCGCGGCGGCGCTCGGTGGCGGTGCGCACCCTGCGGCCCCGACCGGATGCCCCGGCCGGCACCGTGCGCGTCGCGCTGCTGCCCGACGTGGTCGCCGAACGCGACTGGGTCGCCGACCAGCTGCAGCGCCGTTACCGACAGGCCGCGGCGGACGGCGCGGCCCCGCCGACCGCCGCGGTGCTGGTGCGCCGCAACGCCGACGCCGCGCCGATGGCCGCGGCGATCGCCGCGCGCGGCATCCCGGTGGAGGTGGTGGGGCTGGCCGGCCTGCTGTCGGTGCCCGAGGTGGCCGACGTGGTGGCGATGCTGCGGCTGGTCGCCGACCCGACCGCCGGGGCGGCGGCCATCCGGGTGCTGACCGGTCCGCGGTGGCGGCTGGGCGCCGCCGACCTCGCCGCGCTGTGGCGGCGCGCGGTCGAACTGGGCGACGTCCCGCGCGGCGCGGGCCCGGTGTCCGCCGAGGACGTTGCCGCCCAAGCCGATCCAGACGCCGACACCGCCTGCCTGGCCGACGCGCTGGCCGATCCGGGTCCGGCGCACCGGTATTCGCCGGTCGGCCACCAGCGGCTGGTCGCGTTGGCCGACGAACTGGCCGCGTTGCGCGCCCACCTCGCGCATCCGCTGCCCGACCTGGTCGCCGAGGTGCGCCGGGTGCTGGGGGTGGAGGCCGAGGCGCGCGCGGCCGGCGGTGCCCGCACCGGGGCCGAGCACCTCGACGCGTTCGCCGACGTGGTCGCCGGCTACGCCGAACGGTCCGGCGGCACTCGGGCGCCCGCGACCGCGGCGGGGCTGCTGGCCTACCTGGATGCGGCCGCGGTGGTGGAAAACGGGCTGGCGCCCGCGCCGGCGGCGGTGGCCGCCGACCGGGTGCAGGTGCTCACCGTGCACGCCGCCAAGGGTTTGGAGTGGCAGGTGGTGGCGGTGCCGCACCTGGTGCAACGGGTGTTCCCGTCCACCGCGTCGCGCGGCAGCTGGCTCACCGACGCCGCCGAGTTGCCGCCGCTGCTGCGCGGTGACCGCGCGCTGCTGGGCGCGCACGGCGTTCCGGTGCTCGACGTCTCCGATGTCACCGACCGAAAACAGCTGTCCGACAAGATTTATGCGCACCGGCGACAGTTGGATCAGCGCCGCGTCGACGAGGAGCGTCGGCTGCTGTACGTGGCCATCACCCGGGCCGAGGACACCCTGCTGCTGTCCGGCTACCACTGGGGCGCCACCGGCGCCAAACCGCGCGGCCCGTCGGAGTTCCTCGGCGAGCTCAAAGACGTGCTCGACGGTGCGGCCGCCGCCGGCCGGGCCTGCGGCGAGGTCGACCCGTGGGCGCCGGCGCCGGCCGATGGGGAACCAAACCCGCTGCGCGACACGGAGACCGAAGCGCTCTGGCCCGCCGACCCGCTGGCGGCGCGGCGCGGGGACGTGGAGGCCGGCGCGGCCCTGGTCGCCGCGGCGATGACGGGCGAGCTGCCCGAGGCGGCCGGGGATCCGGCCGGCTGGGCGGCCGACGTCGACGCGCTGCTGGCCGAACGGGCGCGCGCGGCCGCGGCGCCCGACCCGGTGCTGCCGGGTCAGGTCTCGGTGAGCAACCTGGTCGACCTGAGCCGCGACCCGGACGGCGCGCGGGCCCGGCTGGCCCGTCGGCTGCCCCCCCGACCGGATCCGCATGCCCAGCTGGGCAGCGCGTTTCACGACTGGGTGCAGCGGTTCTACGGCGCCGAGCGGCTTTTCGATCTCGCCGATTTGCCCGGAGCCGCCGACGGCGACCTCGCCCAGGCCGACGCCGAGCAGCTGGCCGGGCTGCAGGCGGCGTTTAACGCGTCGCCGTGGGCGTTGCGCAGCCCGGTTGCGGTGGAGGTGCCGTTCGAGATGGCGCTGGCCGACACCGTGGTGCGGGGCCGCATCGACGCGGTGTTCGCCGACCCCGACGGCGGATTCACCGTGGTGGACTGGAAGACCGGAGACCCGCCGCACGGCGCGGAGGCGGCCCGGCAGGCCGCGGTCCAGCTGGGGGTGTACCGGCTGGCCTGGGCGGCGATCGCCGGCTGCCCGGAAGCGGCGGTGCGCACCGCATTTCACTACGTGCGCACCGGCGCCACCGTCGTACCCGAGGCGCTGCCGGAGCCCGACGAACTGGCCGCGCTGCTGGAGCCCGTTACGCGTTGCGTCGCACCCGCAGCGCCGCGATGATCATCGGGATCTGCAGCGGCAGCCGGGCGATCGCGCCGACCCGCATCGGCCACGGCTTGTCCCACCACAACCGGACCATGTTGATGTTGCCGGGGAAGACGCCGAGAAACACCGCGACCGCGGCCAGCGCGCCCAGCCGGCGGGTCCGCGGCGCCAGCAGCAGCGCCCCGGCGCCCAGCTCGGCCACCCCGGAGGCGTAGGTGTAGAAACGCGGGCCGCCGGGCAGCTCGGCGGGGATGATCGTGTCGAACGGTTTGGGCGCCAGGAAGTGCAGCGAGCCCATGCCGAGCAGCAGCGCGGCGAGCCGGTAGGCCGGGGTTTGCGGGGCAGCGCTTGGCGCTGCCGGGGAGGGCGTTGTCATGGTTACATTGTGCGTGTGCGCACCCGGGCGATGATGGAGTGTCGTGGCCAAAGCTAGCTGGCGGCGGCTGCGGGGTCTTGACGAGACGCTGACCGCCCAGCCCGCCTACGCGCTGGTCGGCGTGTTGCGCGTCCCGCAGGGGCAAACCAGCCCCGCCGGCATCGTGGCCCGCCGGGTGGTGATGGCCGTGGTGGCGCTGTTCGCCTCGAGCGTGATCGTCTACGCCGACCGCGCCGGATACCAGGACGTGCGCGGTGACCAGCTGTCATTCCTGGATTGCGTCTACTACTCGGCGGTGACGCTGTCGACCACCGGGTACGGCGACATCACCCCGGTGTCGGAGTTCGCCCGCACCGTCAACGTCTTGGTGATCACCCCGCTGCGGATCGCGTTCCTGATCCTGTTGGTCGGGACCACGGTGGAGGTCGTCACCGAAACGTCCCGGCAGGCACTGAAGATCCAGCGCTGGAGGAGAAGAGTGCGCAACCACACCATCGTCGTCGGCTACGGCACCAAGGGCAAAACGGCGGTCGCCGCCATGCTGGGCGACGAGGTGCCCGCCGGCGACATCGTCGTCGTCGACACCGACCAGGCCGCGTTGGATCACGCGGGAGCTGCCGGGCTGGTGACCGTGCACGGCAACGCCACCAAGTCCGACGTGCTGCGGCTGGCCGGGGCGCAGCACGCGGCGTCGATCATCGTGGCCACCGGCCGCGACGACACCGCGGTGCTGGTCACGCTGACCGCCCGCGAGATCGCGCCCAAGGCCAAGATCGTGGCGTCGATCCAGGAAGCCGAAAACCAGCACCTGCTGCGGCAATCGGGGGCCGATTCGGTGGTGGTGTCCTCGGAGACCGCGGGCCGGCTGCTGGGCATCGCCACCACCACCCCCAGCGTGGTGGAGATGATCGAGGATCTGCTGACCCCGGACGCCGGGTTCGCCATCGCCGAACGCGAAGTCGAGCAGACCGAAGTCGGCGGGTCGCCGCGACATCTGCCCGACATCGTGCTGGGGGTGGTCCGCGAGGGGCGGCTGCTGCGCGTCGACGACCCGGAGGTGGACGCCGTGGAGTCCACCGACCGGCTGCTCTACATCCGCAACGTGGGGGCCTAGCGATGGACTTCCAGTTGCGGGAAGTTCCGCTGCTGTCCCGGGTCGGGGCCGACCGCGCCGACCAACTGCGCACCGATGTGGACGCCGCCACCGCCGGATGGGCCGAGGCCGCGCTGCTGCGGGTGGACGCGCGCAACCAGGTGCTGGTCGCCGACGGCCGGGTGGTGCTCGGCAACGCCAGCGCGTTGGGTGATGCCCCGCCGCCGGACGCGGTGTTTTTGGGCCGCATCGCCGACGGCCGGCATGTGTGGGCGGTGCGTGGCGCGTTGCCAGCTCCCGAGGATGGGGACGCCGAGGTGCTCGATCTGCGCCGGGCCGGGCAGCTCTTCGACGACGTCAGCGCGCAGCTGGTGTCGTCGGCCACCGCGTTGCTGAATTGGCATGACGGCGCCCGTTTTTCGGCGGTGGACGGGTCACCGACCAAACCGGCACGCGGCGGCTGGGCGCGGATCAACCCGGTCACCGGCCACGAGGAGTTCCCGCGCATCGACCCGGCGGTGATCTGCCTGATCCACGATGGCGGTGACCGGGCGGTGCTGGCCCGGCAGGCGGTGTGGCCGCAGCGGATGTTCTCGCTGTTGGCCGGGTTCGTCGAGGCGGGGGAGTCGTTCGAAGGCTGCGTGATCCGCGAGATCCGCGAGGAGATCGGCCTGGACGTGTCGCAGGTGCGCTACCTGGGCAGCCAGCCGTGGCCGTTCCCGCGGTCGCTGATGGTGGGGTTTCATGCGGTCGGCGACCCCGATCAGGAGTTCGCGTTCACCGACGGTGAGATCGCCGAGGCGGCGTGGTTCACCCGCGATGAGATCCGCGCGGCCTTGGACGCCGGAGACTGGAGCAGCAACTCGGAGTCGAAACTGCTGCTGCCGGGGTCGATTTCGATCGCCCGGGTGATCATCGAATCCTGGGCGGCGGCGGGCTAAGGCACGGCTAAACCCCCGCGAGCAGACACAAAAGCCCCCGATTCCGGGCCGAAAAGGGTGCCTTTGCGTCTGCTCGCCGTGGAGCGTTCAGCCGCCCAGCTCGGCCAGCTTGGCCTTCACGTCCTTGGCGCTGGGGTTGGTCAGCGTGGAACCGTCGGCGAACTTCACCGTGGGGACCGTCCGGTTGCCGCCGTTCGCGTTTTCCACAAAGGTCGCCGCGGCGGGGTCCTCCTCGATGTTGATCTCGTCATAGGAGATCCCGGACGCCTTCAGCATGGTCTTCAGGCGCACGCAGTAGCCACACCACGTCGTGCTGTAGATGGTCAGCGGAGCGTTGCTAACGGTCATAAGTACGTCAACCTATACGGGGCCGCCGGTGATCCCCGCGGCGGCGTGCTGTCGGTCACTGCTGCCAAGATGGAGCCCATGCCGGTGAGCACAGATGCATTGATCGCCGGCCTGGACGACGAGCAGCGTGAGGCCGTGCTGGCGCCGCGTGGCCCGGTGTGTGTGCTGGCCGGCGCAGGGACCGGTAAGACCCGCACCATCACCCACCGCATCGCTCAGCTCGTCGGGGCCGGTCACGTCGCCGCCGGGCAGGTGCTGGCGGTGACGTTCACCCAGCGCGCGGCCGGCGAGATGCGGGGTCGGTTGCGCGCCCTGGACGCCGCCGCGCAGACCGGCGCCCGGGTCGGGGCGGTGCAGGCCCTGACCTTTCACGCCGCCGCGCGCCGCCAGCTGCGGTACTTCTGGCCGCGGGTGGTCGGCGACACCAGCTGGCAGCTGCTGGACAGCAAGTTCGCCGTCGTCGCCCGCGCCGCCACCCGGGCCCGGCTGAACCTCAGCAGCGACGATGTCCGCGATGTGGCCGGCGAAATCGAGTGGGCCAAGGCGTCGCTGATCGGCCCCGAACAGTACCCGGACGCGGTGGCCGCCGCCGGCCGCGACATCCCGCTGGACGCGGCCAAGGTCGCCGGCGTGTACACCGGCTACGAGGCACTCAAGGCCGGCGGTGAGGTGGCGTTGCTCGACTTCGACGACCTGCTGCTGCACACCGCCGCCGCGATCGAGAACGATCCCGGCGTCGCCGAAGAATTCCGGGGCCGCTACCGCTGCTTCGTGGTCGACGAGTACCAGGACGTCACCCCGCTGCAGCAGCGGGTGCTGTCGGCGTGGCTGGGGGACCGCGACGATTTGACCGTGGTCGGCGACGCCAACCAGACCATCTACTCGTTCACCGGGGCCTCCCCGCGCTACCTGCTGGACTTCTCCCGCCGCTTCCCGGACGCCACCGTGGTGCGGCTGGAACGCGACTACCGGTCCACCCCGCAGGTGGTGTCGCTGGCCAACCGGGTCATCGCCGCCGCCCGCGGCCGGGTGGCGGGCAGCAAGCTGCACCTGGTCGGGCAGCGCGATCCCGGTCCGGTCCCGTCGTTTCACGAGCACGCCGACGAGGTCGCCGAGGCCGCCGCGGTGGCCAAGGAGATCGTCCGGCTGATCGACGCCGGCACCGCGCCGGCCGAGATCGCGGTGCTGTACCGGATCAACGCCCAGTCCGAGGTCTACGAGGAGGCGCTGACCGAGGCCGGCATCAACTACCAGGTCCGCGGCGGCGAAGGCTTTTTCACCCGCCAGGAAATCCGGCAGGCCCTGCTGGCCCTGCAACGCGCCGCCGAACGCGGGGTGGACGGCACGCTGCCCGAGGTGGTCCGCGAGGTGCTCGAGCCGCTCGGGTTGACCGCCCAGCCGCCGGCCGGGGTGCGGGCCCGCGAGCGCTGGGAGGCGTTGGGAGCACTCGCGGAATTGGTCGACGACGAGGTGGCGACCCGGCCCGGCCTGGACCTGCCCGCGCTGCTGGCCGAGCTGCGGATGCGGGCCGACTCCCGGCACCCCCCGGTGGTGCAGGGCGTCACCCTGGCGTCCTTGCACGCCGCCAAGGGCCTGGAATGGGACGCGGTGTTTCTGGTCGGGCTGGCCGACGGCACGCTGCCGATCAGCCACGCGCTGGCACACGGCCCCGACAGTGAAGCCGTCGAGGAGGAACGTCGGCTGCTGTACGTCGGAATCACCCGCGCCCGCGTGCATTTGGCGCTCAGCTGGGCGTTGTCGCGGACTCCGGGGGGCCGGGCCAGCCGCAAACCGTCGCGGTTTTTGTCCGGCATCGCCCCGCAGACCGAACGCGAACCGGCCCCGAACCGGCGCCGCCGCGGCCGCGGCCCCGCCGGCAACTGCCGGGTCTGCAACCGGGAGCTGACCACCCCGGCGGCCATCATGCTGCGCCGCTGTGAAACCTGCGCCGCCGACGTCGACACCGAGCTGCTGGCCCAGCTCAAGGACTGGCGGCTGCGCACCGCCACCGAAATGAAGGTGCCCGCCTATGTGGTGTTCACCGACAACACGTTGACCGCGATCGCCGAAATGTTGCCCGCCGACGAGGCCGCGCTGGTCGCCATCCCGGGCATCGGGGCGCGCAAGCTGGAGCAGTTCGGGCCCGACGTGCTGGAGATGGTCCGCGGCCGTCGGTAGCGGTGCCCGCGGCATATCCGCAGGTCAGAAAATCGCTTGTGGCTCCGGGCTGGTACCGTTTACGCTCAAAGCCGCAGTTCCCATGCACTGATGACGAGAGGAGGGAGCCCGCGATGATCGGCAAAAACGCGTTCGCTGTAGCTATGGCCGGTTCGGCGCGCCGCGGTGGCACCCTCCATGCCGCCGCATGGGCGCCGCAGGCCAAGCGCCGCAGCGCCGCCGCGACCGACGCGTCCGTGGATTGGGGCTCCACCTAGGTAGCCCGATCTCCGCCAGATGGCCACGGACCCGAAGTCACCGGATCCGTGGCCAGAATTTTTGGGGCAACCCCCCGCACCTGGTCCGGATCTTTGAAAAGACCGCCACCCGACCAGGAAGCAGGTGATTGGACATGTCAACCCTGACGGCCCCCGAGGAAGCGCTGCCGGAGTTGCCTTGTCATGTCGGCGACCCCGATCTGTGGTTCGCCGACGCCCCCGCCGAGCTGGAGCGCGCCAAGGAGCTGTGCGTGGCATGCCCGATCCGCCGCCACTGCCTGGCCGCGGCGCTGGAACGCGCCGAGCCGTGGGGGGTGTGGGGCGGCGAGATCTTCGATCGCGGTGCGATCGTGAGCCGCAAGCGGCCCCGCGGGCGTCCGCGCAAGGAGGTGGCCGCCTAGGCAGCCGCCGCTTGTCCCGTCGAGATCGACGTTAGCGCGAGGTTCTCTCGAACTTCTCCGCGCTAACGTCGATCTCGGCGCGGTGGCGACCGGCGCGGTGGCGACCGGCGCGGTGACCGTGCAACCTCAGTCGGCGACCAGCGCGGAATCGGGTTCGGCGAAACCGGGCACCAGCTCTTCGGACAGCGCCTTGATCGGGACATGCGCGTCGAGCTGACACAGGATCGCCGTCGTGGACCCGATCACCCGCATCGGCATCGCCAACTTGGGCGGCAGGTCCATCTGCCGCACCGTCTTGATCTGCGCGACCGACCGGTCCATCTGCATCCCGGCCATCTTCTGCAGCCATTTGCGGGTGTAGTGGAACACCTCGACCTGGACCGGTTCCACGTACTGGCGCAGCATGTCGTCGATGTCGCGCACCGATACCTGCTGGCCCTTCTGAATGAAGCCGACCTTTTCCATGGTCGGCAGCACCAGGTCGTAGTTCTTCTCGCGGGCCAGCCGGATCGTCATCCCCAGTTCGATGGGGAAGCCGCCGGGCAGCGGCGCCACCGCACCGAAGTCGATGACCCCCATCCGGCCGTCGGGCAGCAACATGAAGTTCCCGGGATGGGCGTCGCCGTGGATCATCTCCAGCCGCTGCGGCGAGCCCAGGGTGAGTTCCATCAGCCGGGTGCCCATGATGTCGCGTTGCTCGACGGTGCCGTTGCGAATGATCTCGGCCATCCCCACCCCGTCGATCCACTCCTGGATCACCACTTTCGGGGCGCTGGCCACCACGTGCGGGATGAGGAAATGCGGGTCGTTGGCGTAGGCCTTGGCGAAGGCGCGCTGGTTGTTGGCTTCCAGCCGGTAGTCCAGCTCCATCTCGGTGCGTTCGATCAGCTCGTCGACCACGCCCTGCACGTCGGCGCCCGGCGCCAACTGCTTGAACACGCTGACCAGCCGTTTCATCGTCTTCAGATCGGCGCGCAGCGCCTCGTCGGCGCCCGGGTATTGGATCTTGACCGCGACCTCGCGGCCATCCGACCACACCGCCTTGTGCACCTGGCCGATGCTGGCCGACGCGACCGGGGTGTCGTCGAAGGAGGAGAACCGTTCCCGCCACTTGGTGCCCAGCTGGGCGTCCAGCACGCGGTGCACCTTGGCGGCCGGCAGCGGCGGGGCGTCCTTTTGCAGTTTGGTCAGCGCTTCCCGGTAGGGCTCGCCGAACTCCTCGGGGATGGCGGCTTCTAGCACCGACAGCGCCTGGCCGACTTTCATGGCGCCACCCTTCAGCTCACCCAACACGGTGAACAGCTGGTTGGCGGCCTTTTCCATCAGTTCCGCGGTGACCTCGTCTTTTGACCTGCCGGCCATCCGCTTGCCCAGCCCCAGGGCCGCTCGGCCAGCAAAGCCGACGGGAATGCTGGCCAGCTTCGCATTGCGGGCTGCGCGCCCACGCTTGATGTCTGCCACACGTCTATCATCCATGACCGCGCGACCGGCCGGCGCACCGAGTTGGCAACAACCGTTGTCAGCATGAGCACAGCGGGTGGCGGGTCCAGTGCCGCGCGACGATCGAACCGGCGCCCAGATCGAATTCCAGCGTCGCGTTCAGCGTCGGCGGCGGATCGGACGCCTGGCCGCCACCCACCGCGGCGATCACCCGGTGCACCTGGTTGAGCGCCAGCGCCGCGGTCGCCAGCACGGTGGCGCGGTCGGCGCTGCCGACGGTGTCGCGCAGCTGGGCGGCCACCGCCGGCCACGCCGCATCCCGGTCGCTGCGGTGCAGGTCCGCGCACCCCAAGCAGCTGGTCACGCCCGGGATCACCAGCGGCCCGACCAGCCCGGTCCCGTCGCGCACCCGCACCGGAAGGTGCGCCACGTGCTCGGCGTGCAGCTCCCGCAGCAGCCGCGGGTCGCACACCAGGTAGTCCGACAGCACCACCAGATCGGCCTCGCCGGGCGTGACCGCGGCGTGTGGCTGGTGGCTGTGCTTGATCCGCGCGCCCGAACACCGCAACGCCTCCACCAGCAGGTCCGACAGCGGCCCGCGGCCGTGCACCCGTACCGAGGCGGCCCGCCGCCGCGACGGGCGCCGGGCGCAGTTGACCACGCCGGCGTCGACCAGCGCCGCGATCAGCGCGGCCAGCTCATCGGTGTCGGTCAGCCCGTGCTGCACGGCCCGGTGACGCAGCTCGGTGAGGGTGACCGGGGAGCGCATCGACTGCAGCACGCTCGCCAACCCGGCCGCGGTCAGGCCGGCCGGCGGTCGGATCAGCACCGCCCGGCGCGGGTCCCAGCCCACCTGCACCGCCCCATCGGGCCGCAGCAGCACCGGCATCGCCGGGTTCAGCGTGTAGGGGAGCGTCATGGCTGGAGGGTGCCATGACCGACAGGTACTGCGTGCTCAGCTGTCCACAGGGGGCTGCGGGCCGGGGTCGTCTTGACCCTTCTCGAACTCGGCGATCGCCTGATCGATGGCGCTGTCGATACCGCTGGTGTCGCCGCCGAGCACCCGGTCGATGAAGCCGGCGGGTTCGTCGAGGTCCTCGATCTGGGGCAGCAGGTCGGGATGCTGCCAGAGCTTGTCGCGGGCGTCGACGCCGACGGCGCCGGTCAGCCGCTCCCACAGCACCGCGGCCTCGCGCAGCTTGCGCGGCCGTAGCTCCAACCCGACCAGGGTGGCGAACGTCTGCTCGGCCGGGCCGCCGGTGGCGCGGCGGCGGCGCAGCGTCTCCGACAGCGCGGCGGTGCCGGGGATCCGTTCGCCCAACGCCGCGGTCACCACGGTCTGCACCCAGCCCTCGATCAGCGCCAGCAGCGTCTCCAGCCGCTCCAACGCCTGCAACTGTTCCGGGGTGGCCTGCGGCTCGAACACGCCCTGGGTCAGCAGCTGCTCCATGGCGGCCGGGTCGTTCAGCGAGGCCGGGTTGAAGCCCTGGGCCAGCTCCTCGATGCCGCTCATGTCGATCTTCATGCCGCGGGCGTAGGCCTCCACGGCGCTGAGCAGCTGACTGGACAGCCACGGCACATGGCTAAACAGCCGGTGGTGGGCGGCCTCCCGGGCCGCCAGGAACGTGACGATCTCGCTGCGCGGGCGTTCCAGGCCGGCCGCGAACTCCTCGACGGCGCCGGGCAGCAGCGCGGCCACCCCGCGGGGCCCCAGCGGCAAACCGATGTCGGTGGAGGTCAGCACCTCCTTGGACAGCCGGGCCAGCGCCTGGCCCAGCTGCGAGCCGAACGCCATGCCGCCCATCTGCGACATCATCGACAGCAGCGGCCCGGCCATGCTTTTGGCCTCCTCGGGCAGCGCGGCGGCCCACACCGTGGAGATCTGATCGGCCATCGGATCGCACAGCCGCTGCCAGGTCGCCAGGGTGTTGTCCACCCAGTCGGTGGGGGTCCAGGCGACGGACTTGGTGGTGCCCGCCGGTAGCGACGTCACCCCGTCCAGCCAGGTTTCGGCCAGGTGCACCGCGTCGCCGATGGCGGTCTGGGTGGCCGCCGAGACCGGTGCCACAAAGCCGATCGAACTCGACGCCAACTTGCGGGCCAGCTCGTAATTCACCGGCCCGGCGCTGGCCCCGCCGGTCGTCGCGGTGCCGGCGCCGCTGAACATCTGGCCCAGCTGGGTGAAGATTTGGCCCAGGTCAGCCATGTTGAACTCGCCGCCCATCCCGAACGGGTCACCCGAGCCCGAACCGGACGCGGACTCGTCGCGCCGCCGGTCGCGGTCGGGGTCATCCCCGCTGGAGAAGCCGAAAGGCAGGTCAGCCATGACCCCAACGGTACTCACCGGCGCCGGTGACCGTCCAAGCCGCAGTCACGCTCTGAGTGAACCGACCAAACGCCGGGCCGTTTACGATACGCGGCGTGAACAGGCGGATTCTGACCCTGCTGGTGGCGCTGGTGCCGGTCGTGGCGTTCGGCGCGCTGCTGGCGGTGGTGACGGTGCCCTACGTGTCGTTGGGCCCCGGCCCGACGTTCGACACCCTCGGTGACGTCGACGGCAAACCGGTGGTCGACATCGAGGGCACCGAAACCCACCCGACGACCGGGCACCTGAACATGACGACGGTGTCTCAGCGCGACGGGCTGACGCTGGGGGAGGCGTTGACGCTGTGGCTGTCCGGGCGCGAACAGTTGGTGCCGCGCGACCTGGTTTACCCGCCGGGCAAGTCGCGGCAGGAAGTCGATGAGGACAACACCGCCGATTTCAAGCAATCCGAGGCCAGCGCGGAATACGCCGCGCTGGGCTACCTGAAGTACCCCAAGGCGGTGGCCGTCGCGGACGTCAACGACCCCGGGCCGTCGGCGGGCAAACTGCAGGCCGGGGATGCCCTGGACGCGGTCAACGGAACCCGGGTGGCCACCGTGGAGCAGTTCACGGCGCTGCTGAAGAAAACCAAGCCCGGTCAGGTGGTGAGCATCGACTACCGCCGCAAAAACGCCCCGGCCGGGACCGCGGAGATCACGCTGGGGCACAGCAAGGACCGCGACTACGGCTTTTTGGGTGTCAAGGTGATGGACGCGCCGTGGGCACCGTTCGCCGTGGACTTCAACCTGGCCAATATCGGCGGCCCGTCGGCGGGGCTGATGTTCAGCCTGGCCGTGGTCGACAAGCTCACCAACGGCGACCTCGCCGCCTCGAAATTCATCGCCGGCACCGGCACCATCAGCGCCGACGGCCAGGTGGGGCCGATCGGCGGAATCAGCCACAAGATGATCGCCGCGCAGGAGGCCGGGGCGACGGTGTTTCTGGTCCCCACCGACAACTGCTATGAGGCCCGCTCCGACAACGACAAGCTGCAACTGGTCAAGGTCGACACCCTGGGGCAGGCGGTCGATGCGCTGCACACGCTCAGCCACGGCGGTCAGCCGCCGAGCTGCTAACGGGCGGAACCTAGCTGGACCGCCTCACCCGGCGCCGAGTGCGTACAGTTGGGGCCGTCGAGGAAATTGAGCAGGGAGCGTAACGAGTGAGTATGCGGCCCGCGGCGAGGATGCCGAAGTTGACTCGGCGTAGCCGGATTCTGATCGGGCTCGCGCTGGCCGTGATCGTGTTGCTGCTGGTGGGGCCCCGTTTGGTCGACGGCTACGTGGACTGGCTGTGGTTCGGCGAAGTGGGATACCGGGCGGTGTTCACCACCGTGCTGGTCACCCGGCTGCTGGTGTTCGTGATTGTCGGGCTGCTGGTCGGCGGCATCGTGTTCGGCGGGCTGGCGCTGGCCTACCGCACCCGGCCGGTGTTCGTCCCCGCCAACGGGGCCAACGATCCGGTGGCGCGCTACCGCACCGTGGTGATGTCACGGCTGCGGCTGTTCGGTATCGGTGTTCCGGCGGCGATCGGTCTGCTGGCCGGGGTCATCGCGCAGACCTACTGGGTGCGGATCCAGCTGTTCTTGCACGGCGGCAGCTTTGGCGTCGACGATCCGCAATTCGGCAAGGATCTGGGCTTCTACGCCTTCGATCTGCCGTTTTATCGGCTGGTGCTCAGCTACCTGTTGGTGGCGCTGTTCTTGGCGTTCGTGGCGAACCTGGTGACGCACTACGTGTTCGGCGGGATCCGGCTGGCCGGCAACACCGGCGCGCTGAGCCGACCGGCGCGCATCCAGCTGGTGAGCTTGGTCGGCACGTTGGTGGTGCTCAAGGCCGTCGCCTACTGGCTGGATCGCTACGAGCTGCTGTCCCACACCCGCGCCGGCAAACCGTTCACCGGTGCCGGCTACACCGACATCAACGCGGTGCTCCCGGCCAAGCTGATCCTGCTGGCCATCGCGCTGATCTGCGCGGCCGCGGTGTTCTCCGCGATCGTGCTGCGCGACTTGCGGATCCCGGCGATCGGCTTGGTGCTGCTGCTGCTGTCGTCACTGATCGTGGGTGCCGGCTGGCCGCTGATCGTCGAGCAGATCAGCGTCAAACCCAACGCCGCGCAAAAGGAAAGCGAATACATCTCGCGCAGCATCACCGCGACGCGGCAGGCCTACGGGCTGACCAGCGACGTCGTGCACTACACCAATTACCCCGGCGATGCGCGGGCCACCGCCCAGCAGGTCGCCGCCGACCGCGCCACCACCGCCAACATCCGGCTGCTGGATCCCACCATCGTCAGCCCGGCGTTCACCCAATTCCAGCAGGGTAAGAACTTCTACTTCTTCTCCGATCAGCTGACCATCGACCGCTACCTCGACAAGGATGCGCGGTTGCGCGACTACGTCGTCGCCGCGCGAGAGCTCAACCCGGACCGGCTGATCGACAACCAGCGGGACTGGATCAACCGGCATTCGGTGTACACCCACGGCAACGGCTTCATTGCCTCCCCGGCCAACACGGTGCGCGGCATCGCCAACGACCCCAACCAAAACGGCGGATACCCGGAGTTTCTGGTCAACGCCGTCGGCGCCAACGGCAGCGTCATCTCCGACGGCCCGGCGCAACTGGATCAGCCCCGGATCTACTACGGGCCGGTGATCGCCAACACCCCCGCCGACTACGCGATCGTCGGCCACAACGGTGTCGACCGCGAATACGACTACGAGACCAACACCGAAACCAAGAACTACACCTACACCGGCACCGGCGGGGTCCCGATCGGGAGTTGGCTGTCCCGCAGCGTGTTCGCGGCGAAATTCGCCGAGCGCAATTTCCTGTTCTCCTCGGTGATCGGGTCCAACAGCAAGATCCTGTTCAACCGGGACCCGGCGCGGCGGGTGGAGGCAGTGGCGCCGTGGCTGACCACCGACTCCACCATGTATCCGGCGATCGTCAACAAGCGGCTGGTGTGGATCGTGGACGGCTACACCACGCTGGACAACTACCCGTACTCCGAGCTCACCTCGCTGTCGTCGGCGACCGCCGATTCCAACGAGGTCGAGTTCAACCGGCTGACCCCCGACAAGCGGGTCTCCTACATCCGCAACTCGGTCAAGGCCACCGTCGACGCCTACGACGGCACCGTGACGCTGTACCAGCAGGACGAGAACGACCCGGTGCTGCAGACCTGGATGAAGGTGTTTCCCGGCACCGTCAAACCCAAGAGCGAGATCAGCCCCGAACTCGCCGCGCATCTGCGGTATCCCGAAGACCTGTTCAAGGTGCAACGGATGCTGCTGGCCAAATACCACGTCAACGACCCGGTCACGTTCTTCTCCACGTCGGACTTCTGGGATGTGCCGCTGGACCCGAACCCGACCGCCAGCAGCTACCAGCCGCCGTACTACATCGTCGCCAAAAACCTTGCCAAGGGCGATAATTCGGCGTCGTTCCAGCTGACCAGCGCGATGAACCGGTTCAAGCGCGACTACCTGGCCGCCTACATTTCCGCCAGCTCCGATCCGGACACCTACGGTCAGCTGACCGTGCTGACCATCCCCGGGCAGGTCAACGGGCCCAAGCTGGCCAACAACGCCATCACCACCGACACCGCGGTCAGCCAGGACCTGGGGGTGATCGGACGGGACAACCAGAACCGGATCCGGTGGGGCAACCTGCTGACCCTGCCGCTGGCCGAGGGCGGGCTGCTCTACGTCGAGCCGGTCTACGCGTCCCCGGGGGCCAGCGACGCCGCCTCCTCCTACCCGCGGCTGATCCGGGTGGCGATGATGTACAACGACAAGATCGGGTACGGCCCCACCGTGCGCGACGCGCTCACCGAGTTGTTCGGGCCCGGCGCCGACGCGGCCGCGACCGGGATCGCCCCCACCGACGCCGGCGCCCCCGCCAACCCCCCGGCGGACTCCCCGGCACCCGCGGATGCGCCCGAGGCCCGGCCGAGCCCGCCGGTCGCGGCCCCGCCGCCGCCGGCGGGGGCGACGACGCTGTCCCCGGCCAAGGCCGCCGCGCTGAAGGAAATCCAGGCGGCGCTCGGGGCGGCCCGTGAGGCGCAGAAGAAGGGCGACTTCGCCGCGTACGGCGAGGCGCTGCAGCGCCTCGACGAGGCCATGACCAAGTTCGACAACGCCAAGTGATGGGCACCTATCTCCCGCGAGCCTCCCGTGAGTCTCCCGCGAGCGTGCGTAGTAAGAGAGTTATGACGCGTGTTGGCGAAGAAAGTGGCGTTTTTCTAGGAGATGGCGACGTCC
>NZ_JBGGKS010000038.1:0-28704 GCF_041287095.1 Mycobacterium sp. pUA109 | reverse complement strand
GCGGTATGGGGCCACCCGGACCGCACGGCATCGGGTCCTACCGGCCGGGCGGCCCGTCGACCGCATCGACGGCACCCCAACCTGCCGAAGGCCGAAGCCCCTTCAATCTGCTCAACTGGAACGGAAAAGACCGGGCTCCGGGAATGTTTCCGAAACCAGGCCCAGCATGAACCGCACCGGCCTGCCTCGCCTGGGCAAGAGGGAATCCGACCAGGTAGCGAAGGTCTGGGCGTCCGGCCCACCGCGGGAAGATGTCGGGCTCGAGCCGTTCGCTCCTCCCCAATACCTGGTCGGTTACGGATCGCGGTACCGGCCATGATGACCTGGAACACGTGGAACATCTGGTGGTGGGTGATCCTGCCCTACATTGCGATCGCCGTCTTCCTGGTCGGCCACGTCTGGCGGTGGCGTTACGACCAATTCGGCTGGACCAGTCGCTCCACTCAACTGCAGGAGCGTCGACTGCTCAAATGGGGCTCGCCGCTGTTTCATTACGCCACATTCGCCGCGATCGGCGGGCACATTCTGGGCATTCTGGTACCCAAACGATTCACCGACTGGCTCGGTATACCCGAAAGCTGGTATCAGGATCTCTCCGCCGTCGCCGGGTCCGCCGCCGCAATCGGCATCCTGATAGGCGCTGGAATTCTGACCTTTCGGCGCGCCGCCGTCCCGCGCGTGCGGGCCACGACCAACGCCGTCGATTACTTGGCATTGATCCTGCTCAGCGTGATCGTGCTCCTCGGCATCTTCCTGACACTGGGTATCGAAGACACATCACATTACGAGTACCGCAACACCGTCGGTGTCTGGTTTCGAAGCCTGTTCGTCCTACATCCCAACGTCGGAGCAATCACCAGCGCACCATTCCCCTATCAGCTACATGCCGCCGCATCATGGGCGATCTTCGCGGTGTGGCCATTTAGCCGTCTCGTACATGCGTGGAGTTATCCGCTCTGGTACCTGTGGCGGCCCTATATCGTGATCCGCAGCCGCATCGCGAAGCCTCCCGGAGAGCCAGGCACCGGTGGGCGGAAGTGGCGAAAGATTGGTGTCCCTTACTAAGACGGGCCGTTCGGCAGAGCACGCCAACGGTATCCGCAAAGCGGCACGGACTCTCCATCCCGGCTATTTCGCACTGGTGATGGCCACCGGCATCGTGTCGATCGCGATGCACCAGCACCACTTGCACCTCCTCTCGGCTGGCTTATTCTGGCTGGCCTGCATTGCCTACGTCGTCTTGGTGGTTCTCACCGCGACACGTGTGATCACCTTCGGCACAGAGTTCGCCGCGGACTTCGGTGACCCGCGACGTGCGTTCAGCATGTTCACCTTTGTCGCCGGCACCGATGTGCTCGGCGCCCGATTCGCCGTCGACACCCATTACTGGGTAGCGTTCGCCCTGCTGATGGTCGGTTGTCCGGCCTGGCTAATTTTGGGATATGTGGTGCCGTGGACCGCGATAACGCGCACCACGCTGCGCCCAGTCCTGCAGCACGCAAACGGCACCTGGTTCATCTGGGTGGTCGCCAGCCAGTCCGTCGCCGTACTCGCCGCCGGGTTGGAGCCGGTGCTCGAAACCGGCCGGCGGGAACTGGCGCTACTGGCGGTGTTCTCCTGGTCAGTCGGGGTGTTTCTCTACGCAACAGTCGGTATTTTCGTCGGGGCTCGCGTGCTGTTATTTCCGTTGCACCCCGAAGATCTCACTCCGCCGTATTGGGTATCCATGGGAGCCACCGCGATCACCGTCGTCGCCGGCGCCCGGATCGTGGAGATGGCGCACGCACCGATGGTCGACGCTACTCGCGGCCTGATTGCCGGCACCTCAGTGGTGTTCTGGACGTTCGGTACCTGGTTGATCCCGCCGTTGATCGCGGCCAGCATCTGGAAACACGCGATGCACCGCATACCACTGCGCTACGAGGCGCCGCTGTGGAGCGTGATATTTCCGCTCGGGATGTATGCGGTGGGAGGCCAGTACTTGGGCAGCGCCGACCAGCTGCCGATCGTGGAGTACATCGGTGCCGACGAAGCCTGGGTGGCGCTGGTGGCATGGGCGCTAACGTTCGTGGCGATGTTGCGCCACCTGGTGGTCAGGGTCGGCACCCGTGCACATGGTCGACGGCGTAGCTGAGCGCACCTGCCGGGCGTCCCCGTCCTCATCCGAGGATCCCGCGGCCGGTGGACTACGAAACCGAAATCACCCCGCTGTTCGACCGATAGCGGTACCGCCCCGGTGGTCACCACGTGGAGCAGCCGGCGCGGGCGGTCCGGGTTGGGTCCCGGGCATGTCCCGAGCGACCCGCAAGAGAAACGGGAGGGCGATCAGCTGCACAGCCACGGCAAACGTGACGACAGCACCCATCGACAGCCCGAACAGCGCCCCGATCGCGGCGCTACCGGCGAACCACGCGACACCGTAGACGCCGGTAAACACGCCATAGGCCGAGGCGCGGCGGGACGGCGAGACCATCGGCGCTACCGCGGCGGGAATGATCGACTCGTGCACACCCATGCCCAGCCCCCACAGGCAACTACCGAGTAAGGCGGGCCAGAAGCCGCCCAGAAAGATCAGCGGCGCATAGATCGCCGCCGTCAGAGTCAGCGGAATCAGAAGACGGATCCCGAACCGGTCGAAGAGCCGCCCGAACACCAGCGACCCGGTGCCTGAGACCGCCATCGCGGCGGCGTAGAAAAGCGGCACGTACGTTGCGGAGACGGTCCCGGCGCGCTGAAAGTGATAGGCCATCATCGGAAAATCGGCGAACCCGGACGCCACCATCGCGGCGGCCAGAAGGTAGATCCAGAAGACCCGTGGCAACCCGGCTGGACGCACCGTCGCGCCCGCAGACTCCAAATCCTGCGGGCGTGGATACACCCGCCGGGCCACCGCCAGTAATGACAACATGATCACCGCCGGGACCGCGAGCGCAGCGAATGCCAGGCGGTAGTCACCGCCGTTGCGGGCCAGTACCACCGCGATAACCAAGGGGCCCACCATGGCGCCGAACTGATCCAACGCCTCGTGCACACCAAACCCCCAGCCGTAACCCATCTGTGTGGCGGCGTGCGAAAGCATCGCATCTCTGGGAGGGTTGCGGATGGCCTTACCAACCCGCTCCGCTATCACCAACACCGCGGCCACCTGCCAGCTGCCGGCCAGCGCCAGCAGCGGCACCACCGACATCTGCAGGATGTACCCCGCAATCGTGATCGGCCAGTACGCCCCGGTGCGGTCGGCACCGCGCCCAGACACCAACCGCAACCCGTAGCCCAACAGTTCCCCGAACCCGGTAATCACCGCAATCGCCAGGGCGCCGGCGCCGAGCATACCGAGGAATTGACCCAGAATGCTGCGGGACGCCTCGTAGGTGAGGTCGGCGAAGAAGCTCATCACACCGACCATCAACACGAACTTGAATGCCGGCGAGAACCGTCGTACGTTCACACCAAATCCACCTCGACCCCAATAGCCGTGACGATCATTCCGGCGACTACCAGACCGGCCGCCCACACCGAGCGCCGCCCGCCGACGTGCACCGCCAGCAACACACCCAAACCACCCAACGCCACCACAGACACCACCAAGGCGATCCAGCTCGAAGTCGGTGTCAGGGCGCCGATTACGAGCGGCAGCGCGGCTCCTGCGAAGCTGGCGCTGCCAGCCACGAGCGCAACGGTGACCGCGTCGCGCAGCACCGCCCTGCCCAGGCTGGTCGTAGCCAGCCGACCGGACCGGGTGAACAGGAGTTGACGTTCAGCTCGTATCAACTCGGAGCGATACTCTGCATACTCGGCAACAAACACGGTGAGAACCGCCGAACATAGGGCAACCACACCGACCCGTGTGCCCAGATCCAGGCTCAGGCCGACACCACGCAAAACCGTCGCCGAAGCCAAGATCAGCGCATTGAGTATGCCGTCAGATACGCCCAGCGCGGTAGCGAATAGCAGTCGTCCGCGCGGGCGCGCCCGCACCTTCCGGTGTAGCCGCCAGCGCCTCACCGGGTACGCGGCACACGCTCGATGATGCGGCTGCCTACGACAAGCTCATCGATACTATGCACCGCCGCACCGACCTTCTCGATTTCCCGAATCAGCCGTGGCACATCGATATTCTCTCCTTCGACGGTGATCTCGAGGCCGACGGTTTCCAGGTCGATTTCGGCCACCGTGATGTTGAGCGCATCGACACCAGGGGTTTGGTCGATCGCCTCGGCGAGTTCCAAGAGATCCGGTCTGGCCATAGCTTTGTCGACGTCGAGCTGCAACCTACGGATGTTCATGGCACCTTCCCCACCGGTGAGTGCTGGGGCTCGTCTCGGACCGAGACCATGCCGCACCTCCCTATCCGCGCTGACCACACCGATGTCAATACCTGTAGCGCGCCATTTGCGTTCCGCCGTGGCGGTGTTGGCCGTCGACGGACACCAACGCGGGCACCATTTCACTGGTAACCAGCCCGCGTTCCTTTGTGAGTTCGTCGACCACATCGAAATACTCGGCGATGTTCCCGGGAGTATCGACCACGATGGTGACCACCGGAACGTCGCGGGTGAGTTTGAACAGCTTGTCACCGTGGGGCTTGTGGTCGCCATGAAAACCCCATATACCGCGCAATACCGTTGCACCGCGCGATGTTTCTCGCTGCCGAAGCCGCTGCACCAGCGCGCGATGGATAGGAACATCCTTGTGACGTGCCGACTCCGAGGTGTAAATCATCAATTTTTGCCATAGCGTTAGCCCATGCTCATCGGTTCCCGGTAACGCGTGGGGCCGTTCCAGCAGCTTCCCGTCGCGCTTGCAGACGCGGACCCGCTCCACGGTGATCAGCGGCCGCCGCAAGAGTCCACCGAGTTCAGGCAGCACACGGGCGATGCGCTCACCGCTACCGACCGCGATGATCATCATCGGCACATCGGTATTCCCACCGAAAAAGCGAGCACGCTGCCGGAGTCCATGAGCGGTGCCGTCCACGCCGAGGAACACCGACGCGCCGGCCAGCTGACGCCGATACATCAGATCGCATAACGCGAGGTAGGCGGGAACTCCGTACACGCGTTCCCGCCGGCCGACATAGATCGTCAGTTTGGTTGCCTCGTTGAGCTCGTCGGTGAGCTCGATCGGCCCGATTTCGTCATATAGCAACCTGGCGCGCTCGAGAGTGATCAGGGCCCGTTTGTCGATGGCACGCAACGGATCGAGTAGACCCTCGATAGCGGCTCGGGTATCTACGGCGATCACCGCCACGGGCGGATCCTCAGACAGGCTCAGCGACTGGTCGCTACGCAGATGGTGCCGCGAGCCGAACCCGCCGATTCCGCGCAGCACAATACTGGAGGCGATACGGCGGGTACCGTAGAGGTCGACCATGAGATCGGACAAATACCGGCCCTGGGTGCGTTGACGTTCCTCGAAATAGGCGCTGAGTTTCAGGCAGTCATCGTCCATCGATGCTCACTCTCCTTGCCATACAACGGATCGGACTAGCTTCGGACGTGCGATCGCGCAAAGCGGCACTGAGCGGCGAACCGCCGCGGCGCACCCGCACCGCTGGTAGGCTGACGCAAACCACGCGGCGGTGGGGCTCGCCGTAACCGCACGTCCACCGTAGGGCGGCCAACGGTCCCTGGGAAGAATTCAAGACGTGGCCAGCCGTAACCCGGTTTAGCCCTGGCGGGAAGGAACCCAGGTGGTTGTGCAGTTTGCCTCGATCTCGGCGATTGAAATCCTCGACTCGCGCGGTCGTCCGACACTGTCGGTGCGGGCGAGGCTCACCAACGGCGTCCGGACGGATGCGGGTGTGCCTTCCGGCGCCTCCACCGGCTCTCGGGAGGCGGTCGAGCTCCGTGATCAAGATGACCGCTACGCGGGAATGGGTGTGCGCCGCGCGGTCGCGCACGTCAACGGGCCGATCGCCGACGCCCTGACCGATCGACCGTTTACCTCGCTGGAGCAGATCGACCAAACGTTGTGCGACCTGGACGGCACTGCCGACAAATCCCGGCTGGGCGCCAACGCGATTGTCGGCGTCTCGATGGCCGCCGCCCGTGCATTCGCCATCACCTCCGCACAGCCGCTGTGGGAATGGCTGACTCCGGACGGCATCCGAGCACGGCTTCCGGTACCGCATTTCAATGTCGTCAATGGTGGCGTGCATGCGCTCAACGGCCTCGACTTTCAAGAGTTCATGATTGCACCGCTTGGTGCACCGTCGCTGCCGGAAAGCATCCGTGCCGGCGCCGAGGTGTACCGGCGATTGCGCTCGGTGCTCAGCGACCGCGGCCTGTCGACCGGGCTGGGCGACGAAGGCGGTTTCGCCCCCGAGATCGACTGCCCCGAAGAGGTGCTGGCCTTGCTCACCCAAGCCATCACCGCTGCCGGCTATCCACCCGGACCCGCCGGGGTAGCCATCGCACTGGATCCCGCCGCCAGTGGGTTCCACCGCGACGGCCGATACCTGGTTGGCGGCGAGTCCTTGTCCAGCGACGACCTGATCGACCGCTATGTCAGCATCGTCGACAACTATCCGGTGTACAGCATCGAGGACGGGATGGGCGAAGGCGACACCACAGGGTGGCAGATGCTGACCGAAAAACTCGGCGACCGAATCCAACTTGTTGGTGATGACAATTTCGTGACCAACCCCGAGATCATCGCCTCCGCCGTGCGCGACGGCATCGGCAATGCCGCGTTGATCAAGGTCAACCAGATCGGTACCGTGTCGGAAACTCTTGAAGCGCTTGGTGTGTGCCGTCGGGCAGGATACGGGGCGATGATTTCTCACCGGTCCGGGGAGACCGATGACCCGTTTATCGCCGATCTGGCAGTCGGCGCAGGCTGTGGCCAGATCAAGTCCGGCGCCCCGGCCCGCGGTGAGCGCGTGGCCAAGTACAACCGGCTGCTCGACATCGCTAACGCAGCGGCAGAACTGCCATTCGGTCTCCCCGCGCGAGCACATCATCAATCCGGTTAGGCCGTCGCGATCACCACGGCAAGAACCGCGAGCAATGCGATCAACATGTAGGCCATGTAGGCGTCCAGCCGGCCCGATTGCAGCTTTTTCGCGGTTCGCGACACTACCAGCAGAGCCCGGCTCAGCGGTCGGTAGAAATACCGCTCCACCACATCGACGACGTCCACCCGGTAGGTGAACAGCAGCGGCATGTTCCCGCGGTCGGCTGGCTCGTCGGTAGTTTCGGTCAGTGCGGCCCGTGTCAACAAGACGTTGGCCAACACGTTGCGGACCGGGTTCGCGTACGCAAACGAGGTATAACCCACGCCGCGGTGCACGCCCGGCGACGCCGACGACCACGGCGCCACCACCCGGGCCCGTAACGGGTTGCGGCCGGCAAGGAGCGCAGCGAAGATTGCGATAACCGCTGCCATCGCGGGCAACACGATCCACAACCAGGTTGGCGACAGGGCGGAAAACTCGGCGAATACCGGCTGCAATACCCACGGTGCGGCATTAGCGCCGCGAGCTTGCTCACCGACGATCGGACTCAGACCACGTCCGATCAGCCGCACCTCCAACGGGGCAAGCACCGCCGTCCCCAGACAGCCGGCCACGAGGACGGCGACTCCGAAGCGATACGGCCACTGACGATCCACCTCGGCATGAGCGGTGTCGATCGGCGGCTCATCGATGCGCGCGGGACCGAACGCCGTGAGCGCGACCACCCGAACGAACGTCACACCGGCAATACCGATGGTCAACGCGACGAGCGCCCCGGTTAGCGCCGTGGCCAGTTGCAGGGTCAGGCTCGACACCCGGAACTGCTGCATCAGCGCCTCCAGGGTGAACCATTCCGAGGCAAACCCAGCAGTCAGCGGCAACCCCGCCAACGTGAATGACCCGATCACCAAACCGGTACCGGCCCAAGGGAGTCGGCGCGCAATACCGCCAAGGCGATCAAGGTCAGTAGTCCCGGTCGCGTGTTCGATTGTCGAGGCCGACACGAATAGCAAGGTTTTGCCGAGCGCATGCGCGATCACCTGGGCGGTGCCGGCGACCAGTCCAGCGGCCACGAGTTTCGGTTCACCCGCCCATGCGCCCACCAGGCCCACGCCGAATCCGGCGGTGATGATCCCGGCGTTTTCCACGCTGGACCACGAGATCAGTGTGGCGAGATCCGGATTGACCGCAGCATGCGCGATACCGAGGATCGCGGTCAATCCCCCAACCACCAGCACTACGCAGATGAGCCAGATCGGCGGGGATCCCAGCACTTGCAGCGTCCGCCACATCCCATAGAAACCGACATTGACCGCGACACCGGCCATCACCGCGCGCGCGGGCCCCGAGGCGGCGGCGTAGCCCCGCGGCATCCAGATATGCGCAGGCACCAGCCCCACCTTGACGGCGAACCCGAACAACAGAAGCGCGTAGGCCGCCTGGCCAACCGCGCTATGCGGATTGACCCCGTCCGCGGTGACCGCGAAAGTGTGGGTCCGGCCGGCCAACAGCAGCGCGCCCATCAACAACGCCGCACCGCTGGTCTTGCCGAACACCACGGTGATGACCGACCCGCCGACCCTGCCGGGCAGGTCGCGGTCGTAGCTCGCCATCAGGTAGAACGCCACGGTCAGTAGTTCCCACCCCAACAGCAGCACAAAGAAATTGTCGGTCGTGACAATCAGCGCGACGGCCGCCAGCGCACCCCCGACGGCTGCGGGCAACCGGGGGCGAAGGCGGTTGGCTGGCGCCGCGGCTGCAGCCAGCGCGGGAACCGCGACCCCGTACGCGACGATCAGAAACAGACCTGACAACCGGTCGACACCCAGAGTCGCCGGCCCCAAACCCGCCAGCCCGCCCAGATCGAATCGTTGCACCTGGCCGGTTAGGCCGAGCGCACCGCTGAGCACCAACACCACGGCGGCGGCGGTGTTCGCTGCCCAGGCGGCACCGCTCACACGCCGCTGGCCAGCCTCACCCCCCGCGAAAACCGCCGACCAGCCTAATACGATCGCGATCGCCGCCAGCGCCAGCCCCGCGCCGATCACCGCGCACTCCCGGGCCGGCGCAGTGGAACTCGGCCCAGCGCCAGCAAGATGCCGTGCAACACGCTGAACGGGGAAGCCGGAGCTCCCGGTACCCACACGTCCACCGGCACTACCTCGGAGACCCCGACACCGCCGGTGTACCCGCGCCCGATCAGTCCGCCACTGATCGCGTCGGTGCCGACCGCCACCACCACGGTCGGCGTCGGCATGGCGTCGAGTGTGCGGCGCAGCGGTTCCACCATTCCGGTCGCCCCAATTCCGGTGACGAGCAAAATGTCGGCGTGGCGCGGGCTGGCGGTGAAAAAGATTCCCAACCGGTGCAGATCGTAGACGGGGTTCGTCAACGCCTGGATTTCCCACTCGTCGCTACCATCGGAGCCGGTGTCGATGTGCCGCAAGTGCACAGAACGGCGCAGTCGCTGCACCCGGTGGGCCAGGCTGGTCTTCAACTCGGTCAGCGCCTGCTCGTTCTCCTCGACATCGCCGACCACTAGTGCCGAGTGGCTCAGGGCGGCATTACCCGATCCGGTGTCCCAGGAAAACCACTCGGGTGCCGCTGCCACGCAACGTCCGCACAGGATGCAGCGTCCGCGGTCGAGGGTCAGTCGCGGGGTCACGGTGATCGCCTCGGTCGGGCAAGCCCCGGCGGCCACCTCGACAGCGGCGGGTAACACCGCCTCGCGGCGGTGGTCTACCACCCGCACGGCCGCCGCGAACTCGTCAAAGTAGTTGTCGCCACGTTTGGGCCACCGGCTGGTGACGACACCATCACGCAATCCTCGGAAAATCCACGCCATCTACATCGCCACCCCGGCGTAGCACAGCCCGAAACTGGCTTCGATGAAGGGAAAATCGGTGAATACGTCGCCGTTGAACACGTCGTGGAACAGCAGCATGTTGTGCAGCGAGGGTGACCGACCGAAGCACCGTCCGATGACGCCGTCGCGCACTTCCAATCCGTAGAGCACCTCGCCTTGGGGAGCCTCCGCCCAGCCCAGCGCGTAACCGTCGGGGACCGTCGCCTGCGCAGCCAGTTCGACATCGCTGGTGACGGTCAGCAGTTCACACACCTGCCGGATCAGCGCGACCGCGACATCGAACTCGATCCACCGCACGCGTAGCCGGGCTAGCGCGTCACCGTGCTCATCGACCGCGATGCCGACCGTGGACAGCTCCGAATATGCGTCATAGCCGCGCCGACGTGCATCGTTGTCACAGCCGGAACCGCGGCCCACCGGCCCCAGCGCCCCATGTGAGGTCGCCAGCGCCGGATCCAGACGCCCGGTGCCGCGCAACCGATCCAGAAACGACGCGTCCACCATCAGCGCCGCTTTGTCCCGGTGAATCCGGCGCGCAATGCCATCCAACTGGTCCGACACCGTGGCCGGTGCCAACCGCGGTTCGGCGGTCACCCCGCCGAACCGGATCACCGATCGGCCGAATCGATTACCACACAGTGCGGATACCAACCGCATCACCGATTCTTTATGCCAGCCAAACCGGGCGGTCGGCACGGCCAGTCCCGCCGCGTCGCACAACCGCATCACCACGTCAAGGTGGTTGGCGATGCGTTCCAGCTCGGCATACATCACCCGCACCAACCGCGCCCGACGCGGCGGAGTCACGTCGGCGAGCGCCTCAGCGGCATGCGCAAAGGCCAGCGCGTGCGCAACAGAGGCGATGCCTTCTACGCGTTCGGCGACCAAGATCCCGTCGGCTATCGACAACGTCTCGAACCGCTTAGCGATACCACGGTGTTTATAGTGCGGTCGGATGTTCAGGTGCGGAATGTCTTCGCCTGGTGTCTCAACAAGGAACTCGATCGATTCGAACACCCCAGAACGCACCGGCCCCAGCGGCAAAGTGAAAACACCGCCGCCCCCCACATCAACCGGTCCGTGCCGATCGGTGGCGCTGGAATGGATGTGGCGGTCCAATGTGGCTCGCTCGATCGCTCCGGGGCGCGGTGACGGCTGGCCAGGTTCTCGGGGCAATAACAGCGGCTCGAGCCTGGGATGCCCGACCGGTACGACGCCAGACAGGTCGTGGAGTGCCCGCTCATACCAGAATGCGGCTGGTACATCGGGTGTCAGCGACTGGTACGACATTTCACCGCCATCCGGTGTCAACCGGGTCCGAAGACACCTGACCACTGACCCGCCGACCAGCAACGCGTGCAGTTGGGCGGTATCGCCGCGGTGACTGCTATAGAGTCCGGCGAACCTGTCGCCGGCGACCACGCGCGCGACAATCTGAGCACGCCAGCGTTGCGGCGGCATGTCGATGACGGTGGTCATCTCCGCGGCGGTCACCGGGCACCTGCCGCAAGTTGACCGGCGGCGTGGTTGAGCAGGTCCACCAGGTCGGACGGCGGCGCCAACCCCAACAACAGCAGAACCAGGACCCCAGCAACCACGGGAATCACCATCCACCGGTTCGGCTCGCCCCGGACCGAATTCGTCACCGAGCCTGGGCTGGGGCGAAAAAGGATTCGCGTTGTCGCCAATCCGAGACCCAGAAACGCCAGCGTCACCAGACAGACCAGCGCGGCTGCGGCGCCGTTGCGGGTGTCGGCGAAGCCCCCGGCCACGATCTGAAACTCGCTGCGGAACAACCCGAACGGAGGCATCGCCGACAACGCCAAGACGGCAACCAAAAACAGCGGTCCCGACCAGGGCAACGCCGTCAGGCCGTCAGCCATCCGGGTGAGTTCCTTGGTCCCGAATTTGCGTACCAGCACACCGGCGCCCATGAACGCGTTGCCTTTCGCGGCGGCGTGGGCCAGCACATGCAGCAACACGCCCGATAAGGCGATGGGAGCACCGAAGCTGACACCGATGGCCAAGATGCCCATGTGCTCCACACTGGAATAGGCCAACATCCGTTTGATGTCGTGCTGCTCAAGCAGGTATAACGCCGCAAGTAGCAACGAGAGGATCCCGAAGACCAAGAGTACCACCTGCGGGAACCGAGGACCGAGCGTTACGACGCTGATCTGGTAGTACCTCAGGATCGCGTAGAAGCTGACCGCCAGCAACGATCCCGACAGCAGCGCCGACACCGGAGTGGGGGCCTCGGCGTGCGCGTCGGGCAGCCAGGTGTGCACCGGAAACAGGCCGACCTTGGTGCCAAAACCCACTACCGCCAAAACGAACGCCAACCGCACCGGGGTTTGCGGCAATTCGCCGCCGGAACCGATCAACGGATCGAACGCCAAATCGTAGGACTGGCCCAGCACCTGGGAACCCGCGTAATACATGAAGATGGTGGCCAGCAACGCGATCCCCAACCCGGACGAGGCGATCAGCACGTACTTCCAAGCGGCCTCGGTGGCGCCCTCGGTGTTGTCTAGGGCGACCAGCAGGGCGGAGACCACCGTGGTGATCTCCACCGCAATCCACAGCAGCGCCAGACCGTTGACCAGCGGCGCGCAGATCATCGACCAGGCGAACACGTTGAGCCCCAAATAAAATCGAGTGCTGTGGCGCGCGAATAATGCCTGCTGCTCAGCGCTTTCTGAGCGCACCGCCCGTTCTTCGTCGGCCAGGTAACCGATGGAGTAGACCCCCACGGCCGCATACAAGAAACAGGTGCCCAATAAGAAGATCACCGACAGCGCGTCGGCGCGCAGATATCGCAGTGCGGTCACCGTGTGATCCGCGGTACCGGTGACTAGCACCGCGGCGAACACGAAACTCGCCACGCCGGTGAATGCGGTCGCTATCGCGGCAGCACGGTGGGGGGCAGGGACGCACACCAGGGTACTCACCAGCGGCAGGCCGACCAGCAACACCATCAGCACCGACATCGATTACCCCCTGAGCCGATCGAGGGTGGCGGTGGACAGCGAGCGGGTTCGGCGGTGGTGGGTGCGCATCAGCACCCCAAACACCACCACGGCCACCAGCAAGTCGAACAAAAACGCGACCTCTAAGATAAGCGGCATCCCGGCCGCTACCACCAAACTAGCCACCGACACCCCGTTCTCCAGGGAGAAGAACCCGATCGCCTGACTGACCACATCGCGGCGGACAATCATCAGGATGAACGCGACCAGCACCACCGCCACCGACAGGCTCAACGCGGCGGTCGGCAATACATCGGAATGAATCCCAAGCACGCCGACGGCGAAGAAACCGAACGCCGCGACCGCAATCGAGATCAGCACCTCATTAGCCACCCCGAGTGCACCGCTGCCGGCGATCTCCTCGTTAGCTTCCCGCAGCAGCGCCAAAATCAGCAGCGGCACCACGATCACTTTGAGGAGCAACGAAAGCACGGCCAGCGCATACAGTTCGGGCACATCATGACCGAATGCGACCACCGCCGCGAGCACGCTGACGGCCAGCGACTGTCCCGCGTACAGGCGAACCTGCCCGCGCAGCAGCGCCGCCCGCAGCATGCCGAACTCCAGCAGCAGCACGATGAGCGCGACGGTGTTCGCGACACCGTCGAAGACGCTGGGAACGCCCTGGCTGGCCGCCGACACCATCAGCCGCCCCCCAGGTAGAGAGTGAACACCGCCAAGACAGCAAGCAATAACGCCGCAGAAACGAATTCGGTAATCTTGAACAGTCGCAGCTTCGCGTAGCTGTTGTCCAGAATCGCAACGGCACAACCCAACAGTGCGGCTTTGCCCAAGATGGCGGGAATGGCGAACGCCACGGCTGTCACCGACCTGTCCGACGCCAAGCCCCACGGTGCAACGAACGCGTTCAGGAAAATGATGTAGAGCACCAATTGTTTAGCGGCCGCGCCCCAGTGCAGCAAAGCCAGATCAGGGCCGGAATACTCGAATGTCCGCCCAGTTTCGATCATCCCGAACTCGATCGTGCCGGTGTGGGTTTCGACGGGGATGCGTGCCGTCTCGTAGATAATCACCATGAACAGTGCTGCCGAGGCCAGCAGGTGCGCGGGCCGGACGATTTGATCTGGGCCGCTGCGGACCGTCGCCCCTATGACATAAGGCAGATCGGTCGTGGTGATCAGCGCCACCGTGAAAAACACCAGCAGCATCACCGGTTCGGTGATCGCAGCGAAAGTCTTGGCTCGACTGGAGGCCAACTGAGCGTAGCTGTCGCCGGTCTCCGCCGCCGCGGCCGCGACCAGGAAGCTAGCAAATGCTAGAACGAGCCCGCCGCCAAGGATGTCGCCCATATATCCCAGCGGCAACGGGTAACTGGTAAGCACCGGGATCAACATCGGCACGGTCAGATAACACGCAAACGCCACAACCGGCGCGGCGCGGAATATCGGCCCGGCACCGCCCGGAGCCAGCGTTTCTTTGCCGAACAGTTTCATCAGGTCGAAATAGGGCTGCAGAATCCGTGGACCGCGACGCCCCTGCAGCCGCGCCTCAAACCAGGCGATGAATCCGCTCACCCCCGGCGCACCCCCGGCCACGGTGACCACCTGCAAGCACTGGATCACCGGCATCGGCAGGCTCGTCATGAGCGGGCCGGGTTAGGCGAGAGAACGACACGCGCCACCTGCGACTCCCTTACTCGCAGGAACCATCAGCCGTGTGGCGGTTCGGAAGTCACTCTTCCTGGCGGGATCCATCGCCGGTGTCAGTTAACCAACGGCAATTCCGTTTGGTCAAGCCGAACACGCGGCATCGGCCGCCGCACAGCTGCTGAGCCGGTGAAACCCTAGCGCCGCCAAATTGACGACCACCATATTGTTGTCGATCGGATCGCCGTTTTTGCCCAGACCGTCCACCACGGCGCTATACCCGTCGCCTTGCAACAGGGCTTGGTGGCGGTGGTGGAAGTGCCCGTGCCATAGCCGCCCGGGGCGCACCGTGTCGACGACCGCTCGGAGTCGGATTCGGTGTTCGTCGGACTGTTCGAGCTCGTAACTGGGAAAGCCGAACCGGTCGCGCGCCGCACCGGGAACGGTGATGCCTGCGGGGCAGTCATGGCAGAACATCACGTCGGCGCGACCTTGAGCCATGACGGCGCGCGCCTGCTCTGGTGTGAGGGATTCCTGCGCCCACCAGGATCTTCCCGGGATACGCAGAAATCGGTCGATGGAGTACGCGCCCCCCACGGCCAGGCACCGAGTCGTGCCCCAGCGCCAGCGAAATCCACGCGGCAGGTGCACGATCCGCTCGCGTAGGTGGCGCAGACCGTCATCGCCGACAGGCCACCCTAGGAGCCGGTCGAAGTTCTCGTGGTTCCCGTCAACAAATCCCAAGGTCAGGCCGTGCCGGTGTAAGGCCTCATCGAGTGAATCCAGGTACTTGTCGGTGAAGTTGTATCCGAAGTCGCCGAGCTGGATGAGCACATCCGCATCCCGCTTGGCCGCATGCTCAATCGCTGCGACGCCATACCAGGTGTCGGCGTGCCAGTCTCCGGCGATCGCAACGCGCGCCGGCACATCGAGGAAGGTGGCTACGGCAGCTACAGCAGGAAGCGCCAGATGCTGCAACAGTGCAGGGGCGGAGCGTACTTCAACCATGATTGACTCCTGGGTCCGAGCGACGACCGCGCGCATTCGACCTACGCCGTATCGCCGGCTAACTCAATTCCCAGGGACCGTTGACAATCCTTCGATTGCGTACTGGCGGGCCCCTCCGCCCTGTTGGCTTCGAGGCTACCGTCGCTTCCGCGGCCGGTCAATCACCACTTCACCGCTGCACTCCTGGCTACCGGCCGAACTGACCCGCTAAGCTGGCGACGGGCGATGGATCTCCGCCGGGGTGCGTACCCGAACCGCCGAGTTGGCTGATGGTTCCTGCCCGAATCGGGTGCGAGGAGTTCCGTCGTGGCAGTAGTTGTCGGATATGACCGCCATCCGGCCAGCCGGGCGGCACTGATGTTCGCGGGCGACCTCGCTGGCGCATTGAATGTGTCGGTGCACGTGGTCCACGCCCTCGATCTCTCGGACAGTCCGATCGCGGGTGCAACAAAGACCGAGAACAGCGTTGAAACCAGGCAAAAACACGCTGGGGACATCCTTGACGCCGCCGGTGTGCCGTGGACGTTCCACGTGCTCGATCGCGATCCGCCGACGGCCTTGCTGGCGATCGCCGACGAGTGGGCGGCGTCGATGATCGTGATCGGGCGCCCCGAGCACGGCGTCGGTGCCGCGCTAGGGCATGTTCTCACCGGCGCTACTGCTAGGAGCCTATTGCGACGCAGCCGCCGTCCGGTTGTGATCGTGCCCGGAATCGAGGAGCCCTAGATGGCATCGGTGACGCGCGTTTATCTGGCCCGGCATGGGCGTACCGCCCTCAACGCCAACGGACAATTGCGCGGGCTCAGCGACCCGCCCCTCGATGAGGTCGGCGTCGCCGAGGTAGCGCGGTTGGCCGACGAACTCGCCCCCCGCCATCCCACGGTGGTGATCTGCAGCCCGCTGCAGCGGGCCGTCGCGACCGCCCAGGCGATCGCCGCCGCCGCTGGCGTCGCGGTCCGCGTCGACGGGCGGCTCAACGATCGGGACTACGGTCCGCAGACCGGCTTGCTGCGCAACGATGTGGAACGCCGCTACGGCAGCGTCGATGCGGCACCCGGCGTGGAATCACCCACCGTGCTGGCTGACCGTGCCCGACAAGCGTTTTTCGAACTGGTAGACGAACTCGGGCCCGGGCCCGTCGTCATGGTGTCGCACGATGCATTTAACCAGGCTCTGCTCAAACAGCTCGATCCGTCGCTGAACCAGGTCACCCAGCGAACGGCATGCTGGAATCAACTCAGTCTGGTCGAGGGCAGATGGCGGGTGGATTCCTACAACCAGATCGCGGGCTGAGGTTCAGTGGCGCCGATCTCGGCGGTGCCAGTAGGTCATCAGCACGTCTTCCGCGCGGTGGTACTGCAACGCATCCACCCACAATCGGTGGATCACCGGCTCGTCGCGGCCGCGGCGTCGCCGCTGGCCGCCCGGGGTGGCCACGTAACCACCCACGCCCGCTTCGGCGAGCATCGTGAGCACGGGTCCCACGTCCTCGACCTCGAGATCGGCCAGCTCCGCCCAGGCGCTAGCCCAGACTCCGTTGTCGGTGCCACCGGGCGGGAACCAGAACATGCTGGCGAACCGCGTCAGGTCACCGATCGGGCGCAGCGGCGAACTCACAACAACCCCCACAGTAGGTTCCTGGCCATGTGCACTCCCTGGTAGATATCCAGGGACCGTCGGCGCCTCCGCGGTTGTTGGCGGGCCCCACCGCCACTATTCCAGTGTGGCGCGCGCCTAACGAGTTGCCAAACAAATCCTTGCGTGATCTTGAACGTCGTGTAGCATTCCGATCAGGCGATGAGGCTCGCCACAACCGCCACACCTGGCTAATAGCTTCTACCGGATGACTGACTGACGGCAGAGGCAGGTGATAAGGCAGTGGCGTCCCATCTGAATCGTAAGCGCTTTAGCTTTCTCGCAAAAGCTCTTCTGCCACTGCCTCTTTGCGAGATGCAGCCTTCCAAGCTCGCGGCTCGGAGCCCGCCGCCATAGCTGAGCACCACCTATGGCCGGCGCCGTATCAGCCTTGCGCGGGCTATGACGTTCCGTCGACCAGGCGACCTAATAATTGGGGTCCGCTGTAGTCCACGCTATGCGGGCCAGCTTGACGCACGACGTACACCACTTGCCTTTGACAGCAATTCTCGAGGAGAGAACTCTCATGTCTTTTGTCACCACGCAGCCCGAAGTACTGACCGCGGCGGCCGGCAGCTTGAGCGGGATCGGCGCGTCGATGAGCGCCCAGAATGCCGCCGCAGCCGCCCCCACCACCGGAGTAATCCCCGCCGCGGCCGATACGGTGTCGGCACTGACGGCAGCACAGTTCGCCGCCCATGCGCTGATGTATCAGGAGATCGCCGCCCAGGCGACGGCGATTCACCAGCTGTTCGTCGAAACCCTGGGTACCAGCGCAGCCTCCTACGCCGCCACCGAAGCCGCCAACGCCGTCGCAGCCAGCTGAGGGCCAAGGTTCAATGGTGGATTTTGGTGCATTACCACCGGAAATTAACTCGGCCCGAATGTATTCGGGCCCGGGAGCAGGTCCGATAGTGGCAGCCGCGGCGGCCTGGGATGCGTTGGCCGCCGAACTGTCAACGGTCGCCCAAGGGTACGGTTCGATCCTTTCGGAGCTCACCGCCGAAGGCTGGTTGGGGCCGGCTGCGTTGTCGATGGCCAGAACAGCGGCGCCGTACGTGAGTTGGTTGCATACCACGGCCGCGCAAGCCGAGCAGACTGCGGCCCAGGCCATGGCTGCCGCGGCGGCGTACGAACTGGCATTCGCGATGACAGTGCCGCCACCGGTGATTGCCGCCAACCGCAGCCTGTTGATGGCGTTGATCGCGACCAACTTCTTCGGGCAAAACGCTCCGGCGATCGCGGCCACCGAAACCCACTACGCGGAGATGTGGCTCCAGGACGCGACCGCCATGTACGGATACGCCGGTGCCTCGGCGGCCGCGAGCCAACTGTCGCCGTTCAGCGAGCCGCCGCACACCAGCAACCCGGGTGGGCTTGCCGCTCAGTCGGTCGCGGTCGCCCAAGCGGCCGGCAACGCGTCCCCGACACAGCCGACGTCGCTGCTGCACACGTTGTCCATGGCTCCGGCCACGCTCCAGCAACTGGCCGCCCCAAGCGCCCCCACCGCGCCGACCTCGTCTCCGACGTTGCTGGACATCCTGGAGCGTGTCCCCAACGAGGTGAATACGGTCCTGTCGTTCACCAACGCCGCGACATCCGGGCGCGGCATCTCGATCCTGAACGCACGACTGGCGTTTCAGGCCGCCCAGGAGGCGAACACGGCCCCCGCACTCGGCGAACGCCTGGTGTCGACCGGTTCGGTGAGATTCGGTGGGTCGGTGCCGTCGGCGGTGTCGGCCGGCATGGGTCGCGCCACCCTGATCGGGTCTCTTTCGGCACCGCCGAACTGGGCCACCGCCGCGCCGGAGATCCGGCCCATGGCACTGACCCTGCCAACCCCTGGGACTGCCACCCCGGCGGTCACGGCGGATCTGCCGCCGGTGCCCGGGAGCGCGTTCAGCCAGTCGGTCCTGGGGACGCTATCCCGGCAGGGATATGACGCTCCGCGCGCCAAGAGCAAACCGCTGATCGTGCGGTCACCGGCCGCCGGATAACCAACCCGAACTAGATCATCGTCGCCAATTGAGAAGGGTATTAAGCATGGATTTCGCTGCACTTCCCCCCGAGATCAACTCGGCGCGGATGTATACCGGTCCGGGGTCAGGTCCGATGCTGGCGGCCGCGGCGGCCTGGGATCAACTTGCCACTGAACTGCATTCATCTGCGGCCGCTTACGGCTCGGTGATCGCCGGGCTGACGACCGACGGCTGGCAAGGTCCGTCATCGTCGGTGATGGCGAACGCGATCGCGCCCTACGTAGCGTGGATGCACAACACCGCCGCCCACGCCGAACAGACCGGCGCCCAAGCCAAGACCGCCGCAAGCGCCTACCAGACGGCGTTCGCGATGATGGTGCCGCCACCGGCGATCGCGGCCAACCGTACCCAGTTGACGGCGCTGGTTGCCAGCAACTTCTTCGGACAGAACAGCCCGGCGATCGCGGTCACCGAAGCCCAATACGAGGAGATGTGGGCGCAGGACGTCGCCGCAATGTACGGCTACGCCACATCGTCATCGACCGCGTCGAGGCTGACGCCCTTCACCAATCCGCCACAAACCGCCAATCCGGCCGGGCTGGCCGCGCAAACCACCGCGGCTGCCCAGTCCGCGGGCAGCCCGACGCAGCTGCTCACACAGCTCCCCGCGGCGATGCAGCAGCTTGCCGCGCCAGCTGCAGCCGCCCCCACGGCTGCCGATCCCCCGTCACTGCTGACGTACCTGCTGCAAATCCCGTCGATCACCAGCGCCGCCGCATCGAGCACCAGTTCATCGTTCTCCGGTGCATCGATCTACACCACCAATCACGCGGTCGCGGTCAACGCGATGCGCGACGAGGCGCAGGGGATCGGCCCGTTCTTGGTCGGGGCACCTGCCTCAGTGGCACCCGCGGCCGGCGTCGCCGCCCCGGCCGCCTCGGCGTCGGTGGGCCGCGCCAGCTTGGTCGGCACCATGTCCGTACCGCAAACCTGGGCGGCCACGGCCACCCCGGCAGCGAGTTCCGCTGCAATACCCGCGCCGCCGACGAGCAGTGCTGCGGTGGCTCCGGCTGCGCTGCAAACCATGCCCGGCCAAGGAATATTCGGCGAAGCCCTGCTGGGTACGCTGGCCGGACGCGGTGTCAGCAACGTTGCTGCGAAACTGCGCCGACCCAGCGTGATACCGCGCTCGCCAGCTGCTGGCTGACGTGACCGATGATCTCGGCGTAACATCGGACACAGGCGATGGAGCTCGCCTTAACTGCCACACCGGCTGATGGCTTCTACGACGTGAGCGGCTCACGGTAGAAGGCAGGTGATCGGCACATGGCGTCATTCACGAGCATTCTGTTCCCCCACGGCACCACGGTCGACGAGATCGGAATGCCCGACTGCTTTGCCGATCTGTACCTGGACCAAGTGATCGCCACCGTGACCACCGGCCACACCGACAATGGCCTGGAACAGTTCTTCTATGCGCCACAGCACGATGTGTCCACGGTCAACTACCGCCATGAGGTGTTCCGCGACCTCGAGCGTGACGAGGTACGCCGGGCGATCGAGAACTTTGTCGCCGGCATGCGCACCATGCGACAACGTCTGCACCAGTCCGCGCACCTGTGGCACCCGCTGCAACAGCAAGGCTGGTTCATCTACGCCGTCGAAGCGTATTGCAGCGCACTGAAAATGTTGCGCGAGGATCTCGCCCAGACCAAGCACGCATCACGTGGTCTACGGGACTTCGTCACACACGTGTGCGGCTACGTCGACAGCGACACGTTCCAGACGCTGGTAGCCGACACCCAAAACGTTCAGGCCGAGCTGCACACGGTGCGCTACGCGGTGCACATTCAGGGCCTGCACGTCCACGTGGAGAAGTACGACGACCAACCCGATTACAGCGCACAGGTCGCCGCGACGTTCCAGCGGTTTGTCACCGAAACAGCCAAAAACTATCGAGTACGCCTGCCGGACTTCCCGGACATGGATCATGTCGAAGAACAGGTCACCGAATGCGTTGCCAAGCTGTATCCACAGGTTTTTGCCCTGCTCAAAGCGTTCAGCACCGACAACGCACATTTTGTGGAACCCATCATTGACCGGTTCGACCGCGAAATCCACTTCTATTTGTCCTATCTCACGTTCATGCGTCTGTTCACCGCCGCGGGCGCGAAGTTCAGCTACCCCGATGTCACCAACGAACCCGGCGTGGTGTGCGCTAACGAGGCGTTCGACCTGGCCCTCGCGATCAAGTCACTCCGCGAGGACAAACCCGTCATCCGCAATGGTTTCCGACTCTCAGGAACGGAACGCATATTTGTCATCACCGGTCCGAACCAGGGTGGCAAGACGACATTCGCGCGAACCATCGGGCAATGCGCGTATCTGGCGGCCCTGGGTTGCCCGGTGCCGGCAACCCAGGCCGCGTTCACCTTGCCGGACGCGATCTATACCCACTTCGAGCGGCAGGAATCCTTGGCGACACTCCACGGCAAACTCGATGACGAGCTGGTGCGGATCCACGACATCCTGTCGCGCGCCACCGCCACGAGCCTCATCGTCATGAACGAGAGCTTTGCGTCCACCACCGCGGATGACGCGCTGCAGATCGGCACCGAGGTCCTGGAACGCATGATCCGGTTGCGCTGTGTGGCCGTCTACGTGACCTTCCTGGACGAACTCGCCAACTTCGACTCGACGTGCGTCAGCATGGTCGGTGAGGTCGCACCGGAGGATCCAACTCGGCGAACGTTCAAGTTCAGCCAGCGGCCCGCTGACGGCCTGGCCTACGCCGCGGCACTCGCAGGCAAATACGGGCTCACCCACGATGGCTTAGTGCGGAGGATCACCCAATGAAAGTCCGGCTGTTAGATCCCGACCGTGATGTCAACCTGGAGCCGCGGCTGCCGTGGCATCTGGCTGACCTAATCGAGGATGACCTTGAGCTGCGACGACTCTACAGAGCCATGGCGAACGACGACGCGTTCCTGCTCGATGTCGCCCAAAAGGTGGTCCCGCTGACCGTCACCGACCCCGAGGTGATCACCTACCGTCAGCAGGTGCTTGCTGACTGTCTGGCCAATCGCACAGTCGTACAAGAGATGTACGACATCGCGTTCGACGGAGCCGAAGTGCGTCGCAAGGTATTCCTCGGTGGCCTGGCTTACCGCGATCCGCAAGCAATCCTGCGTCGCTCGGTCCGGATGCTGGAATACCTGCGCGACAACCTAAAACAGTTGCGCAGCCTCGCCGACCAGCACGGTGACCGATTCCGCTCCGCAGGGTTCGGGCAGTTGCCGGCGATGGTGCGCGATCAGCTCGCCGACGACTACCTGCATCAGCTGGATGAGCAACTGTCCGAATTGCAGCTGCCCCGCGGTGTGCTGCTTTCCGCCCAGCTGGGATTGGGCAACAAAGGCCAACGGCATGCGCTGCATCAGCCGCCGCGGCGCAGCTGGTGGGACAAGCTGACCAGCGGCCACGACGGCTACGGGTTCACGCTCGATGAGCGTGATGAGACCGGCGCTCAGGCGCTGGCCGAGCTTGCCGGACGCGCCCTTAACGACGTCGCCAACATCGTCACCCAATCCGCAGACCACGTACAGGGGTTTTTCGAACGTTTGCGCACCGAGTTGGCGTTCTACCTTGGGTGCTCAAACCTGCATGAACGGCTCACCGACTCCGGTGTCCCGACCTGCTTTCCGGTCCCAATCCCGGCTGGGCACCCAAGGTTCGCATGTCGGGGCCTGCGCGACGTGGGGCTGTGTCTGGCCACCGACAACGAAGTCACCGGCAACGACGTCGACGCCGACGGCATGTCGCTGATCATGGTCACTGGCGCCAACGAAGGTGGGAAGTCGACGTTTCTGCGCAGTGTCGGCGCCGCACAGGTGATGATGCAGACCGGAATGTTCGTCGCAGCGGAAGCGTTTAGCGCCGATGTCCGCGACGCGGTTTTCACCCATTTCAAGCGGGAGGAAGACACCAGTATGGCGCACGGCAAGCTCGACGAGGAAATGGCCCGGATGAGTGAGATCACCGACTTCGTCGGGTCCGGATCATTGCTGTTGTGTAACGAATCCTTCGCCTCCACCAACGAACGCGAAGGGTCACAGATCGCTCGGGACGTCGTGCGCGCCATGGTGGAATGCGGTATCAAAGTCGTCTTTGTCACCCACCTATACGACCTCGCCCACCGTATGTACAGCCGACAGGACCCCGCCAGCTTGTTCCTGCGTGCCGAGCGTCGCCCCGACGGGGTGCGCACCTTCCGGTTGCGCCCTGGGGAACCCAAACCCACCAGCCACGGCGAGGACTCGTTCCGGCGGGTCTTCGGAATCAGCGCCGATAAGGACATGCCGCACGCCGAACTATCCGGGTCTGCACACACCAACGGCTTCCGAAAGATGTCCAACACGCCCCCGCCTCGGCGCCCAAAGATCGGGGCCCACACCAACGAATCACGTGACGCGGGTTAGACCCTCACGGCGCACGTGGCCCCCAATCTGAATCCAACCGTCGGGCCTCCACCACGTACGGATGACCGAGCCCTTCCCCTGAGTAACGGTCAGGTCACGACCCAGATACTCTGTGATACGTACTGCCGCAGCGCCGGTGGCCTCGTCCTCGTCCACACCAAGTTCCGGAGCGAACGAACGAGAGCGTATGTGGCCCTCGGACTTGTTAACCCACGCCCACAGGTAGTGCGGGAAGTCGTCGAAGTACTCATCGGGATTGGCCTCAAGTACGTCCTGAGGGGTATCAAGATCATGAATAACGAATTCAGGAGTCCATTCAACGAACACGCTGACAACCGAAAGCTCGCCCACGTAATCCACTTCGACGATTCCGGCTGGAAGATCCAAGGCGTGAACCGGCATCCCACGTGCGCGCAGCCACCACGCAGCTCCCACAGCGGGATGCCCGGCGAACGGCAGCTCGACCGCAGGCGTGAAAATATGCGCTCTCGCCGTGAAGGAACCCGGCTTCGGAGGGTCAATGAAAATTGTTTCGCTGAAGCCTAGTTGAGCGGCGAGCCGTTGTCTGCTCTGCGCTGTGGCCGAACTGGACTCGACCACCCCGAGCGCATTTCCAAACTTTCTATCAACGTCTGTGAATACCCGTAGCACCGTCACGTCCATCGTCATCGCGTCCACCTCCTCTTCACTATGCCCCGTCCCGTGCAGGCAACCGCACAGCCGCGTAACCAAATGCCACCAGCACGGTCATCACCAACAGCAGCAGTCCAACTGTGTAATCGATGCCGCACGGGTCGTACGTCGCACCCATTATCAGCGGTGGGAAAAACCCACCTAATCCCCCGGCAGCGGAAACAATTCCGGTCATCGACCCGAGCGACGTGGCACGAGCCCGCCGCGGCACCCAGGCAAATACTCCCCCGGTGCCGACACCGAAAAAGACGGCCAACGTCAGGAATGTGGCCCCGGACCACAGGTCGGGAGGCGGCTCACAGATCGCGACGCACGACAGCACGGCGATTCCCCCCAATGATGCCAGCACCACGTATTTTGGCTGGAGACGGTCCGAAGCCGCACCGCCGAGCGGCCGGGCGAGCACCGCGGCCAACGCGAACCCAGCCGTGCGAGTGCCGGCGTCAACCGTGGAGGACCCGTAGATGTTCTTAATGTAAACGGGTAAGTAGTTGCTAAATGCCATGAATGCACCGAACACCACGGCGTACAGAAACGACATCTCCCATGTCACAGGCAACTTAATGGTGGTGACCAGTTTGCGCAGCCCTGACTCGGAGTCGACAACGAAGTAGGGACCGTTGCGCATGAAGACGCTACACAGCACGGCGTTGGCGACCAACGAAACGGCAATGAAGGTGTGCGTAGTGAGCAGCCCGAACCGCTGGACAAGCCGGGGCGTAAAGAACGCCGACAGCGCAACGCCGGCCATCCCCATGCCGAATATGCCAGTCGCGAAGCCGCGATGAAGTGGCTCGTACCAGCTGTTGGCGAATGGAATGCCGACGGCGAAGATCGTCCCGGCGATGCCTAGCAAGAAGCCGCACATCAGCAGCCACGCATAGGAACCCGCGGTTGCGGCGGCGCCGACCCCCACCACGGGCAAGATTGACACCACCGAGACGACAGTGAACATGATGCGCCCACCGACCCGGTCGGTGCGTGACCCGATGGCGACCCGGCCAAGCGAGCCGACCAGGATCGGCGCAGCGACTAGCAGTGACGTCTCGGCACTCGAGAGCGACAGACGGCCGGCATACATCGGCGCCAGCGGCCCAATCATGTTCCAGGCCCAAAAGTTGATGGTTGACACCCACGTGGCCAGCATTAAGTTGGCCGTCTGACGACGGCTGGCCTTCAGACGTGAGGAGCGTTGTTGGGCAGGCACATGCATCGCGGCACGCATCATCGTTCGCTCCCGAGTGCAGCAAACACGACATCCAGCGGTTGGCCCGCCGATCTGCAGGATCTTCCCAGGGCCATGACGAATACAGCGATACTCACGGTCAGCTCCTACCCTCTCGGCGGACATCGAGAATCCATGGGTAGAAGCCATCAGCGCCGCTGGGGTCGGCCAGATCAACCGGGCAAAGGCGCGGTAGCGAGCTTCATCGCTATTACATTTAGGGCCGACTGTACACGCCTATCAGGGTGGAAAACACCCGAATGTACTTGTCTGACGATCGCGTTGATCGGGGCATGGCTCCAGAGCCATTGTCGAGGGTTCCGGCATCCTGGTCCTCACTACTGTTCCTACACCGGACAGGCGAAAACCGCTCCGCTGGCGACCCATCTGAACCAGGATCAGGTGCGTATGATGAGCGGGAGTCAAGGAAACCAGCCGGTGTCAACAACCAGCGGCTACAAAGGCGGAGGGGGCGGGGAACTGCTTACCATGTCAGCTGTGTCCTCGCGTGTCGGCTCCAGTCACATCCCGCGCAGTTACTGCGGCGACGGTTTCCTGAACACAAGCTAAGTGTTGATAAAGGAGTCACCAACATGCAGTTCGATGTGACCATCGAAATTTCGAAAGGACAGCGCAATAAATACCAGATCGACCATGACACCGGCCGCATCCGCCTCGACCGCTACCTATACACTTCGATGGGTTACCCGGCAGACTACGGATTTATCGAAGACAGTCTCGGGGAGGACGGCGACCCGCTCGACGCGCTTGTGTTGCTGCCCGAACCAGTATTTCCGGGAGTCATCGTCACCGCGCGGCCTGTAGGGATGTATCAGATGACCGATGAGGCCGGCGGTGACGACAAAGTGCTATGCGTGCCGGCGACCGACCCCCGGTGGGACAACATCACCGACATCGGCGACGTCGCACCACATGAGCTGGAGGCCATCAAGCACTTCTTTGTCCACTACAAAGAGCTGGAACCGGGCAAGTACGTTACGGGAGGCGATTGGGCGAATCGCGAAGCAGCAGAGGCCGAGGTACGGCGATCCCTCGAGCGATTCTGCGCCCATGGTCACTGACCGACTGTGGCAGACAGCGACGTTCATCGCCGTGCTGTAGCGCCGGTGAGCACGCCTGGCTACAAGGACCGCGGGTCAGCTGCGTAGCGTCACTCTCGGGTGAGCCGGCGGTGCAACACGCGGTGCGAGTGAACGGCTTCGGCACCTAGCCGAGCGATCTTGTTCTGCTCGTAGCCGGCGAAATTTCCCTCAAACCAATACCACTGCGCGGCATCGTTGTCGGTGCCTTCCCAGGCCAGGATGTGGGTGGCGATCCGGTCGAGGAACCAGCGGTCGTGCGCGGTGACCACCACGCAGCCGGGAAATTCACCGATCGCGTTCTCCAGCGATGCGAGAGTTTCGGTGTCGAGATCGTTGGTCGGCTCGTCCAACAGCAACACGTTGCCCCCCAGTTTCAGAGTGAGCGCGAGGTTGAGCCGGTTGCGTTCCCCCCCGGAGAACAGCCGAGCCGGTTTCTGCTGATCGGCACCCTTGAATCCGAAGGCAGCCAGATACGCACGCGACGGTACTTCCACCGCGCCGATGTGCAGCACGTCCTGACCGTCGGAAACGACCTGCCAGGCCGTACCGTCGGGGTCGATGTTGGCGCGGTTCTGATCCACGTAGGCGATCCGTACGCTGTCGCCGATTCTAATCGCTCCCTTATCGGGTTCCTCGTTACCGGTGAGCATCTGAAACAGGGTCGTTTTTCCGACCCCATTAGGTCCGATGATGCCCACGATTCCGTTGCGCGGCAGCGAGAACGACAGATCTCTAAACAGTTCTCGATCGCCGAATGCCTTGCTCAGATGTTCGCTCTTGATTACCAGACCGCCCAGTCGCGGCCCCGGCGGGATATGGATCTCATCGAAGTCGAGGCGACGGGTTCGCGCCGCGGCCGCCGCCATCTCCTCGTAACGGCGCAGTCGGGCACCGGTTTTGGCTTGACGGGCCTTGGCCCCGGAACGCACCCATTCCAGTTCCCGCTGCAGGTGGCGTAACTGCTTGGCGTCCTTGCGGCCTTCGACCCGTAGCCGCGCGGCCTTGGTATCGAGATAGGTGGTGTAGTTGCCCTGATACGGGTAGGCGTGTCCGCGGTCGAGCTCGAGGATCCATTGTGCGACGTTGTCCAAGAAATACCGGTCGTGGGTGACCGCGACAACGGTGCCCGGGTAGCCGGCTAGGTGCTGTTCCAGCCACTGCACGCTCTCGGCGTCGAGATGGTTGGTTGGCTCATCCAGTAACAGCAGATCGGGCCGCTGCAAAAGCAACCGGCACAGCGCAACCCGGCGCCGTTCGCCGCCGGACAGGCCCGATGCCTCCGCATTGGGTGGCGGGCAGCGCAACGCATCCATGGCCTGCTCGATACGCGCGTCCAGATCCCAGGCGCCGCGCTGCTCCAACTGCTCAAGCAGCGAACCCATCTCGGCCATCAGATCGTCGTTGTAGTGGTCGGCCAGCTGCTCGGTGATCTCGTCATAGCGGGTCTGCAGCGCCTCGATGTCGGCGATGCCCTCACGCACATTGTCGCGCACAGTCTTGAGGTCGTTCAGCACCGGTTCCTGTGGGAGCAGCCCAACGGTGCTGTCGGATGCGGGTCGCGCATCCCCGTTGGACAGCACCTCCAGCCCTGCCATCAGGCGCAGCAGGGTCGATTTCCCTGCGCCGTTGGGGCCGACAATGCCGATCTTGGCGCCCGGCGAAAACGACAACGTGACGTCGTCGAGGATCACCTTCTCGCCCTGTACAACGCGGGCCCGGTTCAGCTGGTAGATCCACTGCACGCCAACCACCTCCACCGGTCTTCCGCCATCTCGTCGTCCCCGTCATCCGAAATAGGGAGGTGCAAACAGCCTGGCTAGCCTTTCGCCGCGCCGGCGACCTCGCCGGTGTGGTTTCTGTGGATGCCCTCCAGATCATCCAAGATCGCGGCCTGGGCATCCTTGGGCAGGGTGTGCAGGATCTCGCGGACCCGGGCCCGGCGCCGGGCGATCCCTTTGCGCTCCGGCATCCCCGGCGAGGTCGTCAGCTGCGGGGGCACGCCCACGATCTCTTCGACACCGCCGTGGTGCTGACCGGCATCCACCATGGCCTGCTCCTCGGCCATGGTGGCCTGGTCCTTTTCCTCCGACATCCCGATCGGCCCGATCCGGCGCCCGTTGAGG
>NZ_JBGGKS010000037.1:0-31826 GCF_041287095.1 Mycobacterium sp. pUA109 | reverse complement strand
GGACGTCGCCATCTCCTAGAAAAACGCCACTTTCTTCGCCAACACGCGTCATAACTCTCTTACTACGCACGCTCGCGCGGGGTTAGCGCCTTAGCGCTCGGCGTTCTCCAAGTAGTCGGCCAGCAGCCGGCCGACCAGGGATTCGATCGTCGACTCGATCGACGACGCCAACGTCGCCGTCACCGACGCCACCGCCTGGGTGCGGAACCGGACCAGCATGGTGATCAGCTCGGCGATCTCGGTGTCGGCCGACAGCGGTTCGCCCGGTTTGATCCGGTCGACGACGTGCTCGGCGCCGGCGCGCACCAACAGGTCGCTGATCGCGTCGATGTGCGGCAGGGTCTCCTCGTACAGGCCGATCAGCTTGTCGATTCCGATGCCGTAGCCGCGGATCTCGTTGAACGCCTCGATCAGCTTGGGGCGGGTCACGGTGGCCTGCCCGTCGTCGAGCCGGATCAACCCCAGGGCCACCAGCCGCTCGAAGGCGGACCGGTCGTCGATCAGCCCTTCGGCCTCCGCTCGCGGCATGGTCTGGGACCGTTCGGTGGTCCAGGTGCCTGCGATCGCGGTCTCCAGGCCCAGCACATCGCCGAGGTTTTTGCCCTCCTCCCACGCGCCGAGCATTTCCTTGACGTGGGCGATGTTGTAGCCGCGGTCGAGCATCGAGGTGATCAACCGCAGCCGGGTCAGGTGGGTGTCGTTGAACAACGCGATCCGCCCGACCCGCAGCGGCGGCGGCAGCAGGCCCCGGTCGCGGTACACCCGGATGTTGCGGGTGGTGGTGCCGGCCAGCCGGGCCAGATCGTCGATGCGGTACTCCCCGGACGACGCGGTGTCCTGCGGGTGGCGCACCGCGGCGTCGAAGAGTTGGGCGACCGCGGTTTCGATGACATCGCGGGACTGGCGGCGCACCCGCCGGGGCATCCGCCGCAGGTTGGCCAGCACGCCGGTGATCGTGCCGGGTTCCGGTCGTCCGGCGGTGCGGGCCATCAGGCGGAGGTGGCGGCGACGCGCGCGTCGGCGTCTCGTGCCACCGCGTGGTAGTCGGCGAACCGGAAGTCGGCCATCTGTCGAAGATACTGGGTGGCGAAGCCGGGATACATCGACGCGTTGAAGCCGTCCTTGGTCAGATACCAGCTGCGGCACCCCGACATCCACGTTGTCTTGGTGAGCCGACGCTGGATACCCGCGTTGTAGCGGCGTTGGATGCTCGCCCGCACATCCAGGTAGCGCAGGTCCTCGCCGAGGAGGGTGGTGATCGCGCGCACCGCATAGTCGAGCTGGCCTTCGATGTACACCAGCAGCGAGTTGTGGCCGGGCCCGGAGTTGGGTCCGGTCATGAAGAACAGGTTGGGGTAGCCGTGCGCGTTGATGCTCTTGTACGCCTGCGCGCCGCCGGCCCACTCGTCGGCCAGCGACCGGCCGCCGATCCCGGTGACCGGGTAGGGCGGGCCGGTCAGGTGTACGTCGTAGCCGGTGGCGAACACGATGCAGTCCAGGTGGTGTTCGACGCCGTCGCTGGTGCGGATACCGGCCGGGCTCAGGGTGGCGATCGGCCAGTCGATCAGCTTGCAGTTGTGGCGCTGCAGCGCGGGGTAGTAGTCGCTGGACACCAGCATGCGTTTGCAGCCCGGGGTGAAATCGGGGGTGAGCTGCCGACGCAGCCACGGATCCTTGACCTGGCTGCGCAGGTGGGCCTTGCCCAGCTGCGCGACGAGCGCGGTCAGCGGGGTGTTCCACACCAGCGCGGTGGCGCTGGCCTCATGGCCCCAGAACAGGGCTTGCCGAGCCAGCTGTTGGGCCGCAGGGACTTTCGAGAACAGCTCTTGGACCGCCGGCGGGATGGCCACATCGAGGCGGGGCAGCACCCAGCCCGGGGTCCGTTGGAACACCTTGACGAACTCGGCGTGTTTGACAAGCTCGGGCACGATCTGGATGGCGCTGGCGCCGGTGCCGATCACCGCGACCCGCTTACCGGTGAAGTCGTAGTCGTGATCCCAGCGGGCACTGTGGATCTTGTGGCCCCGGTAGGTGTTTAGGCCGCGCAGGTCGGGGAAGCTGGAGTCCGGCAGCGGCCCGGACGCCAAGATCACGGTGCGGGCGCGGACGCGTTTGCGGCCCACGGTGGCGCTCCACACCCCGGCGGTCTCATCGAAGGCCAGCCCGCTGACTTCCTGGCCGAACCGGATGTGGCGGCGCACGTCGAACCGGTCGACCATCTGCTCGATGTGCCGGCGGATCTCGTCGGCGGGGGAGTACGCCCGCGACCAGGTGGGATTCGGGACGAACGAAAACGAGTACAGCAGCGACGGAATGTCGCAGGCCGCACCGGGATAGCTGGTGTCCCGCCAGGTTCCGCCGACCCGGTCGCTGCGTTCCAGGATCACCAGGTCGTCGACGCCGGCTTTTTTGAGTTTGATCGCCGCGCCGATGCCGGTGAAGCCGGCGCCGACGATCAGCGTCGCGTAGGTGTGGTTGCGGGCCATGGGGCTACGCTGCCGGCTCGTAGGTGAGCTCTTTGAACCAGCTCGGTATCGGTTTGAGCAGCCGCTTCGGGTAGAAGTCGGACAGCCACACCGCGGGGTTGGCCAGCAGGTGATAGGGGCTGCGCGGGTTGGCCATCAGCGTCGAGTAGCGTTTGACGATCTGGTAGGTCGGCACCCGCCAGGTCCGCTCGCCGCGCTCGCCGAACTGGGTGAACCGCTGCAGCGCGGCGTAGAGCCGCTCGGGGTCCAACCCCATCCCGATGACCTCATTGCGGATCCGGTTTAGCAGTGGGACGGCCGTCAACGCCCCGATGATCACGGCGGGGGAGGCGACGTTGCCGACGAACTCGATTGCCAGCTGTCGGGTTTTGGCGTGTCCGATCATCTCCAGCACGTCGAAATCCACGGCAATGTGCCGGGATTCGTCGTTGTTGATCTTCTCGAACACCTGATGGCATACCGGGTCGTGCACCTCGTCGAGCAGGAATTTCAGCAGCGCCCCGTCCAGCGCCACCTCCAGCATCGGGATGACGGTGCCCAACACCGACAGCGGCATCCCGTCGGCGTAGCTGTCCAGCCACTGCATGGCCAGCCGGATGTTGACGTTCGGTTCGGGCAGCTCGCCCTCGTCCAACATGCCCCAGCGCTTCATCAGCGCCAGCTCGGCGTTGGCGTGGCGCTGCTCCTCGGCGTGGAAGTAGCGGTAGATCTCGGCCAGTGTCGCGGTGGGGGCCTTCTTCGCCAGCGCGGCGAACCCGCGGGCACCGATGTTCTCGATCCAGCACAGATCGGCCATAAATGCCTTGAGCTTGGGCCGGAATTCGTCGCTGATTGTTTCGGCGCCCGGGGCGTCCCAGTCGATGTCGGCCAGCGCCCACTGCCGGTCCTTGATCTTCGCCAACATGACGTCCATTTCGATGGCCATGTGACTCTCCTCTACTCAGTGGGGGCGGGCCCGGGACAGCAGGCCCACCGCACGGGTGAAGGTTTCTGGGGCGAATCGTTTGACGTCCCAGCCGATCTTGGCGTCCAGTTGCGGCATGCAGTACAGCCCGCCGCGGTCGTGGGTGTCCAGGCAGGTCCGGGCCACCTTGGCCGCCGACAGTCCGGTCCACCGCATCAACTTGGCGGCCAGATCCGCCGAGTCGGTGGCGATGCGGCCGGATTCGACGATGTTGGTTTTGACGAACGTCGGGCACAGCACGGTGACCGCGACCCCGGTGCCGGACAACTCGGCGGCCAGCGTTTCCGACAGCGACAGCACCCCGGCCTTGCTGACGTTGTAGGCGGCCATGCCGGGTGCGGCGCCGAAGGCGGCGGCCGAGGCGACGTTAATGATGCCGCCGCCCCCGGCCTCGCGCAGGATCGGGGTGAACACGTGGCAGCCGTGAATCGGGCCCCACAGGTTGATGCCCAGGGTCCAGGTCCAATCCTCGAGCGGCACCTCGCCGATCGGGGTGCCGCCGGCGCCGACCCCGGCGTTGTTGATGACCAGGGTGGGCGGGCCGTCAAACCAGGACTGCGCCTCGGTGGCCAGGTTGCGGACGTCGTCGATCTTCGACACATCGCAGTGCACCGCAACGGCTTTGCCGCCGTGTTCGGTGATGGCGTCCACGGTGCGCTGGGCGGCGGCGTCGTCGATATCGCTGCACACCACGGCGCCGCCGCGCCGCGCCAGTTCGACCGCGAACGCCGCACCGATCCCGCTGCCGGCGCCGGTCACCACCGCCGCCGCGTCCCGGCTGCGTTTCTTGGAGGTCAGCCCCAGCATTGCGCACCCGCTGTCGCAGCATCCGTCATGCAAATGAGTCAACAGCAACTGGTGACATTCGTCAATGGCAATGTTGGGGCGACGGGTCGCCATGCTTTGGCGCGCGATATCATGATATCATCTGCCGATGGCGCAGATTCTCATTCGTCAGCTCGAGGACGACACCAAGGCCAAGTTGCAGCGACTGGCCCGTCAGCATGGTCGCAGCACCGAGGAAGAGGTCCGCGAGATCTTGCGGAACGCAGTCCGGAACGTCGACGATCGGCCCGCGCGACTAGGGTCTCGAATCGCGTCACGCTTTCAAGGCGTTGGCCTGACCGAGGAGATACCCGAACTGCGGGGACAGCGCGTCCAGCCGGCGCAGTTCGACGAATCATGATTCTGCTCGACACCAATGTGCTGTCCGCGCTGATGCGGGACGCACCCGATCCGGCCGTCGTGGAATGGCTCGATCATCAGCCCGCCGAATCGATCTGGACGACATCGGTCACGGTCTTCGAGATACGCACCGGCATTGAACTTTTCGCACCTAGCCGTCGGCAGCGGCTCGACGGGTTATTTTCTCGGCTCCTCGACGAAGACCTCGACGGCCGGGTGCAATCCTTCGACCTGACGGCTGCGATTGTCGCCGGGACCATCGCTGCTGATCGGCAACGATCCGGACGTGCGGTGGAGATTCGTGATGTGCAGATCGCCGCTATTGCCGCATCCCGGCACGCAACGGTGGCTACCCGCAATACTCGCCACTTCGAAGGCACCGGCGTCGAAGTGGTCAACCCCTGGGACTAGGGCGACCGGATGTGGAACCAGTCGTCGTTTCGTCACCGAGATCGACGGTAGCGTGGGCCGCACTCGAAGTTTTGCGCGCTAACGTCGATCTCGGCGCAACGACTCCGCGATGGCCTTCTTGTCGATCTTGCCGACCGGCGTCATCGGCAGGCCGGGCATCGCGACCAGCACATCGGGGCGGGCGTGGGTGGCCACGCCGCGCTCGTCGAGGTAGCCGTTGAGCTCCGGCAACGGCACCGGGTCCCGGTGGAACACCACTGCCGCGCAGATCCGTTCGCCCAGATACTGGTCGGGTAGCGGGACCGCCGCCGCGCTGCGGATCGCCGGATGGGTCAGCAGGTGCTCTTCGAGGTCGGCGGCGGCCACCGTCTCGCCGCCGCGCTGGATGACGTCCTTGACCCGGCCGGTGACCTCCAGATAGCCGTTGGCCCACCGGCGGACCTTGTCGCCGGTGCGAAAGAACCCGTCCGGGGTGAACGACCGCTCGTTGATGGCCGCGGCGCGGAAATACCCGTTGAGCGTGTAGGGGCCGCGCACCAGCAGTTCCCCCTCGGTGCCCGCGGGCACGGGCGTCCCGGTGTCGTCGACGACCCGCAGCTCGTCGGCGTCGCACAGCGGCGCACCCTGGGTGGTTTCCACCAGCTCGGGCGGATCGTCCAGCCGGGTGTAGTTGAGCAGCCCCTCGGCCATCCCGAACACCTGCTGCAACCCGGGCGTCAAGGCGGCGCGCACCCGGCGGGCGTCGTCGGCGGCCAGTTTGGCCCCGCCAACCTGCAACAGCCGCAACGTTTTCGGGGTCACCGGCTCCCAGTCGCAGGCCTGCGCCCACAGGCTGGCCAGCGCCGGCACCAGCGCGGTGACGGTGACGCCGTGCTGGTCGATCACAGCGAACGCCGACTCCGGGCTCGGGTCGGCGGTGAACACCGTGGTCGCCCCCACCGCGACGGCGCCGAGCAGCCCGGGGCAGGCCAGCGGGAAGTTGTGGGCGGCCGGCAGCGCCACCAGATACACGTCGTCGGCGGTCAACCCGCACAGCTCGGCGCTGGCAACCGCGTTGTACACGTAGTCGTCGTGGGTGCGGGGGATGAGCTTGGGCAACCCGGTGGTGCCGCCGGAGACCAGCAGCAGCGCCGGGGCCCCTGGGTCGACGGCCACGGTCGGCGGCTCAGCGGGATCGGCCAGCAGCTGCGCCCAGGAGCAGAACGGTCCCGGGTCGCCGGCGACGACGACGTGGCGCAACTCGGGCTGTTCGGCGACCAGCCGCTGCGCCATCGCCCGGTAGTCGAATCCGGCTGCGGTGTCGGCGATCAGCAGCGCGGTGGCCCCGCTGAGGCCGGCGAAGTGGCGCAACTCGGTGGCGCGGTGGCCGGGCAGGCACAGCACCGGGATCGCCCCGGCCCGCAGCAGCCCGAACAACGCCACCGCGAACTGGGCGCCGTTGGGCAGCTGCAGCAGCACCCGGTCGCCGGGGGCGATGCCCAGCGCGGCCAGCCCGGCGGCGGCCCGGTCGGCGGCCGCGTCCAGGTCGGCATACGACAGCGCCTCGCCGGGATCACGCACCGCGACCCGATCGGGCCAGCGCTGCGCGGCCTCGGTCAGCAGCGACTGCACGGTGCGGCCGCGCCAGTAGCCGGCGGCCCGGTAGGCCGCGGCCCGCTCGGCGGGAAACGGCACGAAGCCGTCATCCATCGGGTCTCCTCGGGTCGGCGTGTGCTGCGGGTCGAATATAGGGTAGCGTCCACGAAGTTAGGGCAGCCTTTACTAACAAGGAGGGCAGTGTGGCTGGTGCGGGCCTCAGCGAGGTGGACATCCGCGCGGCGGTCGCCGACCTGCTCGGCGTGAGTGCCGCCACCGTCGACCCCGGCGCGGACCTGATCGGTCAAGGGCTGGACTCGATCCGGATGATGGCGCTGGCCGGGCGCTGGCGAAAGCAGGGCATCGACATCGATTTCGCCGCGCTGGCCGCCGAACCCCGCATCGACGCCTGGTCGACGCTGCTGGCCGCCGCCACCGCGGCGGACCTCCCGCAGCCCGCGCCCACCGACGCCGACGCCGCCGACGCGCCGTTCCCGCTGGCCCCGATGCAGCACGCCATGTGGGTGGGACGCCAGGACAACCAGCCGCTGGGCGGGGTGGCCGGGCACCTGTACGTGGAGTTCGACGGCGCCGAGATCGACCCGGAGCGGCTGCGGACCGCGGCCACCGCGCTGGCCGCCCGCCACCCGATGCTGCGGGTGCAGTTCACCCCGGACGGCACCCAGCGGATCGGGCCGCCAACCCCGTTCCCGGTCACCGTGCACGACCTGCGCGACCAGGACCCGGCGGCCGTCGCGACCCAGCTCGCCGACACCCGCGCGGCCAAGTCGCATCAGCAGCTCGACGGCCAGGTGCTGGAACTGACCCTGTCCCGGTTGCCCGGGGCGCGTGCGCGGCTGCACGTCGACCTGGACATGCAGGCCGCCGACGCGATGAGCTACCGCACCCTGATGGCCGACCTCGCCGCCCTCTACCGCGGCACCACCCTGCCGGAACTGGGCTACACCTACCGCGACTACCGGCAGGCCATGTTGCGCCGGGACGCCGAGCCGCAGCCCGCCCGCGACGCCGACCGGGACTGGTGGGCGAACCGCCTGCCCGACCTGCCGGACCCGCCCCGGCTGGCCTCGCACCCCGAGCAGTGCGAATCCCGCACCAGCAGCCGCCGCTGGCACTGGCTGGACCCGCACACCCGGGATGCGTTGTTCGCCAAGGCCCGCGCCCGCGGCATCACCCCGGCGATGACGTTGGCCGCCGCCTTCGCCAACACGCTGGCCCGCTGGTCGGCGGGCCCCCGGTTTTTGCTCAACGTTCCGCTGTTCGGCCGCGAGCCGCTGCACCCCGACGTCGACCGGCTGGTCGGCGACTTCACCTCCTCGCTGCTGCTCGATATCGACCTCACCGACACCGCCACCGCGACGGCCCGGGCGCACACCGTGCAAGACACCATGCGGACCGCCGCCGCGCACGCGGCCTACTCCGGGCTGTCGGTGCTGCGCGATCTGGGCCGGCACCGCGGCACCCAGGTGCTGGCGCCGGTGGTGTTCACCAGCGCGCTGGGGCTCGGTGAGCTGTTCGCCGGTGAGGTCACCGGCACCTTCGGCGCCCCGAGCTGGATCATCTCCCAGGGCCCCCAGGTGCTGTTGGACGCCCAGGTCACCGAATTCGACGGCGGTGTGCTGGTGAACTGGGATGTGCGCGACGACGCGTTTTTGCCCGGGGTCGTCGACGCCATGTTCGCCCACCACATCGACGAACTGACCCGGTTGGCCGGCGACGACACCGCCTGGGACGCACCGGCGCCGGCGGCGCTGCCCGCGGCGCAGCGGGCGGTGCGCGAGGCGGCCAATGCCGGCACCGCGGCGCCCAGCGGAGAAACGTTGTACGACGGGTTCTTCCGCCGCGCCGAGCAGCAGCCCGACGCCCCGGCCGTCTACGCCAGCTCCGGTGAACTCAGCTATGCCCAGCTGCGCGACCAGGCGCTGGCGGTGGCGGCGGCATTGCGCGACAGCGGGATTACCGACGGCGACACGGTCGCGGTGTTGGGCCCTAAGCACGCCGACCAGATCCCGGCGCTGCTGGGCATCCTGGCCGCCGGTGGGGTGTACCTGCCGATCGGCGTGGACCAGCCCGAGGATCGGGTGGCCCGCATCCTGGACACCGGTGCGGTCAACGCGGTGCTGGTCTGCGGGTCGCACCCGGTCACCGCACCGGGGCTGCCGGTGCTGACCGTCGCCGAGGCCATCGCGGCCGGTGCGGGCAGCCAAATTCGTCCCGCGGCAACCGATCCCGCCGACTTGGCCTATGTGCTGTTCACCTCGGGCTCGACCGGGGAACCCAAGGGCGTGGAGATGACGCACGACGCGGCGATGAACACGGTGGAGTTCTTGTCCGGTCACTTCGAGATCGGTGCCGCCGACCGCTGCCTGGCGTTGGCGACCCTGGAATGCGACATGTCGGTGCTGGACATCTTCGCCACCCTGCGCGCCGGCGGGGCGATCGTGGTGGTCGACGAGGCGCACCGCCGCGACCCGGACCACTGGGCCGCCCTCATCGACACCCACCGGGTGACCGTGCTCAATTTCATGCCGGGCTGGCTGCACATGCTGCTCGAGGTCGGCGCGGGACGGCTGTCCTCGCTGCGGGTGGTGCCCACCGGCGGCGACTGGGTGCGACCGGAATTGGCGCGCCGGCTGACCGCCGAGGCGCCCCGGGTGCGGTTCGCCGGGCTGGGCGGTGCCACCGAAACCGCGGTGCACGCCACGCTCTGCGAGGTCGCCGACCCGCCCGCGCACTGGACCGCGGTGCCCTACGGCACACCGTTCCCCAACATCGCCTGCCGGGTGGTCAACGCCGCCGGCGACGACTGCCCGGACTGGGTGCCCGGCGAGTTGTGGGTGTCCGGTCGCGGCATCGCCCGCGGCTACCGGGGCCGCCCCGACCTGACCGCGCAGAAGTTCGTCGAATACGACGGCCGAACCTGGTATCGCACCGGTGATCTGGTGCGCTACTGGCCCGACGGCACGTGCGAGTTCGTCGGCCGCGCCGATCACCGGGTCAAGGTCAGCGGTTACCGCATCGAACTCGGCGACGTCGAGGCCGCGCTGCGCCGGGTGCCCGGCGTGGGTGGTGCGGTGGCGGCGGTGGTGCCGACCGGCGCGGATTCGGCGGTGCTGGCCGCGCTGGTCCGCGTCGACGACGACCAGCGCACCGCGGCCCAGATCCGGGCCGGGCTCGCCGATTTCGTTCCGGCGCACATGATTCCGCAGCAGATTTCGCTGGTAGAGCGCATCCCGTTCACGGTCGGCGGGAAGATCGACCGGCGGGCGGTCACCGCCGAACTGACCGCCGCGGTCGCCGCCGGCGGCGCACCCGGTCACCGCGCGCCGTCGACACCGGTGGAATCGGCGCTGGCCGCCATTGTCGGTGAGCTGCTGGGGGTGCCCGACGTCGGGGTCGACGACGATTTCTTTGCCCTGGGTGGGGATTCGGTGCTGGCCACCGCGGCGGTGGCCCGGATCCGGACCTGGCTGGACACCCCCGACGCGGCGGTCGCCGACCTGTTCGCCACCCGCACCGTCGCCGCGCTGGCCCGCCGGCTGGCCGACCGGGAGAGCGAGCCGGGGCGGCTGGCTCAGGTCGCCGAGGTGTATCTGGACATCGCCGGCATGGACAGCGCCGCGGTGCTCTCCGAAATCGGCGCCCAGTAACGGTTTAGGCGATCACCCCGGTCAGGCCGAACTCGGTCAGGGTGCGCGCCGCCAGCTCGCTTAGTGCGGCTTTGCCGGTGTCCGCCCCGGGCTGGTAGGCGGCCACGGTGATGGACAGCCGCCCACCCAGCCGCATCGACAACAGCGACAGCTGGCCCAGCGTGTGCTCCAGATGCCCGCGGGTCAGGTGTTGTTCGGCGCCGCGGCCGTAGACGTAGTCGGCAGCGGTGCCGTCGGGGCAGGCCACCGCCGGGTCGAGGTCGCCGAGGTTAGAACACGCCACCGGCAGCTCGCCGTACGCGAACGCCGCCTCGGACAGCCGCGCCAACATCGGTTTTGGGACGAACGGGATCAGCGGGGTCAACGGCAGGATCGGCGACGCGGCTTCCGGGTGTGCCCGCAGCGTCCCCAGCACCTGCCCGATCGTCGCCCGGATGCCGGCGAGCCCGGTGGTGAGCCCGTCCGGGTCGACCCGGGCGTCGACGAACGACAACGCGTTGGCGCGGGTGTCGCCCGGTCTCCGGTCGCTGATCGGGAACTGCACGGTGATTACCCCGTCGTGTCGGCGGCCCAGGCGCTCACCGAGTGCGGCCGCGAACGCGGCGGCCAGGTGGTGGGTGGCGCCGCCCAGTGCGGCGGCGCGGGCATCCCAGTCGGCGACGTCGAGGTAGATCGTGATCGACGGGACGACGATCGGCGCGTCGCCGTCCGGAACGACGGGCGGGGGAGGTGCGGTGCGGGCCGTATCATCTTGGTGGCGGCTCTGTTTGGCCGCGGCGAGCACGGCCCGCAGCACCGCGGGCGCGTCACGCACGGTTTGCCCGGCATCGCGCAGCAGCCCGCGCAGCCGGGTCCGGGACCCCGGCAGCGGGTAGTCCAGGCCGAGCCGGACGCCGCGGGCCGCGTCGGCGATCGCGCCGGCCAGCCCCAGGCCGTCGATCAGGCAGTGCGAGGCCACCAGGCTGACCGCCGTGGCACCGTCGGTCAGCGGCAGCACCCCGAGATGCCAGCCCGGGCCGTGTTCCGGGTCGATCCGCAGTTGGGTGCGCTCATCGGCCCAGTCACCGACTTCGCCGCGGGGACGGGCGGATTCGGCGATGTCGATCTCGGGCGGTGCGGGTTCGGTGACCCACCGGTGCCGACCAAACGGCAGCGGTGAGCGTTCGATGCGCCGCCCCACCAGGCCGTGCGACAGGTTGCGGTGGAAGCGTTGCAACCCGTCGAGGTCGACGGCGCGGTCGTACACCCAAACGCACTGGACCACCGCGTCGCGCCCGGTGGCGCGCAGCGTCGCGAACAGGGTTTGGTCCATGTACGCCAGTCGCGGATCGCGGGGCGCAGCGGAACCGATTGCCCCCGGCGGCGCGGCCGGGGCGGCCGGGGCCTTAGAAGAGGGCACCGAAATCAAAGAGGCTCAGCAGGCCACCCAGGTCGGTGAGGTTCATCAGGTCCGCGGCGGTCGCCGACACCGCGTCGGGCAGCGGATCAAGATTGGGCAGACTGCCCCCGAGTGCAGCAAGCGCGTCTTCCAGCGTGGTGTCCAGCGAAATGATGGGCTCATAGATCGCGTTGTTGATCGCGGTGATGTCGGCGGCGGGAACCCCAAGCGCCTCCGCCAACCCGGTCAGGTTGGTGTCGATCAAGACCACCGGGCCCTGCAGGGTGTCGATGGGAACCGGAGCCAGGATGGCGCCGGCTTCGCCGAAGTCGCCGTGGCTCAAATACTCGGTCGAGTAGATCAGGGCCTCCAAATCTTCCCGGATCAGGTTACCGGGCGCTTCCACGTCGTAGACCAAGGCATCGGCCGGGGTCGCGGGCGGAACGCCCGAAGCGGGAAGGGTGCCGCCGAGGACCTGTTCGACGTGCGCGTTGAAGGCCAAATCGTCGGCGCGGAAGGTTTGGAACCACTCGTTGACGGGGTTGGTGGGTTCGGGGTCGACGGCTGCGGATGCGGCGGCGAGGATGAGGTCCACCGACGCGGCCGGGGCCGGCATCCACACCGGCGAGGCGATACCGATCGCGAGCGCCGCGGCCGCCACAACGGCGGCCGGCCGGGTCCCGCCGACCCTGTGGTCCAGAGTTGTCATGGCTGCTCCCATCCGACGCCGAATCTGCGTACCCGCGGCGGCCTGCCGTCCCCGGCGGCTGTGGCCCGGCTCATACAAACATAAAAACCAGCCAACAGATTCTCAGATACGGAGATTTACACAGATTTAATCCGTATTTGCGGTTCCATCATCCGTCCGGTTCGGGGTCCCAGCTGCCGGGCACCATCGGCACGGTGGGGTCACCGTCGAGCGTGTCGCCGGTCAGGGTGGCCAGCCCCCGGGTGTGGCGGGCGCGGCGGGCGGTCCCGGCAAAGCCCATCGGGCCCGCGCCGCGGTCCGACGCGGTGGTCGAGGTGACCGGATCACCCGCGGCGGCATCTGGATCGAGGTCCAGGTATTCGTCGGCGTAGTCCTGCATCGCCAGCCGCCGACGCCGCCGGGCGCGCGCCGGCTCTCGGGTCACCGCGGTCGCCGCGGCGGCGGCCGGCACCGGCGTGGCGGGGGCGTTGCCGTCACCGCGGTCGGTCAGCGGGGGGCCACCGGTCGGGTCGGGCGCGGTGCCGCCGACCAGATAACCGCCGACCCCCTCGCTGCCGGTGGTCAGCGGGTGCGCCGGTGTGGTGGCCGCAGCGCCGGCTCCCGGGGTCGACGCGGGCGTCCCGGGGCCCGGGATCGGTGCGGCGGCCCCCGGCATCGGTTCGGGCCGCGTCGCAGCCGCCGCGGGGGTGGCCGGGACGGGCGCACCGGGCTCGGCGGCGGTGATGTCCGGCGGCGAGGTTTGACCGGCCTGCTCGGCGAGCAGGTTGAGACCCAGCCCGATGGCGATGGGCAGCGCGAGCGCCGCGGCCGGGCCCAGATAAAACGGCAGCGGCCAAGGGATCACGTTGTAGCCGATGGCGAACAGCAGCGGACCCCAAGTCGTCAGCGCCGCAGCCGGATTGGTGGCGAACGCGCTGAGTATCTTTTGCAGGGTCCCGACCGGATTCTGGAAGAATTGCAGCAGCTGCTGATAGATGCTGGTGGAATCGGACGGCGAGGACCCCGCAGTGTCGGATTTCAGCACGGTGGGCGCCGGGGCGCTGCGCGGCACCGTGGCCACCGCCGCGTCGGCGACGTCTTGATAGCCGCTCATCGTGGCAGCGGCCTGGGCCCACATCCGCGCATAGTCGGCCTCGTTGACGGCGATCGGGATGGTGTTGATCCCGAAGAAGTTCGTGGCCACCAGCACGCCATGGGTGACGTGGTTGGCGGCCAACTCGGCCAGGGTCGGCATGGCGGCCAGCGCGCTGCTGTAGGCGGCGGCCGCGACCTCGTGCTGGGCGGCCACCGCGGCGCTGGTGGCGCTGGTCTGTGTCAGCCACGCCAGATACGGCAGGTGTGCGGCCACGTACTCCTCGGCGCTCGGGCCCTCCCAGGACCCGGCCTGCACCGCCGCCAGCAGCGCGGTGAGTTCCTCGGCGGTGGCGCTGTATTCGGTGCTCAGCGCGGTCCACGCCCCGGCGGCCGCCAGCAGCGGGCCCGGCCCGGGGCCGCTGCTCAGCAACGCCGAATGCACCTCGGGGGGCAAGGCAATCCAGATCGGAGCGGGCATAGGTCCTCCCTCACCGGCGGTCGGTGGTCGCGACCGGGGTCGCGGCGCTCGGACCGGACGAGCGCCGATCCTCCCCGTTCCGCCATAAAACCGCAACTGCGGATTTAAACCGGTAATTTTCCCGTATCTGCGTTAGGGTGGCCACGGGAGAAGAGGGTTGAACAGGGTCGTTCGGCTTCGCCGGTTTCCGCGGCGGTAGGCCGGGCCCTGTTGGGTAGGCGTGTCGTCGATGCCGCCGGTAGGGTAGCCTCCACAAAAGTTAGGGCAGCCTTTACTAATTTACGGAGGGGTGTTGTGAGTCGTGCCGCCGCGCGTTCGGAGTCCGAGATCGCCACGCCGGCATCGGTACGATGACCACGTTGACGGCGGCCACCGGATTCCCGGCGTGGATCAAGCACGTCCCGGACTCGGGTGAGCGGCGGCGCTGCGGCGCCACGGTGATCTTCCCGCACGCCGGCGGAACCGCGGCCAGCTACCGGGGGTTGGCGGCGGCGTTGGCCGCCGGCGGCGACGCCTTCATCGTGCAGTATCCGCAGCGCGCCGAGCGCTTCGCCGACCCGGCCGCCGCCACGCTGCCGGAGCTGGCCCGGGATTTGTTCGACGCCGGCGACTGGGACGCGGTCGGCCCGCTGCGGTTGTTCGGGCACAGCATGGGTTCGCTGGTCGCCTTCGAGTTCGCCCGGACCGCCGAACGGCGCGGCGCGGCCGTGCGCAAGCTGTGGGTGTCGGCCGGGCCGGCGCCGGGCACGGTCGCCGGGCTGCCGACGTTGCCGACCGACGACGCCGGCCTGCGCGCCGACATGGCCGACCTGGGCGGCACCGACCCCCGGCTGCTGGCCGACGAGGAGTTCGCCGAGTTGCTGACGGTCGCGGTGCGCGGCGACTACCACGCGCTCAACCGCTACCGCTGCGGCCCCGACGTGGCGATCCGCGCCGACATCCACGCCGTCGGGGGCCGCACCGACCACCGGGTCGACGCCGAATCGCTGCGCCGCTGGGCGCGCCACACCACCGGCGCCTTCGGGTTGTCGTTCTACGACGGCGGCCACTTCTACCTCAACGAGCACATCGAGGCGGTCGCCGCCCAGGTCAATGCCGATGTCCGATAACCGGATTCCCGCCGAGGCCGACCCGGTGGTCATCGTCGGCATGGCGCTTGAGGCACCCGGGGAGGTGGACAGCGCCGAGGACTACTGGGCGCTGCTGTCGCAGCAACGCGAAGCGCTCAGCCCGTTTCCCACCGATCGGGGCTGGCCGATCCGCGACCTGCTGGCCGGCTCACGCCGCGACGGCTTCAAGCGGATCCACGACTCCGGCGGCTTCCTGTCCGGGGCAGCCGCATTCGACCCCGGATTTTTCGGCATCTCGCCGCGGGAAGCCACCGCGATGGACCCGCAGCAGCGGGTCACCCTGCGGGTGTCGTGGCGGGCGCTGGAGAACAGCGGCATCAACCCCGACGACCTGGCCGGCCACGAGGTGGGCTGCTATGTCGGCGCCTCGGTGACCGGATACGGGCCCGAGATGGCCGAATTCTCCGGCCACAGCGGACACCTGATCACCGGCACCGCGCTCGGGGTGATCTCCGGGCGGGTCGCCTACACGCTGGGCCTGGCCGGTCCCGCGCTGACCGTGGACGCCTCCTGCGCGTCGGCGCTGGCCGCGTTCCACGTCGCCGTGCAGTCGGTGCGCGCCGGCGACTGCGACCTGGCCCTGGCCGGCGGGGTCTGCGTGATGGGCTCGCCGGGGTTCTTCGTGGAATTCTCCAAACAGCACGCCCTGTCCGACGACGGCCGCTGCCGGCCCTACAGCGCACAGGCCAGCGGCACGGTGTGGGCCGAAGGTGCGGCGATGTTTGTGCTGCAACGCAAGTCGGCCGCGCTGCGGGACCGTCGGCGCATCCTCGCCGAAATCCGGGCCAGCGCGGTCAACCAGGACGGCCGCAGCGCCGGCCTGACCGCACCCAGCGGCGCCGCCCAGACCCGGCTGTTCCAACGCGCCATCGACCAGGCCGGGCTGCGGCCCGGGCAGGTGGCGATGGTCGAAGGGCACGGCACCGGCACCCGGCTCGGCGACCGCACCGAGTTGCAGTCCCTGGCCGCCACCTACGGCGACACCGCGCCCGGGGGCGGCGCGCTGCTGGGGTCGGTGAAATCCAATGTGGGACACGCCCAGGCCGCCGCCGGGGCGCTCGGGCTGGCCAAGGTGTTGGTCTCCGCCGAGCACGCCGCCATCCCGCCCACCCTGCACGCGGAGCAGGCCAGCCGCGAAATCGATTGGGACAGCCAGGGGTTGCGGCTGGCCCAGCGGCTGACCCCGTGGCCGGCGGTGAACGGGCAGCGGATCGCGGCGGTGTCCGCGTTCGGTATGAGCGGCACCAACGCCCACCTGATCGTGTCCATCCCGGAGGTCGTCTGATGCCAGGCCACGCACTGCCCGACGGCCGGATCCCGGTGCTGCTCACCGCGCATGAGGAGGACCTGATCGGTCACGACGCCGCGGCGATCCGGGACTATCTGGGCCGGGCGCCGCAGCCGGTCACCCCGGCCGCGGTGGCCGCCACCCTGCTGCGGACCCGACGGGTGCGCCGGCACCGGGCGGTGGTGCGCGCGGCCGACGACGCCGAACTCGCCGCCGGGCTGGCCGCGCTGGCCGACGGCGACGAGCACCCGCTGGTGGCCCGGTCCTCGGCCACCGCGGCGCCGCGCACCGCGTTCGTGTTTCCCGGCCAAGGCAACCAGTGGCCGGCGATGGGTGCCGAGGCCTACCAACGGATCCCGGTCTATCGGGCCGAGGCCGACCGCTGCGCGGCGGCGTTCGACGCGGCCGGCATCCCGTCGCCGCTGCCGTACCTGGTCAACGAGCAGCCGCCGGAGGTCTCCCAGCTGCACCTGCAGGGCGCCCAGTTCACCCACGCCGTCGCGATGGCGCAGCTGTGGCGGTCCTGCGGTGTGCTGCCCGACCTCACCGTGGGGCACAGCCTGGGGGAGGTGGCGGCGGCCTACGCGGCCGGCGCGATCACCCTGGGCGACGCGGTCGCCGTGGTCGCCGCCCGCGCCACCGTGGTGGACACGTTGCCGGGACAGTACGGCATGGCGGTGCTGGGCGTCGGGCTGGGCGACGCCGAGCGGCTCGCCGCGGAAACCACCGGCTGGCTGGAGGTCTCGGTGGTCAACGCCCCGTCGTCGACGGTGCTGTCCGGGGACCGCGACGCGGTGGCCGCCGTGGTGCGGCTGGCCGAACAGCGCGGCGTGTTCGTCCGCGAGATCGCCGTGGACTTCCCCGCCCACACCAGCGCGCTGGAAACGCTGCGCCCCACCTTGGCGCGGCTGCTGCCGACGTCGGCGTTCCTGGACACCCCGGTGGAGTTCATCGGCGCCGCCACCGGCGCCGTCGTGCCCGCCGGCACCGGCTTCACCGACTACTGGTACCACAACCTGCGCAACACCGTCCGATTCGACCGCGCCGTGCAGGCCGCCACCCAGCGCGGCATCGGCGCCTTCATCGAACTGTCCGCGCACCCGTCGCTGCACTACGCGCTGTCCGACCTCGTCGACCCGGACAGCGGGGCACTGATTTTGGGCTCCGGGCGCCGCGACCAGCCGGTCGTCGACGAGGTCTCGGCCAATATCGCCGCCGCCGCGCTCGCCGACCCCGGCTACCGGTGGGCCGACGTGACCGGGGTGACCCAGCACCGGCCGCTGCCCGGATTCCCCAACGCGCCGATGCGGGCGCTGCACCTGTGGGCGACACCGGAACCGCTGGCCGACGACACCCCGGCCGGCCCCGTCCTGCGCACCCTCACCGAGGCGTGGCAGCCCGCCGCGCCGTCGGTCGATAACGCCGAAACCCGGTGCGGGATCGCGGTGGTGGGCCCCGACACCGCCGCGGCGCAGCGGCTGCGGCGGGCCATCGCCGAACACCCGCACGCCCAGCCGGCCCCGCCGGAGCAGGCCGAGGTGGTGGTGGTGGTCGCGTCGGCGGTGTCGCAGGACGACGCGCGCGCCGCCGCCGCGGAGCTCAGCGACCAGCCGGGCGCGGGCCTGCCCGACTACCACAGCCTGATCGGGCCCGCATGCCGCAGCGTGTGGCTGCTCACCGCCAGCGGTGAACGGATCGGCCGCGAGGATGCGCCGGCGCTACCGGGGCAGGCCGCCCTGGCGGCGATGCACCGCTGCGTGGGCTTCGAATTCGCCGATCAGGCGTTCGGGCACCTGGACCTGCCGGGCGGGCAGATCGACGAGGCGACCGTCCGGGCCTGCGTGCCGGTGCTGCTCGGCGAGGTCGGTGAGGTGGCGTTGCGCGACGCGGTCCGCTACACCCGGATCCTGCGTGAGACCCCCGACCCGCGGCCGGCCCGCCCGCTGGACGCCGCCGCGCTGGACACCGTGGTGATCACCGGTGGGGGCGGCGCGATCGGCCTGCGCTACGCCCGGCACTGCGTCACCCACGGCGCCCGCCGGGTGATCCTGTTGAGCCGCAGCGGGGTTGACCCCGCCGTGCTGGCCGGGCTGGCCGACGGCCACCGGGTCGAGGTGTGCGCCCCGGCCTGCGACATCACCGACCCCGACGCGGTGGCGGCGGTGGCCGCCGCGCACGCCGGTGCCGGCGCCTCGCTGCTGATCCACGCCGCCGGGGTGGCCCGGTTCGGCCCGCACCAGCGGCTGACCGCGGCCGACCGGGCGGCGGTGTTCGGGGCGAAAGTCGCTGGGCTGGCCCAAATCACCGACATCTGGCCGCTGCGCGACGACGCGCGGATCCTGGTGTGCTCGTCGATCTCGGGGGTGTGGGGCGGGCACGGGCACGGCGCCTACGCGGCCGCCAACCGGATGCTCGACGTGCTCACCGACCGGCTGCGGGACCGCGGACTCGATGCCACCGCGGTGCGCTGGGGGCTGTGGCAGGACGCCGGCATCGTCGACGCCGCCGAGATCACCCGCATCGAGCGGTCCGGCCTGCTGGCGATGGACCCCGACGAGGCGCTGCTGGCCAGCCTGCGCCGCCACGACGGCGACCCGCTGATCCTGGCCGCCGACCTGGACCGGCTGCGGGTGTTCTTCGACAGCCAGGGCAGCCCGCTGCCGCTGGCCGCCGCCGAAAACCCGCCCGCCGCGGCGCAAACCGAACAGGTGCCGGTCGCCGACGCGGTGCGTGCCGCGTTGGCGGCGGCGTTGAGCCTGCCGGGGCCGGCCGCGGTGGACCTCAACGCCGCGCTGATCGACCTCGGGGTGGACTCGCTGCTGGCGCTGGATCTGCGCAAACGGCTGCGCCGCGGCACCGGCCGCTCGGTGCCGCTGGCCAGCCTGCTCGGCGGCATCACCGGCAGCCAACTGATCGATGCCCTGCAGCCCGCCGAATCCGAGACCCATCGGCCCGCAGAAAGATTGGAATCCACGCGTGACTGACACCACCCTCGACGAACAGCGCCTGGAGCTGCTGCGCCGCCGGCTGGCCGCCCAAGGCCTGTCGCGTACCGCGGCCGCAGCCGACGACGCCCCCGCCGAGTTGTCCGACGGGCAGCGCCGGATGTGGTTCGTGCAGTCACTGGACCCGACCAGCGCGCTGCTCAACGTGTGCGTGTCCTACCGGATCACCGGTGCGGTCGACGTGACCCGGCTGCACCGGGCGGTGGACGCGGTGGCGGTGCGGCACCCGGTGCTGCGCACCACCTTTCACACCGACACCGACGGCGACCCGCAGCAGCGGGTGCACGACGAGCTGCGGCCGGGCTGGGCCGACCACGACCTGTCCGGGCTGGCCGAGCAGGCCCGCCGGCTGCGGCTGGAAGTGCTGGCGCAGCGGGAGTTCTGCCGGCCGTTCGACCTGACCACCGAGTCGCCGCTGCGGATCACCGCCGTGCGCGTCGGCCCCGACCAGCTGGTGCTGCTGCTCACCGCGCATCACATCGCCTGGGATGACGGCTCCTGGGCGGTGTTCTTTTCCGACCTGACCCGGGCCTACACCGACCCCGACGCGCTGGGCGGTCCCGGCCCGCGGACCGCGTCGGTGCGGCCGGCCGCCGCCGTCGTCGACGACGACCTGGGCTATTGGCGCACCGTGCTGGCCGATCCGCCCGAGCCGCTGGAACTGCCCGGCCCCAACGGGTCGGCGGTGCCGAGCAGCTGGCGGTCGCAACGCGTCACCGTGCAGCTGGCCCCGTCGACCGTGCAGGCGGCCGGCGCGCTGGCCCGCGACACCGGCGCCACCCCGTACATGGTGCTGCTGGCCGGCTTCGCCGCGCTGATCCACCGCTACACCCACGCCGGCGACTTCCTGGTGGCGGCCCCGGTGCTCAACCGCGGCGCGGGAACCGAGCAGGCGATCGGCTACTACGGCAACACCGTGGCGCTGCGGTTGCGGCCGCGGCCGCGGCAAACGTTTCGGGAGCTGGTGGCCGAGGCCCGCGACACCGCGGTCGGCGCGTTCGCCCACCAGCGGGTCAACGTGGATGCGGTGGTGCGCGCCTGGAACCCGGACCGCCGGCACGGCGTCGAACGGATGACCCGGGTCGGCTTCGGGCTGCGCGAACCCGACGGCGGCGGGTTCTGCCCGCCCGGGGTGCGCTGCGAACGCGACGAGCTGCGCGGCCAGTTCACCCAGCTGCCCCTGAGTTTCATGGTGGAGCCGGCCGACGACGGCGGCGCGCTGATCGAAGCCGAGTATTTGGTCGAGGTGCTGGACCGTCCGCTGGTGGCCCAGCTGCTCGGCCACTACGCCACCCTGCTGGACGCCGCCCTGGCCGACCCCGACACCGCCCTGGCGGTGCTGAGGATGCTCAGCGACGACGACGCGGACTGGTTGCGCCGGGTCTCGGCCGGCGAGGACTTCGACACCCCCGCCACCACGCTGCCCGCGCTGGTGCAGCGGCAGGTCGAGGCCACCCCGGACGCCGTCGCCGTCGTCTACGAGGGCCGCGCCTACAGCTACCGCGAACTCAACGCGGAAGCCAACCGGGTGGCGCACTGGCTGATCGCCGCGGGCCTGGGCGCCGAGGACCGTATCGCGGTGCTGCTCGACAAGTCCCCGGAACTGATCATCACCGCGTTGGGGATCCTCAAGGCCGGCGCGGTGTACCTGCCGGTCGACCCCACCTACCCGGAGGACCGCCGCGCGTTCATCCTCGACGACTCCGCCCCCAAACTCGTGCTGCGCGAACCGATTCCCGATCTGGTCGGGTTCGCCACCAGCAACCCCGACCCGGACCAGCTGGTGCGGCCGCTGCGCCCGGCCAACACCGCGTATTTGATCTACACCTCCGGGTCGACCGGGCTGCCCAAGGGGGTGCCGGTGCCGCACGCCCCGATCGCGGAATACTTCGTCTGGTTCGGCGGCGACTACGGCGTCGACGCCAACGATCGGCTGCTGCAGGTGGCCTCACCCAGCTTCGACGTGTCGATGGGGGAGATCTTCGGCACCCTGGCGTGCGGTGCGCGGCTGGTGATCCCGCGCCCCGACGGGCTGCGCGACATCGGCTATTTGACCGAGCTGCTGCACCGCGAAGGCATCACCGCGATGCATTTCGTGCCGTCGCTGCTCGGGCTGTTTTTGTCGCTGCCCGGGGTCAACCAGTGGCGCACCCTGCGTCGGGTGCCGATCGGTGGGGAGGCGCTGCCCGGCGAGATCGCCGACAAATTCCACGCCACCTTCGACGCGCTGCTGCACAACTTCTACGGGCCCACCGAAACCGTCGTCAACGCCACCCGGTACAAGGTGGAGGGCAAACAGGGCACCCGCATCGTGCCGATCGGGAAACCCAAGATCAACACCCAGGTGCATCTGCTGGACGACGCGCTGCAGCCGGTGCCGGTCGGGGTGATCGGCGAAATCTACATCGGCGGAACGCATGTGGCCCACGGCTATCACCGCCGGCCCGGGTTGACCGCGGAACGCTTCATCGCCGACCCGTTCACCCCCGGCGGGCGGCTGTACCGGTCCGGGGACCTGGCCCGGCGCAACGCCGACGGCGATATCGAGTTCGTCGGCCGCGCCGACGAGCAGGTCAAGATCCGCGGCTTCCGCATCGAGCTGGGCGAGGTCGCGGCGGCGATCTCGGTGGACCCCAGCGTCGGGCAGGCCGTGGTGGTGGCCGCCGACCTGCCGCAGCTGGGCAAAAGCCTGGTCGGCTACCTGACCCCGGCCGACGGCGCCGGCACCGACGCGGTGGACGTCGACCGGATCCGCGCCCGGGTGGCCGCCGCGCTGCCCGAGTACATGGTGCCGGCCGGCTACGTCGTCCTCGACGAGATCCCGATCACCGCGCACGGCAAGATCGATAAGGCCGCGCTGCCGCAGCCGCAGATCGCCGCCGGCGCCGCCTACCGCGAACCGGTCACCGCGACCGAGCGGCAACTGGCCGCGCTGTTCGCCGAGCTGCTCGGCCACCCCCGGGTGGGGGCCGACGACTCGTTCTTCGATCTGGGCGGGCACTCCCTGGTGGCCACCAAGCTGGTGGCCGCCGTGCGGGCGCAGTGCGGGGTGGACCTGGCCATCCGGGAGATCTTCGAGCTGGTCACGGTGGCCCGGGTGGCCGAGCGGATCGACCAACTCGCCGCCGGCGCCGGGCCGGCGGTGCGACCCAAGCTGATCGCGACCAGCCACGACGGGCCGCAGCCGCTGTCGGCGTCGCAGCTGCGCAGCTGGTTCGCCTACCGCATCGAGGGGCCCAGCCCGGTCAACAACATTCCGTTCGCGGCTCGGCTGACCGGACCGTGCGACGTCGACGCGCTGCTCGCCGCCGTCGACGACCTGATCGCCCGGCACGAGATCCTGCGCACCACCTACGTCGAGATCGACGGCGTCCCTTACCAAGTGGTCAACCCCGCCGGGCCGCTGCCGGTGCGGCGGGCCAGCGGCGAGGGCGACGCCTGGCTGCAGGGCCAACTGGACACCGAGCGGCGGCACTGCTTCGAACTGGACCGCGACTGGCCGATCCGGGTGGCGTTGCTGCACACCGGCGAGGCGCACGTGCTGTCGTTGATCGTGCACCACATCGCCGCCGACCACTGGTCGGCGGGGGTGCTGTTCACCGATCTGCTGACCGCCTACCGGGCCCGCTGCGGCGGGCAGCAGCCGTCCTGGGCGCCGCTGCCGGTGCAGTACGCCGACTACGCGGCCTGGCAGGGGGAGTTGCTGGCCGAAAGCCCGCAACCCGACCCGACCGAAGCGGCCAGCATCGTCGGTGACCAACGCGACTACTGGACCCGGCAGCTGGCCGGGCTGCCGGAGGACACCGGGCTGCGACCGGACTTTCCGCGGCCCGCGGTGCCCAGCGGCGACGGCGAATCCGTCGAATTCCGCATCGACGCCGGCACCCGGGACAAGCTGGCCGCGCTGAGCCGCGAGCTGGGCTGCACCGAATTCATGCTGCTGCAGGCCGCGGTCGCGGTGGTGCTGCACAAGGCCGGCGGCGGCGCCGACATCCCGCTGGGCACCCCGGTCGCCGGGCGCACCGAAACCGAACTGGACCGGCTGATCGGGTTCTTCGTCAACATCCTGGTGCTGCGCAATGACTTGGGCGGCAACCCGACCCTGCGGGAGGTGCTGCGTCGCGCCCGCGAAACCGCGCTGGCCGCCTACGCCCACCAAGACCTGCCGTTCGATCGGGTGGTCGACGCGGTCAACCCGGTCCGGTCGCTGTCCCGCAACCCGCTGTTCCAGGTGGTCGTGCACGTCCGCGATCACCTGCCGGCCGCCCAGGTGATCGACGCCGGCGGCGACGCGGGGCCGACCACCTTCGCCGCGTTGGAGCCGCCGTTCGACATCGCGCATGCCGACCTCAGCGTCAACTTCTTCGCCACCGACGCCGGGTACACCGGCCGGGTCATCTACCGCACCGAGCTGTACCGGCGGGCCACCATTAAACGGTTGACCGGCTGGCTGACCCGGGTGGTCGACCTGTTCGCCGACGACGCCGACGTGACGCTGCGCGACGTGCAGTTGACCGACGACATCGACCGGCAGCGCCTGCTGGCCTGGAGCCGAGGCCCGGTGCCGCCCGCGGATGCGCCGCGCACCATCGGCGCGCTGCTCGAACCCAGCCGGGCCTTCGGCGCCGACCGGATCGCGGTGCGCTGCGGTGACGAGCAGCTCGATTACCCGACGCTGCACCGTCGTTCGGACAACTTCGCGGTGCTGCTCGCCGAGCACGGGGTGGCGCCCGGGACGCTGGTCGGGTTGTCCACCCGCCGCGGCGTCGACCTGGTGGTGGCGCTGGTGGGGATCATGAAGGCCGGCGCCGGGTATTTCCCGCTGGACCCCGGCTACCCGACGGCGCGCAAACAGTTCATGCTCGACGACGTCGCGCCGCCGGTGGTGGTGGTCACCGCCGAGGCCGCCGCCACCATGCCGGAAACCCCTGGGGTGCACCTGCTTTCGCTGGACGACCCGCAGCTGCGGGCCGCGCTGGATGCCGAACCGCGGCCGGGTGTCGCCCTGCCGGCGCCGCACCCCGACGACCCGATGTACCTGGTGTTCACCTCCGGATCCACCGGAACCCCCAAGGGGGTGCTGGGCACCCACCGGGCGATGACGGCGCGGCTGGACTGGCAGCTGCGGAACTATCCGGTGCCGGGCAACGACATTCGGCTGGCGCAGGCATCGATGACGTTCCTGGAAGGCAGCATGGAGACGCTGGCCGGGCTGGCCGCCGGCGCCACCCTGATCCTGGCCGACGACGCCGAACACCGCGACGCCGACGCGTTGGCGGCGCTGCTGCAGGGCCACGGCGTGGCCCAGGTCACCGCGGTGGCCAGCCTGGTGTCCACCCTGGTCGACGCCCACCCCGACGTGGTGCGCTCACTGACCCGGCTGGTGTGCAGCGGTGAGCCGGTAAGCGTGTCCCTGCTGGAGCGGCTGGTGGCCGCCTGCGCGGCGGGCGACGGCCCGGAGCTGTTGAACAACTTCGGCGCCACCGAAACCTCCGGCGGGCTGGTCCGCGGGCCGCTGACCCCGCCGGTGCCGATCCTGGGCGCCCCCACCCCGGGCTCGCAGGTGTATCTGCTCGACGACGCACTGCAGCCGGTGCCGGTCGGCGTGGTCGGCGAACTGTATTACGCCGGTGACCAACTGGTCCGCGGCTACTGGAAGCGGCCCGGCCTGACCGCGTCCCGGTTCGTGCCCAACCCGTACGCCACCGAACCCGGGGCGCGGTTCTACCGCAGCGGGGACCGGGCCCGCTGGACCGAGGACGGCCGGCTGGAGTTCGTCGGCCGCACCGACCACCAGGTCAAGGTGCGCGGCTTCCGCGTCGAACTCGGTGAGGTCGAGGCCGCGCTCAAGGCGGTAGACGGGGTGGCGGCCGCCGCCGCCCGCGCCTGGGAGCTGCGCGGGGCCACCACGCTGGCCGGCTACGTGGTGGCCGCGGCGCCGCTGCCGGACGCCACCGCCAAGGCCGAGTTCGCCGCCACGGTGCGCGCCGCGGCGGCCTGCGCGCTGCCCGGGTACATGATGCCGTCGTCGCTGACCGTGCTGGACGCGATGCCGGTCACCGAATCCGGCAAGCTGAACCGGCCCGGGCTGCCGCAGCCGGCGGCGGCCACCACCGGCCAGACCGAGCCGCCGCGCGGCGAGACGGAACGGGCGTTGGCCGCGGTGTTCACCGACCTGCTGGGGGTCGCCGACGTCGGCCGGTTCGACGACTTCTTCGCCCTGGGCGGGGACAGCATCTCCTCGGTGCAGCTGGCCGCCCGGGCCCGCGACGCCGGGCTGGCGGTCAGCCCGCGGATGGTGTTCGAGCATCCCACCGTGCAGCAGCTGGCCGCCGCGCTGGACGCCGTCGACGGTGCCGAGGAGGTGGACGTTCGGCACGAGCCGATGAGCACGTCGGGGCTGTCGGCCGACGACCTGGCCGCGCTGCAGGTGTCCTGGCAAGGGGCGCCGTGACCCTCACCGGCGCCGAACCCGCCGCCATCGAGGATGTGATGGCGCTCAGCCCGCTGCAGCAGGGCCTGTTTTCGCTGACCACGCTGGCCGAGTCCGAGCCCGATGACGCCGACGGCCCGGTGCACGACCCGTACCTGATCGCGATGGCCGCCGACATCACCGGCGGCCTCGACGTGGCGCTGCTGCGGGACTGCGCCGCCGCGATGCTGGTGCGCCACCCCAACCTGCGGGCCAGTTTCGTGCACCGCGGGCTGCCGCACCCGGTGCAGATCGTGCCGTCCCGGGTGGAGCTGCCGTGGCGGCACGTCACCGCCGTCCCGGCCGAGGTGCCGGTCCTGGAGGACGACGAGCGGCGCCGGCCGTTCCAGCTGGACCGCACCCCGGCGCTGCGTTTTCTGCTCATCGAATTACCCGACGCCCGATGGCGGTTGGTGATCACCGCGCACCACATCGTCATCGACGGCTGGTCGCTGCCGGTGTTCGTCGGCGAGATGATCGCGCTGTATCGGGCCGGTGCCGACCTGGACGCGCTGCCCGCGCCGCCGCGGCCCTACCGCGACTACATCGGCTGGCTGTCCGGCCGGGACCACCAAGACAGCCAACGCGTTTGGCGTGACCACCTGGCCGGCCTGCCCGGCCCGACGCTGCTGTCCGGGGCGCTGGCCGCCCAGCCGCCGCAGCCGGGCCTGCCGCGGCGCACCGAACTGCGGCTGGACGCCGCCGCCACCGCCGCGCTGGCCGACGCCGCCCGCGCCCGCGGGGTCACCCTCAACACCGTGATGCAGGCGGCCTGGGCGGTGCTGCTGTCCCGGTTGACCGACCGCGACGACGTGGTGTTCGGGGTCACCGTCTCCGGGCGGCCCGCCGAACTGGCCGGGGTGGAAACCATGGTCGGGTTGTTCATCAACACCGTGCCGCTGCGGGTGCGGCTGGATGCGGCCGCCGCCGTCGGCACGCACTGCGTTGGACTGCAACGCGACGCCGCCCTACTGCGGGAGCACTGCTACCTGGGCCACGCCCAGCTGCGGGCGTTGGGCGGGGTCGGGGAGATGTTCGACACCCTGCTGGTCTACGAGAACTTCCCGCCCGGAGCCCTGGTCGGCGGCGGCGAATTCGCCGCCGGCGCGGCGACGTTCGCGCCCGCGGCGTTGGAGAGCCTGTCGCACTTCCCGGTCACCGTCGCCGCCCACCTCACCGACGGCGAACTGACCGTGCTGGTGGAAACCCTGGACGGTGCGCTGGGCGGCATGCCCGCGGCGACGCTGGGCCAGCGGGTGCTGGCCACCGCGCAGCGGCTGATCACGTTGTGGGAGCGGCCATTAGGCGAGGTCAGCATCCTGCTCGACGACGAGGCCGCACCGCTGCGCGACGTTGCGGCACCGGCACCGGCGCGTGGGGTGCACACCCGGTTCGCGGCGATCGCTGCGGACCGGCCCGACGAGACCGCGCTGAGCTGGGCGGGCGGCACGCTGAGCTACGCCGAGCTGGACACCGCCGCCGACCGGCTGGCCGCCGAGCTGGCTCGGCGCGGTGCGGGCGCCGAAACCCCGGTCGCCATCCGGCTTTCCCGCGACCCGCACTACGTGGTGGCGATGCTGGCGGTGCTCAAGGCCGGCGCGGTGTGCGTGCCGCTGGAACCCGGGATGCCCGAGGAACGGGTGGCGTCCATCCTGCGGCAAACCGGCGCGGCCCTGGTCGTCGACGAGGCCGTGGTGTCCGGGGCACCCCCGGCCACCGACTTCCGGCCGGTGCGGGTGCGCCCCGAGCAGGCCGCCTACGTCGTGTTCACCTCCGGGACCACCGGAGAACCCAAGGGTGTCATCGGCACGCACGCCGCGCTGGAGGCCTACGCCGACGATCACCGGCACCGGGTGCTGGCGCCGGCGGCCGCGCGGCTGGGGCGGCGGCTGCGGATCGCGCACGCCTGGTCGTTCGCGTTCGACGCCGCCTGGCAGCCGCTGGTCGCCCTGCTCGACGGCCACTGCGTGCACCTCGTCGACCAGCGGACCCAGCCCGACGCCGAAGCCCTGGTGGCCACCATCGCCGACCACGGCGTCGACATGATCGACACCACCCCGTCGATGTTCGCCCAGCTGCGCGCCTTCGGCTTGCTGGCCGGGCCGGCCGGGGTGCCGCTGGCGGTGCTGGCGTTGGGCGGCGAAGCGATCAGCCCGCCGCTGTGGGCGACGATCCGCGCCGAATGCGCCCGCACCGGCATGGCGGCGCACAACTGCTACGGCCCCACCGAGACCACGGTGGAGGCGGTGGTCGCCGATATCACCGCCCACGACGAACCGGCGATCGGGCGGCCGACCGCCCACAGCCGCGGCTACGTGCTGGACTCCGCGCTGCGCCCGGTGCCGCCCGGGGTGCCCGGCGAGCTGTACCTGGCCGGCGCGCAGCTCACCCGCGGCTATCTGGGCCGGGCCGCGGAGACCAGCGGCCGATTCGTCGCCGACCCGTTCGCCGCGGGGCAGCGGATGTACCGCACCGGGGACCTGGTGCGCCGCGCCCCGGACGGCGCGCTGCACTACCTGGGCCGCGCCGACAGCCAGGTCAAGATCCGCGGCTACCGGGTCGAACCCGACGAAATCGCCGCCGCGCTGCAGGCGCATCCGGCGGTGCGGCAGGCCCGGGTGCTGGTCCGCGACCACCGCGGCGGCGCCCGGCTGACCGCCTACGTCGCCACCGGGCAGCCGGTGGCCACCAGCGCGCTGCGCGGGCTGCTCGGTGCCCGGCTGCCGCGCTACATGATCCCGCAGCGCATCATCGTCGTCGACGCGATCCCGTTGACCAGCAACGGAAAACTCGACGAAACTGCGCTGGCCGCGCTGGACGCGGCGGCCACCGAACCCGCGACCGGACCCGAGACGGCCACCGAAACCGCGTTGTGCGAGCTGCTGACCGAGATCCTGGGCCACCCCCAGATCGACGTGACCGCCGACTTCGTCCAGTTGGGTCTGGACAGCATCGTGGCGCTGACCGTGGTGCAGGCGGCCCGGCGCCGCGGCATTGGACTGCGCGCCCGGCTGATCCTGGAATGCGGCACCATCCGCGAACTCGCCGCCGCCATCGACGCCGACACCGCCGCCGCGGAGCGGGTCACCGAGGACCCCGACGCGCCGATCCCGCTGCTGCCCAACGCGCACTGGCTCTACGAACACGGCCAAGCCCGCCGGCTGGCGCAGACCGAAGCCCTGCGGCTGCCCGAGGGCGTCACCGAGGCCGCGCTGCGGGCCGCGCTGGCGGCCGTCGTCGACGGGCACCCGGTGCTGCGCACCCGGCTGGACCGGGCCGGCATGACCCTGCGGCCGACACCCCGCGTCGAGGTGCTCACCGAGATCGTCGACGTGTCCGGCGATTTGGCGGCCGCGGTCACCGAGCACACCCCGCGGATCCTGGACCGGCTGAACCCCGAAGCCGGGGTGCTGCTGGCCGGGGTGTGGCTGCGCCCGCCGACCGGGCAAACCGTGCTGCTGCTGGCCGCGCACGTGCTGGCGATGGACCCGGCGTCGTGGCTGGTGGTGCTTGGCGAACTGGACGCCGCGCTGGCCGGCGCCGCACCGGTGGTCGAGCACACCAGCTATCGGCGCTGGGCGCAGGCGCTGACCGAGCGCGCCCACGGCTTGGACACCGTCGGGTACTGGGCGGCCCAACTCGACGGCGACGACCCCGATCTGGGGGCGCGGCGGGTCGACCCGGACCGTGACCGGGCCGGTGATCTGGTGGTGTCCACCGTGTTCGCCGACGCCGAGGTCACCGCCCGGCTGCTGGGCAGCGGGCTGCCGGTGCCCGATCAGCTGGTCGCCGCAGCCGCGCGGACGGTGACCCGGTGGCGGCAGACCCGCGGGCTGCCCACCCCGGCGCCGTTGCTGGCGTTGGAAACCCACGGCCGCGTCGACGCCCTGGTCGACGAGCGGTCCCTGGACACCGCCGACACGGTGGGCCTGCTGACCGCGATGTATCCGCTGCGGGTGCCCGCCGCCGACCCGCGCCGGGTCGCCGAACAGCTGGCCGCCATCCCCGGCGACGGCGTCGACTTCGGGCTGCTGCGGTACCTGCGGGCCGACACCGGGCGGCGGCTCAGCGCCTTTCGCGGGCCGCAGCTGCTGCTGAACTACCTGGGCCGCGGCGATTTGGCCGGGTCGGCGAGCGGGGTGCGGCCCGACCGCGCGCTGCTGGCCGGGGCGTCCCCGCTGCCGGAGCCCGAACTGGCGGTGCGCCACGAGCTGAGCATCATCGCCGCGGTGCTGCCGGTCGGGGACCGGCCGCTGCTGATGACGCAGTGGCGGGCGCTGCCCGACATCCTCAGCGCCGCCGAGATCGCCGCGCTACAAACACTGTTCGACGAAGCCCTGCGGGAGGTGCTGTCATGACGACGCTTGCGGTGCTCGGTGCCGGCGTCAAGGCGGTCGCGGTGGCCGCCAAGGCCGCGGCGCTGCGCGACATGGGCGTTGACGCGCCCGAGGTGATCGCCGTCGAACGCACCGAGATCGCCGCCAACTGGCGCCCTGCCGGCGGCTGGACCGACGGCGCCCACCGGTTGGGCACCAGCCCGGAAAAGGATGTCGGCTTCCCGTACCGGTCGGCGCTGGTGCCCGGCCGCAACGCCGAACTCGACGAGCGGATGACCGCCTATTCCTGGCAGTCGTACCTGATCGCCACCGGCCAGTTCGCGGAGTGGATCGACCGCGGCCGGCCGGCGCCCACCCACCAGCGGTGGAGCGCCTACCTGCGCTGGGTCGCCGACGCTGTCGCCATGACCGTCGTCTACGGCGAGGTGGACCGGCTCGCGGTGGACGGGGAGCAGTGGGCGCTGCACACCCGGGAGGCCACCGTGGCGGCCGACGCGGTGATGATCACCGGACCGGGTCAGGCCGAAAAATCGATCCTGCCGGGCAACCCGCGGGTGCTGTCGATCGCGCAGTTCTGGCATCGCGCCGCCGGGCACGACCGGATCTGCGCGGACCGGGTGGCGGTTATCGGCGGCGGCGAGACCGCCGCGTCGATCCTCAACGAACTGTTCCGGCACCGGGTGTCGACCATCACGGTGATCTCCCCGCAGGTCACTCTGTTCACCCGCGGCGAGGGCTTCTTCGAGAACACGCTGTTTTCCGACCCCACCGACTGGTCGGCGCTGACCCCCGACGAGCGCCGCGACGCGTTGGCCCGCACCGACCGCGGGGTGTTCTCCGCCCGGGTGCAAGACGCGCTGCTGGCCGACGACCGGATCCGGCACCTGCGCGGCCGGGTTGCCCACGCCGTCGGGCGCGACGAGCGGATCCGGTTGACGCTGAGCACCAACCGGGGCGGCGAGAACTTCGAAACCGTGCACGGTTTCGACCTGGTGATCGACGGCTCGGGCGCCGACGCGCTGTGGTTCGTGGACCTGTTCAGCCAGGAGGCGCTGGATCTGCTGGAACTCGGGCTGGGCGGGCCGCTGACCGGCGACCGGCTGGCCGAGGCGATCGGGCACGACCTGGCCGTCGCCGACGTCGCGCCGAAGCTGTTCCTGCCCAACCTGGCCGGGCTCACCCAGGGGCCGGGTTTTCCCAACCTGAGCTGCCTGGGCCTGCTGTCCGACCGGGTGCTGGGCGCGCACCTTCCGCTCGCGAGCAGACACAAAAGCACCCAATTCGACACCCCAAATGGGGCTTTTGCTGGGGGCACCTCCCGCTTGCGGGGGACTGCTCGCGGCCCCTTCGACGAGGAGAACCGATGAGCACCAACCCGTTCGACGACGACAACGGCACCTTCTACGTGCTGGTCAACGACGAAGAGCAGCACAGCCTGTGGCCGACGTTGGCCGCCATCCCCGCCGGGTGGCGGCAGGTGTTCGGCGAGGGGAGCCGCGCGGACTGCCTGGCCTACGTCGAAGAGCACTGGACCGACCTGCGCCCCAAAAGCCTCCGCGACGCCATGAGCTGATCGCGCCAGCTCCGCGAGCGTGCGTGTCCGTGCGTCCTGAACGTGGAAGGGAGCTCGATGTAGGTAGAGCTTTCTGATGCGGTGTTGTGC
>NZ_JBGGKS010000036.1:0-37615 GCF_041287095.1 Mycobacterium sp. pUA109 | reverse complement strand
GTAGAGACGAGGACCGGGGCACAGCCCCCCAACCCCTTGACAAAAACCCCTTACGAAGGTGTCCCCGGCCGACACGCCGGGCCGAAACCCGTTTCGGCGCACGCTCGCCGATGAACTAGTCGGGAAACCGCCGCGGCACCCGTCCCCGCTCCCGCAGCCAACCCGCCCGCGCCGCCCCGTGCCACTTCAACGCGGCGGGAACCGCGGGCCAGCCTGCCCGGATGACGGCACGCACGAACCGGTAGGCCCGCTCATCGCCACGCGTCCAGGGGATCTCGAAGCGGGCACGCACCGCAGCGGGTAGCCCGCCGAAGATCACCAACCGCATCGGCGGCGCCAGCGCCGCGCGCACCGGCCAGGTCGGCAACAGGATGTGGGCCGCCGGTTTGAGCAGCGGGTGGATCGGGAAGAACGGCGAGGTGCTCATGTCCGGGATCGCGCGACGCTGGATGAACTCGATCAGGTAATCCGACGCCGGATTGGGCTGCAGCACGTCCCGGCAGTACCGGTCGGTCTCGGCGTCAAACGCGGCGCGGTCCGCCGGCAACACCGCATCACCAAGCCCATACCGGCGATACCATTCGCAGCCTTCGCGGTAGAGCCGATCACGATCGGCCTCGGTGAGCCGGTGGCGGTCCCAGTGGTCGGCGACGCGGTCCACCATCCGCTGAAAGGTGGCGTGCGCCCACCAATAGGTGGACGGGTTCAGCGCGTGATAGCGCCGCCCGTCGGGCATGACGCCCTTGATGTCGCGGTGGGCATCGCGGACCCGGGCACCGGTGACGGCGGCCTGCGGGCCGTCGTAGACGGTGCCCAGGATGCCGGGCAATGACCGAAACACCCGGTCGACCGGATCGCCGAAGAAGTCGGAGTGCTCGATCAGCGCATAACCGATGGCCGGGTGCATGGTCTGCAGTAGCCCCGCGGTCCCGCCCTCGAACGCGATGCGCATATCCCCGGCCCACCGCCACAGCAACGACTCCGGCCCGAGCTGCCCCGCAGTGCTGGTGCCCGCGACCGGACTGTTCATCACCATCGCTCCCCTGCGATTACTGGCGCGCCACCGCCGACCCTATCGGTGACAACGCCCGTTGTCTAGGCGGTCACCGCGCCCTCCGCCGCACCGAGAACCCACCCTTGCCCCCACCCGAAAGAAAAAGTAATGTTACTTTCAGTTTGATCCGCGCCGACACCGGGAGTCGCCCATGGAATCCTTCGTCCACCTGCGGAAAGGCACCACGCCCAAACGGCTGCACGCCGACCTCGACGGCCTCAAGGACGACGAACTGGGCCGCGGCGGGTTCACCGGTCGCACCGCCAATATGTACCGGCGCCACGACCCCACCGCCTACCGTGCCGACGGTCCGTTGCGCCCGGTCGACGTGCTGTCCGCGGAACTCAAACCCGGCGATGCCACCGACGCCGCCGGCGGGCCGCTGTTGCTGTTTTCCAACCCGGACTGCCGCATCTCGCTGTCGCGCCGCAGCCAGGAGATGCCGTTCTACGTCCGCTATGTCGACGGTGACCTGCTGTGCTTCGTGCACGCCGGGTCCGGGCTATTGGAGACCGAGTTCGGCCCGCTGTCCTACCGCGACGGCGACTGGATCTACCTGCCCAAGGCGACCACCTGGCGCCAACTGCCCGCGGCCGAGACCACGCTGTTGATGATCGAGGCGACCGACGAGTTCCGGGTACCGCCTCCGGGCGCGCTCGGCCGCCACTTCCCGTTCGACCCGTCCCAGGTCACCATCCCCGAGCCGGCCCCGATCGAGGACGACGGCCGCGACGAGTACCCCGTCCGGCTCATCCACGACGGTGGCCCGACAACGTTGACCTACCAACACAACCCGATCGACGTCGAGGGCTGGCGCGGCGACAATTTCGCGTTCACCTTCAACATCGCCGACTACAACGTGGTCACCTCCGATTCCGTACACCTCCCGCCGACGGTGCACCTGTTCATGCAGGCCACCGGGGTGTGCGTGATGAACTTTCTACCCAAGCCGGCCGAGGGGGTGCCCGGCACCGAGCGCACCCCGTGGTATCACCGCAACGTCGACTACGACGAGATCGCGTTCTTCCACGGCGGATCGCTGTACGGCATCCCGATGCCGCCGGGCCTGATCACCCACGCGCCGCAGGGGGTGCACCACGGCGCCCCGGAGAAGGCGCGGGAACGGGCGCGGCGCAAGTTCGACGAATACGCGAAAGTCGACTGGCAGGTGATCGCCGTCGACACCCGCCGCCGACTCACCCCCTCCCCCGAAATACTGGCCAACGACCTGGGACAACACGCGTGACCACAACCAAGCACGACTACGACCGCATCCCCTATCTGGTTGCCTACCAGAATGATTCGAGCGTCCGCGACGTCTATGGCGGGGTGGCCGAGCTGGTGGTGCTGGAAAGCTACCTGCTCAAACCCCAGGACACCCCGAGCGACACCGTGCTGGTGTTCATGCACCCGATCGGCGGCGGGGCCTACCTGCCGATGATCAACGGCCTGGCCCGCGCCGGCCACCACGTCATCTACTGCAACAGCCGGTTCCGCGGCACCGACTCCGCCCTGCTGATGGAGAAGGTGGTCCAAGACCTCGGCGAGTGCATCAAGGACGCCAAGAACCGGCTGGGCTACACCAAGGTGGTGCTGGCCGGCTGGAGCGGCGGCGGGTCGCTGTCGCTGTTCTACCAGCAGCAGGCGCAAAAGCCGACGGTGACGGCCAGCCCGTCCGGCGACGGCCCGGATCTGACCCAGCTGGGGCTGATTCCGGCCGACGGGATCATGCTGCTGGCCGCGCACATCAGCCGGCACGGCACCATGACCGAATGGCTCGACGCCTCCATCCTCGACGAGTCCGATCCGACGCAGCGCGACCCGGAACTGGACCTGTACAACCCGGACAACCCCAACCAGCCGCCCTATAGCCCCGAGTTCCTGGACCGCTACCGGGCCGCGCAGATCGACCGCAACCGCCGGATCACCGCCTGGGTCAAGGACAAGCTGGCCGAACTCAAGGCGGCCGGGCGTCCCGACGACGAGTTCGCGTTCGTCGTGCACGGCACCATGGCCGACCCGCGCTGGCTGGACCCGACGGTCGATCCGAACGAACGCACCCCGGGCACCTGCTATCTGGGTGATCCTCAAGTGGTGAACATGAGCCCGGTCGGGTTGGCCCGGTTCTGCACGCTGCGCAGCTGGCTGTCGCAGTGGAGCTACGACGACGCCCACGGCGACGGGGTCGACTGCGGTAGCGACATCGCGGTGCCCGCGCTGGTGATCGGCAACCTGGCCGACGATGCGTGCACGCCCAGCCACACCCGCCGGCTGTTCGAGGCGATCGGCCACCCGGACAAGGAGATGCACGAAATCCCCGGCGCCAACCACTACTACGCCGGCCCCGAGCAGCGCGGCACCCTGCGCCAGGCGGTCGGTGTCGTCACCGACTGGCTGGTGCGACACGACTTCGCCAAGGCGCTGGCATGAGCCCAGCCGGCGCCCTGGACGGCATCCGGGTCATCGAGCTCGGCACGCTGATCTCCGGCCCGTTCGCCGGTCGGCTGCTCGGCGACCTGGGAGCCGAGGTGATCAAAATCGAGTTGCCGACGACCCCGGATCCGTTGCGCACCTGGGGCCAAGCCGAACTCGACGGGCATCATTTCTTCTGGACCGTACACGCCCGCAACAAGAAGGCCATCACCCTGGACCTGCGCACCGCGCCGGGCCGGGAGCTGTTCCTGGAGCTGGTGGACCGCTGCGACATCATCGTGGAGAACTTCCGGCCCGGCACCCTGGAGCGGTGGAACCTGGGCTACGACGTGCTCGCCGAACGCAACAAGGGCATCATCTTGGTGCGGGTATCCGGTTACGGGCAGACCGGCCCGGACGCGCACAAGGCCGGCTACGCCTCGGTGGCAGAAGCGGCCAGCGGGTTGCGCCACATGAACGGTTTCCCCGGCGGCCCGCCGCCGCGACTGGCGCTGTCGCTGGGCGACAGCCTGGCCGGCATGTTCGCCGCACAGGGCGCGCTGGCGGCGCTGTATCGACGCACCGTCACCGGTGAGGGTCAGGTGGTCGACGCCGCACTGACCGAATCCTGTTTAGCCATCCAAGAATCCACCATCCCCGACTACGACGTCGGCGGGGTGGTGCGCGGCCCGTCGGGCACCCGGCTCGACGGCATCGCCCCGTCGAACATCTACCAGTCCGCCGACGGCAGCTGGGTGGTGATCGCCGCCAACCAAGACACCGTGTTCGGCCGGCTGTGCAAGGCGATGGGCCAACCGGAGCTGGCCACCGACCCCCGGTTCGCCACCCATAATGCGCGCGGCCGCAACCAGGACGAGTTGGACGCCATCATCGGCGGCTGGGCCGCCGCACGCGAGCCCGGCGAGATCATCGAAACCCTCTCCGCCGCCGGAGTGATCGCCGGGCCGATCAATACCGTCGCCGAGGTGGTCGCCGATCCGCAGCTGCGGGCGCGCGGCATGATCGCCGAGCACTGGGATGAGCGGATCGGCCGCAATATCAAGGGTCCCGGGATTGTGCCGGTGCTGTCCGCATCCCCGGGCAGCGTCCGCAACGCCGGGCCGGCGGCACCCGGCCAACACAACGACGAGATCTACGCCGGGCTGCTCGGCAAGACCGCCGAGCAGCTCGAGACACTGCGCGCCGAGGGGGTGCTATGAGCGAGCTGCCGCCGCACGTCACCATCCGGGAGGTATCGCTGCGGGACGGCCTGCAGATCGAGCAGCCGGTCCCGCTGGCCGCCAAACTCGATCTGCTCGCCGCCGTCGCCGCCACCGGTGTCCGCGAGGTCGAAGTCACCTCGTTCGTGTCGCCCACCAAGGTGCCCGCGCTGGCCGATGCCGCCGAGCTGGCCGCCGAGCTGTGGCGCTACCCCGACATCGCGTTCTCCGCGCTGGTGGCCAGTCCGGGCGGCGCCGGCCGGGCCGTCGCGGCCGGCCTGAAGTCGATCGAATATGTCGTCTGCGCCACCGATACCTTCAGCCAGACCAATGTGGGCCGGCCCACCGCGGAGGCAACCGCCGCGATCGCCGACATCACCCGCATCGCCCACCAAGCCGACGCGTCGGTGGAGGTCATCATCGCCACCGCCTGGGACTGCCCGTTCGAGGGGCCCACCCCGCCGCAGCGGGTCATTGACATCGCCGCGGCGGCAACCGAACTCGGTGTGGATCGGCTGTCCATCGCCGACACCATCGGCACCACCACGCCGCGCCGGGTCACCGACCTGATCGCCGCGCTGCGCCCGGTCATCGACGGCATCCCGTTGGGCGGCCATTTCCACAACACCCGCGGCGCGGGGCTGGCCAGCGCCTACGCCGCGGTCAGCGCCGGCGTCACCCGCCTGGACGCCTCGGTGGGCGGGCTGGGCGGCTGCCCGTTCGCCCCCGGCGCCACCGGAAATATCGCCACCGAGGATCTGGTCTACCTGCTGCGGGACAGCGGCATCGAAACCAGTGTCGACCTGCCGGCCGCCATCGCCGCCGCCGAGACCGCCAAAGCGGTGGTCGGACACGACCTTCCCGGCGCCGTGCTGCGGGCCGGCGACCGGAAGCTGGCCGCGGATGATGACCGCTGACGCCGAGCGCGTGCTCAGTTCGAAGGGGCGCCAGACCCGGCAGGCGATCGAACAGGCGGCCCGGAAACTGTTCGCCGAGCGCGGGTTTCACGGGGCCACCTTGGCCGACATCACCTCGGCGGCAGGCAAGTCCCCCGCGGTGTTCTACCGCTACTTCGCCGACAAGGAAGACCTGCTGGCCGCGCTGGCGGAGTCGTTTCTGCACGACGTGGTCGCGCCATCGGGGTTGAGCGTGCGGCTCCCGGACTCACCGGAGGACACCGAGTTCTTCACCTCGGTGGTCACCGGCTACTGGAATATGTTCAAGCAGAACATCGGCATCATGATCGCGGTGGCCCAGCTGGCGGCCACCCAGCAGCGATTCGCCGCGGTACAGAACGAGTTCCGGCGTTTTGGCATGGATATGGTCGCGGCCTCGGTGCGGCACGCCCAGCAGCAAGGCTACGGCCGCGACCTCGATCCCGAGCACACCGCGGCGGCGATCGCGTTGCTATTCGAGAACTTCACCACCGTGGTCGTCGGCCCCTCTAGCCTGGGGCTGACGATCAGCGACGCCGAAGCGGTCGCCACCTTGTCAACGATCTGGAAAAAAACCCTGTACGGCTTCTAGCCCAGAAAGGAAATCAGCGTGGATTTCACTTTGCCCGATCACCTTCCGCAGCTGCTCGCCGAGATGGACGCATTCATCGAACGCGAGATCGCACCGCTGCAGGCCGAGAACATGCAGTACTTCGATCACCGTCGAGAACATGCCCGCACCGACTGGGATAACGACGGCATCCCCGCCCGGGAGTGGGAGGACCTGCTTGCCGAGATGCGCCGGCGGGCCGACAAGGCCGGCTGGCTGCGTTACGGGTTGCCGTCCTCGTTGGGTGGCCGCGACGGCACCAACCTCGACATGGCCGTGATCCGCGAACACCTGGCTGCCAAGGGCCTCGGTTTACACAACGACCTGCAGAATGAGTCGTCGATCGTCGGGAATTTCCCGCAAGTGATCATGATGGAGCACTTCGGCACCCACGCGCAGCGCCGGGTGTGGTCGGAGGCGTTGATCACCGGGGAGCGCTCGATGGCGTTCGGCCTGACCGAACCCGGGCACGGGTCCGACGCGACCTGGCTGGAAACCCACGCCGAAGCCGACGGTGACGGCTGGGTGATCAACGGGTCCAAACGGTTCAACACCGGGGTGCACCGCGCCACCCACGATCTGATCTTCGCCCGCACCTCGGGGGACCCCGGATCCGCGCGGGGCATCACCGCGTTCCTGGTGCCCACCGACACGCCGGGTTTCCACGTCCCGTACTACTGGTGGACGTTCAACATGCCCAGCGACCACGGCGAAGTCGAACTCAACGACGTCCGGGTACCCGCCGACGCGGTGCTCGGTGAGGTGGACCGCGGCCTGGAGGTGGCCCAGACGTTCCTGCACGAGAACCGGATTCGGCAAGCAGCGTCCAGCCTGGGCGCCGCCCAATACTGCATCAACCGCGCCGCCAAGTACGCAACCGAACGCAACGTCTTCGGCAAGCCGCTGTCGATCAACCAGGCCGTGCAGTGGCCGCTGGCCGAGCTGCAGACCGAGGCCCAGATGGTGCGGCTGCTGGTGTATTACGCGGCCTGGCACCTGGACCGCGACCACCACCTGGAGGTCTCCGACAAGGTGTCGATGGCCAACTACCGTGCCAACCGGTTGGTCTGCGACGCCGCGGACCGGGCCATGCAGATCTTCGGCGGCCTGGGCTACAGCCGCCACGAGCCGTTCGAACACATCTACCGCCACCACCGCCGCTACCGGATCACCGAGGGCGCCGAGGAGATCCAGATTCGCCGGGTCGCGCAGCGACTGTTCGGGTTCGACAAGCGGTGATGACGCCCGACGCGTTGTCCGCCCGGCTTCCCGCGGTGCTCGCGCCGACCCTCGGGCCGGTGACGATCGCCGACCTACGCGCGTTGACCGGTGGCGCGAGCCGCACCACATGGGCGTTCGACGCGGTCACCGACCACGACCGGCGGGCGCTGATCCTGCGCACCGGTCCGCCCGATGACGTCCACGCCAGCATGGAGCTGGAAGCGCGCGCCCAGGGCGTCGCCGCGGCGGCCGGGGCGCCGGTCCCGCACATCCTGGTCGCCGACAATTCCACCGCCGCGCTGGGCAACCCGTTTTTAATCTGCGATGCGATCGGCGGCGAAACCATCGTCCGGCGCATCTTCCGCCACCTCGACGGCGCCGACGGGGACGTCGGCCGGGCCGAGCTGCTACGGCAGTGCGCGCAGGCGCTCGCCGCGATCCACCGCGCGGAGGCCTGCGCCGGTCTGCAGGTGGAGGATCAGCTCGACGCCTGGCGAGACCGCCTCGACGCGATGGGCGACACCACCGCGACCTTCGAATGGGCGTTTCGCTGGCTGGCCGCGCACCGCCCGCCGCCGTCGCCGCCGCGCCTGGTGCACGGCGACTACCGGATGGGCAACCTCATCATCGACGGGTGCGACCTGGCGGCGGTGCTGGACTGGGAACTGGTGCATGAGGGCGACCCCCACGAGGACCTGGCCTGGTTCTGCATCCGGGCCTGGCGGTTCGGCGCGCCGGCCGACCGTGGGGCCGGCGGGCTGGGCAGCGTCGAGGACTTCCTGGCCGCCTACGAGCAGGCCAGCGCGATCACCGTCGACCGGTCGGTGTTTCACTGGTGGCTGGTGCTGGCCACGTTGCGCTGGGGGGTCATCTGCCGCTACCAGGCCGAGCGCCACCTGAGCGGGCAGACCCGGTCGGTGGAGTTGGCGACGATCGGTCGCCGGGTCTGCGAGACCGAATGGGACCTGCTGCAGCTGCTGGAGGAAGGCGGCCCGAGATGACCGGTCAACCGTGGGTGCACGGCCGGCCGACCGCGGCCGAGTTGGTGGCGGCGGCCGCCGAGTTCCTGGAGACCGATGTCCGCCACGCGACCAGCGGACAGGTCAACTTCCACGCGCGGGTGGCCGCCAACGCGCTGCGCATCGTGGAACGGGAGCTGGTGGAGCCCGAGCACTGCCCGGCCCGCGCCGCGCTGGCCGACCTGGGCTTCGCCGATGAGGCCGCCCTGGCCGCCGCCATCCGGTCCGGCGACCTCGACGATCGCGCCGACGCCGTCACCGCCTGTCTGCGCAGCCTGGTGCGGCAGCGGTTAGCGGTGGCCCATCCTGGCTACGACACCGAATAGGAGGAAGCGGTCCATGTCCACCGTCAACGCGGAGGCCATCATCGACGTCGCCGACCACCTATTCACCGCGATCGAGCAAAGTGACCTGGGGATCCTCAGCGAGGTCTTCGACCGGGACGTGGCGGTGTGGCGCAGCGGTGCCAGCGGTGACGACGACAAAGAACACGCCCTGCGGGTGCTGGCCTGGTTCATCAACCGGACCACCGACCGGCGCTACGAGATCTTCGACCGGCAGGTCTTCGGCAGTGACGGCGCGGACGGTTTTGTCGGCGGCTTCGTCCAGCAGCACATCCTGCACGCCACCCGCGCCAGCACCGGCGAACCGCTGGCCCTGCGGATCTGCCTCGTCGCCAAATTTAGGGCAAACTACCTGATCAGTCGCATTGACGAGTATTTCGACCCCGCCGAACTTGCTCCGCTGCTCAAATAGATACACGGGAGGGTGCAGATGACGACGCTGGAGACGCTGCTCAACGACCCGGACACCGCCGGGGTGTGGAACCTGGTTCCGGATCGCTCGGCATTCACCTTCAGTACCCGCACGATGTGGGGCCTGTGGAACGTCAAAGGCCGGTTCAACGAGGTCAGCGGCGACGCCCAAATCACCGGTAAAGGCGCGGTGTTCGGCCGCATCGACATCCAGGTCGCATCGCTGCGCACCGGCATCCGCAAACGCGACGAACACCTGCGCTCGGCCGATTTCTTCGACGTCGAGCGGTTCCCCGAGATCAGCGTCGTGGTCACCGGCGTCGAACCCGGGCCCGGCAACGCCGCCGAGCTGGCAGCCCGTGTCGCGATCAAAGACGCCACCCACGAACTTCCGCTGCCGGTCACGGTGGTCACCCTCGACGACGGCTCGGTTCGGGTCTCCACCAGCACCAAGGTCGAGCGGGCCCGGTTCGGCCTGGACTGGAACAAATTCGGCGTGGTCGGCAAAACGACCACGGTGGCCGCCGAGGCCGTGTTCGAGCGGGCGCCCTAAGAGCCCACGCGACGCCCACACCGACAGTGAATCGGGCGACGCCGCCGCGGCGTGTCGCGTCACCTGATTCACACTCGCGGGGGGAAGCGGGCGCCCTAAAAACCCAACAGCGTCTCGGCCGCCGCGATGCGCTCGGCCAGCACCGCGGGGTCGGGCCGCAGCCCGGCGATGATGGGGTCCAGCGCGCGCAACCCAGCCCGCTGCAACAACCGCTTCTCGTTGGTGACCCACTCGCCGCGCGCCGCCAGCACCGCGTGCGCGGTCGCCATCGCGGCGGTCGCCACGGCGCCCGCGACTTCGGTGGCCTGTCCGCGCTTGGCGTAGTTGTCCTTGGCGTAGCGTAGGATCAGCGCCGCCCGGTTACGCCACACCGGTGGCGCGTTCTGGCGCAGCGCCTCGGGGTATTCGGGGTGCGGCAGCTTGCCGCGCAACACCCGGTTGACGGCGAGTTCGGCGACCACCAGATAGCTGGGGATACCAGCCAGGTGGAACATCAGCGGCTCCCAGTGAAACCGGCCCTGCTGCGCTTCGGCCAGTTCGTGTTCCACGACGTCCAGGTCGCGGTAGTGCACGTCGACGGGCCGGCCGTCGATCACCAGCCACGCGCCGCCGTTGAACACCCCGCCGCCCCAGGCCCCCAGGTCGGACACCTCGCCGCGCCAGCCCAGCGCGCGCAGCGCGGCCGGATCGAAACCGCCCCGGTAGTACACGGCCAGGTCCCAGTCGCTGTCCGCGGTGGCGGTGCCCTCCGCGCGTGACCCGCCCAGGGTGACGGCGTGCACGGCGGGCAGGTCCGCCAGCCGGTCGGCGACCGCATCCAGGAAGACCGGGTCAGACTCCATCCGTCGAGTGTGCATCCCGGGCGAGATTTTTCGCGGGATGTCCCGCCCGCTTCCCCCTCGCGGCCACGGCGTGCGCGTTAGCATCGGCAGCGTGCCCGACGCCACCGATTCGCTGCGAATTCTTGTGTACAGCGACAACGTCATCACCCGCCGCCAGGTGATCGAGGCGCTGGGCAACCAGTTGCACCCGGATCTGCCGCCGCTGAGCTACGCCGAAGTCGCCACCGCACCGATGGTGATCCGGCAGCTGGACGCCGGCGGCGTCGACCTGGCCATTCTGGACGGTGAGGCGACCCCGACCGGCGGGCTGGGCATCGCCAAGCAGCTCAAAGACGAGGTCGCGACCTGCCCGCCGATCCTGGTGCTGACCGGCCGCGCGGACGACGCCTGGCTGGCCAGCTGGTCGCGCGCCGACGCCGCGGTGCCGCACCCGGTGGATCCGATCCGGCTGGGCCAGGCGGTGCTCGGGCTGCTGCGCACTCCGGCACGCTGACCGCACTAGCACAACCGGCGCGCAAAACCCGCGCGAAAGCACGAATTGCCGTGTCGCCGTTGGTTCTTCGTGGCAGACCCGGTCGCCGTTAATCGTCGCCACGATCCTAACGAAAATGTGGCAAAGCCCGCCGAATGATCGCTAGGCTGTGGGGGAGCTCACATCGATAGCCCACGAGAGAGCGACGCCACGAGATGAATCTTTACCTGCCCATTCTGGTGCTCGGCGGGATCGCGGCCGCGTTTGCGGTGTTCTCGGTGGCCGTAGCCGCAGTCGTCGGCCCGTCCCGGTACAACCGGGCCAAGCTGGAGGCCTACGAATGCGGGATCGAACCCATCGATCAGCCGGTCAGCGGTCCGCACGCCGCCCCCGGCCAGCGGTTCCCGGTCAAGTACTACCTGACCGCGATGCTGTTCATCGTCTTCGACATCGAAATCGTGTTCTTGTATCCGTGGGCGGTCAGCTACGACGCGCTGGGGCTGTTTGCGCTGGTCGAGATGGGGTTGTTCGTCCTGACCGTCTTCGTCGCCTACGCCTACGTGTGGCGGCGCGGCGGCCTGAGCTGGGATTGAGGTAAGCAGTGGGCCTGGAAGAACAACTGCCCGGCGGAATCCTGCTGTCCACCCTGGAGAAGGTCGCCGGCTACGTCCGCAAAGGCTCGCTGTGGCCGGCGACGTTCGGGTTGGCGTGCTGCGCGATCGAGATGATGTCCACCGCCGCCCCACGGTTTGACATCGCCCGGTTCGGGATGGAGCGGTTCTCGGCGACACCGCGGCAAGCCGATCTGATGATCGTGGCCGGTCGGGTCTCGCAGAAGATGGCGCCGGTGCTACGCCAGATCTACGACCAGATGGCGGAGCCGAAATGGGTTCTGGCCATGGGCGTGTGCGCATCCTCGGGCGGCATGTTCAACAACTACGCGATCGTGCAGGGCGTGGACCACGTGGTCCCGGTCGACATCTACCTGCCCGGATGCCCGCCCCGGCCGGAGATGCTGCTCTACGCAATCCTGAAGCTGCACGAGAAGATTCAGCAGATGCCGCTGGGGGTCAACCGGGAACAGGCCGTCGCCGCGGCCGAAGAGGCGGCCCTGGCCGCCCGGCCCACGATCGAGATGACGGGCCTGCTGCGGTGACACCGGCCGGCAACCGCCCTGGAGACAATGAAAGGATCGAGGTTCGCCGTGGCATGTTCGGCGTGTCCGGCACCGGTGACACCTCCGGCTACGGGCGGCTGGTCCGCGAGGTCGCCCTCCCCGGCGACAGCCCACGTCCGTACGGCGGATACTTCGACGCGGTGGTCGACCAGCTGGCCGCAGCCTTGAGCGCGGTCGACGTCGAATTCGCCGACGCCGTCGAAAAAGTCGTGGTGTTCCGCGATGAGCTGACCCTGCACGTGCGCCGCGACCAGCTGCCGCGGGTCGCCCAACAACTGCGTGACACACCGGAGCTGCGCTTTGAACTGTGCGTGGGGGTCAGCGGGGTCCACTACCCCGAGGACCAGGGCCGGGAACTGCACGCGGTCTACCCGCTCAAGTCGATCACCCATAACCGCCGTATCCGACTGGAAGTCGCCGCGCCCGACGCCGATCCGCACATCCCGTCGCTGTTTTCCATCTACCCCACCACCGACTGGCACGAACGTGAGACCTACGACTTCTTCGGGATCATCTTCGACGGCCACCCGTCATTGACCCGCATCGAGATGCCCGACGACTGGCAGGGGCACCCGCAGCGCAAGGATTACCCGCTCGGTGGCATCCCCGTCCAGTACAAGGGCGCGCAGATCCCGCCGCCCGACCAGCGGAGGGCCTACAACTGATGAGCGAATCCACCGTCTTGATGGCCGGCGGGCAGGACTGGGAGCAGATCGTCGAAGCGGCCCGCACCGCCGACCCGAGCGAACGCATCGTGGTCAACATGGGCCCCCAGCACCCGTCCACCCACGGGGTACTGCGGCTGATACTCGAGATCGAGGGCGAAACGGTCACCGAAGCGCGATGCGGAATCGGCTTCCTGCACACCGGCATTGAGAAGAACCTAGAATACCGCAGCTGGGCGCAGGGTGTGACATTCGTGACCCGGATGGACTACTTGTCGCCGTTCTTCAACGAAACCGCCTACTGCCTGGGTGTGGAGAAGCTGCTCGGCATCACCGAGGAGATCCCGGAGCGGGTCAACGTGATCCGGGTGCTGCTGATGGAGCTGAACCGGATCTCGTCGCATCTGGTCGCGATCGCGACCGGCGGCATGGAACTGGGCGCGATGACCGCGATGTTTCTCGGTTTTCGGGAACGCGAACTGGTGCTCAACATCTTCGAGTCGATCACCGGGTTGCGGATGAACCACCAGTACATCCGTCCCGGCGGGGTGGCCCAGGATCTGCCCGACGACGTCCTCCCCCAGCTGCGCGACTTCCTGAAGTTGATGCCGCGACGGCTCCGCGACATCGACAACCTGCTCAACGAAAACGACATCTGGAAGGCCCGGACCCGGGGCATCGGCTATCTGGATTTGACCGGCTGCATGGCGCTGGGGATCACCGGCCCGATCCTGCGCGCCACCGGGTTGCCCTACGACGTGCGCCGCAGCGAACCCTATTGCGGCTACGACGACTACGAATTCGACGTGATCACCGACGACGGGTGCGACGCGTACGGCCGCTACATGATTCGCATCAAGGAGATGAAGGAGTCGTTGAAGATCATCGAGCAGTGCGTCGACAAGCTGGCGACGCCCGGTCCCACGCGGGTGGCCGACCGCAAGATCGCCTGGCCCGCCGACCTGAAGCTGGGCCCCGACGGGCTGGGCAACTCGCCCGAGCACATCGCCAAGATCATGGGCCATTCCATGGAGGGGCTGATCCACCACTTCAAGCTGGTCACCGAGGGCATCCGGGTACCGGCGGGTCAGGTCTACGTCCCGGTCGAGTCACCGCGCGGCGAGTTGGGGGTGCACATGGTGTCCGACGGCGGCACCCGGCCCTACCGGGTGCACTACCGCGACCCGTCGTTCACCAATTTGCAGGCGGTGGCCGCGATGTGCGAAGGCGGCCTGGTCGCCGACGTCATCGCCGCGGTGGCCAGCATCGATCCGGTCATGGGTGGGGTCGACCGGTGACGGCACCCAGCGCCGGCACCGGCGGCGAGCGGATCTTCCTGCAACTCGGCCGGCCGCCCGACGAACCGGGCCAATTCGAAAGCAGCCCCGATGCGCCCCGGTCGTATCCCGCGGAGGTGCGGGCCCGGCTGGAGGCCGACGCCCAACAGATCATCGACCGCTACACCGCGGCCCATCCCGCGGACGAGGACGGCAACAACCCGGCGGCCCGGTCGGCGATCCTGTCGCTGCTGCACCTGGTGCAGGCCGAAGATTCCTATCTGACCCCGGCCGGATTGGCGTTCTGCGCCGAGCAACTCGGGTTGACCGGCGCCGAAGTCGCTGCGGTGGCCTCGTTTTACAGCATGTACCGGCGCGGCCCGACCGGCGAGTATCTGGTCGGGGTGTGCACCAACACGCTGTGCGCGATGATGGGCGGCGACGCGATCTTCGAGGCGCTCACCGAGCATCTGGGCATCGGCAACGATGACACCACCGCCGACGGCACCGTCACGTTGCAGCACGTCGAATGCAACGCGGCCTGCGACTACGCGCCGGTCGTCATGGTCAACTGGGAGTTCTTCGACCGCCAGACACCCGAATCGGCCCGCGCCCTTGTCGACGCGCTGCGGTCCGGGGAGTCGGTGACACCCACCCGCGGGGCACCGCTGTGCAGCTTCCGCCACACCGAACGGGTGCTGGCCGGATTCCCCGACGAGCGGCCCGACACCGGTCAGGGCGGGCCGGGGGCGCCGACCCTGGCCGGCCTGCGGGTGGCCCAGCGGCAGGGCATATCGGCGCCCGATGGGGACGGCCAATGACCCAGCTCGAAGTCACCCACGCGACCCCGCTGACCCCGGTGCTGAGCCGCTACTGGGACGACCCGGAGTCGTGGACGCTGGCGACCTATCAGCGCCACGACGGTTACCGGGCCCTGCAGGAGGCGCTCAACAAGGACCCCGACACGGTGATCGCCACCGTCAAGGACTCCGGGCTGCGGGGGCGCGGCGGTGCCGGCTTTTCGACCGGGACGAAATGGTCGTTCATCCCCCAAGACGACACCGACGCCGGGGCCAAACCGCACTACCTGGTCGTCAACGCCGACGAATCCGAACCCGGAACGTGTAAGGACATGCCGCTGCTGCTGGCGACACCGCATGCCCTGATCGAAGGCATCGCCATCTGCTGCTACGCCATCCGCGCTCGGCACGCCTTCATCTATCTGCGCGGCGAAGTGCTGCCGGTGCTACGCCGGCTGCAGGCCGCGGTGGCCGAGGCGTACGCGGCCGGGTTTTTGGGCCGCAACATCGGCGGTTCGGGCTTCGACCTGGACGTAGTGGTGCACGCCGGGGCGGGTGCCTACATCTGCGGGGAAGAGACCGCGCTGCTCGACTCGCTGGAGGGCCGGCGCGGCCAGCCGCGGCTGCGGCCCCCGTTCCCCGCGGTGTCCGGCCTGTACGGCTGCCCGACCGTGGTCAACAACGTCGAATCGATCGCCAGCGTGCCGCCGATCATCCTGTACGGCGTTGACTGGTTCCGGTCGATGGGCAGCGAGAAGTCACCGGGTTTCACGCTGTATTCGTTGTCCGGGCACGTGAACCGGCCCGGCCAGTACGAGGCGCCGCTGGGCATCACGCTGCGCGAGCTGCTGGACTACGCCGGTGGGGTGCGCGACGGGCACCGGCTGAAGTTCTGGACGCCGGGCGGGTCGTCGACCCCGATCCTCACCGAGGAGCACCTCGACATCCCGCTGGACTACGAGGGTATGGCGTCGGCCGGGTCGATGCTGGGCACCAAGGCGCTGCAGATCTTCGACGACACCAGCTGTGTGGTGCGCGCCGCGCGGCGGTGGTCGCAGTTCTACAAGCACGAATCCTGCGGCAAGTGCACCCCGTGTCGGGAGGGCACCTATTGGTTGGCGCCGATCTACGAGCGGCTGGAAACCGGGCGCGGCACCGCCGAGGATCTGGACACCTTGCTCGATATCGCCGACGTGCTGTTCGGAAAGTCGTTCTGCGCGTTGGGTGATGGGGCGGCGATGCCGGTGCAGTCGTCGATCAAGTATTTCCGCGACGAGTACGTCGCGCACGTCGAACAGGGCGGCTGCCCCTTCGACCCCAACGCAACCATGTTCGTACCGAATGGAGGTGCGGCGTGACCCAGACGGCCGAAGGCCACACCGGCGGCGACACCGCCCGCCCGGAAATGGTGACGCTGACCATCGACGACACCGAGGTCACCGTGCCCAAGGGCACGTTGGTGATTCGCGCCGCCGAACTGATTGGTGTCGAAATCCCCCGGTTCTGTGACCATCCGCTGCTCGACCCGGTCGGCGCGTGCCGGCAATGCATGGTCGAGGTCGAGGGGCAGCGCAAACCGATGGCGTCGTGCACGGTGGCGGTGACCGACGGCATGGTGGTGCGCACCCAGCACACCTCGGAAGCCGCCGATAAGGCCCAGCACGGGGTGATGGAGCTGCTGCTGATCAACCACCCGCTGGACTGCCCGGTGTGCGACAAGGGCGGCGAATGCCCGCTGCAGAACCAGGCGATGACCAACGGGCGGCCCGAGACCCGTTTCCACGACGCCAAACGCCGTTTCCCCAAACCGATCAACATCTCCTCGCAGGTGCTGTTGGACCGCGACCGCTGCATCCTGTGCGCCCGCTGCACCCGCTTCTCCAAGGAGATCGCCGGCGACCCGTTCATCGAGTTGCTGGAACGCGGTGCGCTGCAGCAGGTCGGCATCTACACCGACGAACCGTTTGACTCCTACTTCTCCGGCAACACCGTGCAGATCTGCCCGGTGGGCGCATTGACCGGGGCCTCCTACCGGTTTCGGGCCCGACCGTTCGACCTGGTCTCCAGCCCCAGTGCGTGCGAGCACTGCGCGTCGGGATGCGCGCAGCGCACCGACCACCGGCGCGGCAAGGTGCTGCGCCGCATGGCCGGCGACGACCCGCAGGTCAACGAGGAATGGAACTGCGATAAGGGCCGGTGGGCGTTCACCTACGCCACCGCCGGCGACCGGATCGGCACCCCGCTGGTCCGGGACAGCAACGGCGCGCTGGTGCCCACCTCGTGGCCCAACGCGTTGGCGCTGGCGGCCCGCGGTCTGTCCGGCGCCCGCACCGGGGTGCTGGTCGGGGGCCGGGTGACCGCCGAAGACGCCTACGGCTACGCCAAATTCGCCCGGATCGCGTTGGGCACCGACGACATCGACTTCCGGGCCCGGGCGCACGCGGCGGAGGAGGCCGCGTTCCTGGGCGCCCGCGTCGCCGGCCGCGTCGACGTGCGCTACGCGGACCTGGAAACCGCACCGGCGGTGCTGCTGGTCGGGTTCGAGCCCGAAGAAGAGTCCCCGATCGTGTTTCTGCGGTTGCGCAAGGCGGCCCGCAAGCACCGCACCCGCATTTACGCGGTCGGCCCGTTCGCCGACCGCGGCCTGACCAAGATGGGCGGCACCCTGCTGGCGACGGTGCCCGGCGCCGAACCGGCGACGCTGGACAAGCTGGCCGGCAGCGACATCGGCGCTGCGTTGCGCTCCCCCGGCGCGGTGATCCTGGCCGGGGAACGGCTGGCGGCGGTGCCCGGCGGCCTGTCGGCGGCCGCCCGGCTGGCCGACGCCACCGGCGCCCGGCTGGCCTGGGTGCCGCGTCGGGCCGGGGAACGCGGCGCGTTGGACGCCGGTGCGCTGGCCGGGCTGCTGCCCGGCGGCCGGCCGCTGACCGACGCCGCCGCCCGCGCGCAGGTCGGCGAGCTGTGGGGGGTCGACGCACTGCCCACCACCCCCGGGCGTGATGGCGCCGCCATGTTGGCCGCCGCCACCGACGGCACGCTGGGCGCGCTGCTGGTCGGTGGCGTCGACCCCGACGACCTGCCCGATCCCGAGGCCGCAGTGGCCGCCCTGGACGCGGTGGGGTTCCTGGTCAGCCTGGAGTTGCGGCACAGCGCGGTCACCGAACGCGCCGACGTGGTGCTGCCGGTCGCGGCGGCCGCGGAGAAAGCCGGCACCTTCATCGACTGGGAGGGTCGGCCCCGCAGCTTCGACCCCGCCCTGCGGGACACCGGTGCGCTGCCGGACCTGCGGGTGCTCGATGTGCTGGCCGACGAGATGGGGGTGGCGTTGAACCTGCCCACCGTCGCGGCCGCGCGCGATGAACTGATCGCGTTGGGCGGCTGGGACGGGCCGCGGGCCGCCGATCCGACCGTCGACGCGGAGCCGGCCCCGCAGCCGGGTGCCGGGGAGGCGGTGCTGGCGAGCTGGCGGATGCTGCTGGACGCCGGCCGGCTGCAGGACGGCGAACCCCACCTGGCTGGGACCGCACGCACCCCGGTGGTACGGCTGTCGGCGGGCACCGCCGCCGAAATCGGTGCCGCCGACGGCGATCCGGTGACCGTCAGTACGTCGCGCGGCGCGATCAGCCTGCCGCTGAGCATCACCGCGCTGCCGGACCGGGTGGTGTGGCTGCCGATGAACTCACCGGGTTCGGCGGTGCACCGGCAGCTCGGGGTGACATCAGGCGCGGTGGTGCAGATTGGGGCGGGCGGGTGACTTCCTTCGGCAACGACACCTGGTGGCTGATGGCCGCCAAGGCGGTGGCGGTGTTCGCGTTCCTGGTACTGACCGTGCTGGTGGCCATCATCGCCGAACGTAAAGTGCTGGGCCGGATGCAGCTGCGGCCGGGCCCCAACCGGGTGGGGCCCCGCGGCTACCTGCAGAGCTTGGTCGACGGCATCAAGCTGGCCCTCAAGGAGGGCATCACCCCCGCCGACGTCGACCATCCGATCTACGTGATGGCGCCGATCATTTCGGTGATCCCGGCCATCACCGCGTTCGCGGTGATCCCGTTCGGTCCCGAGGTGAGCGTGTTCGGGCATCGCACCGCCCTGCAGTTGACCGACCTGCCGATCGCGGTGCTGTTCATCCTGGCGATGTCATCGATCGGCGTGTACGGCATCATCCTGGCCGGCTGGTCGTCGGGCTCCACCTATCCGCTGCTGGGCGGCATCCGGTCCACCGCGCAGGTGATCTCCTACGAGATCGCGATGGGATTGGCGTTCGCGTCGGTGTTCCTTTACGCCGGCACCATGTCGACGTCGGGGATCGTGGCCGCCCAAGACCGCATCTGGTACGTGTTTTTGCTGCTGCCGTCGTTTCTGGTCTACCTGGTCTCCATGGTCGGTGAGACCAACCGGGCGCCGTTCGACCTGCCCGAGGCCGAAGGTGAATTGGTCGCCGGCTTCCACACCGAGTATTCGTCGCTGAAGTTCGCGATGTTTTACCTCGCCGAGTACGTCAACATGACCACCGTCTCGGCGTTGGCCGCCACGCTGTTTCTCGGCGGCTGGCACGCCCCCTGGCCGTTCAACATGATTGAGGCGGCCAACCACGGCTGGTGGCCGCTGCTGTGGTTCGTCGGCAAGGTGTGGGGCTTCATGTTCTTCTACATGTGGCTGCGCGCCACCCTGCCGCGGCTGCGCTACGACCAGTTCATGGCGCTGGGCTGGAAGATCCTCATCCCGGTGGCGCTGGTGTGGGTGATGGTCGCCGCGGTGATCCACAGCATCGGCAACCAGGGCTACCCGCATTGGCAACTGCTGCTGGCGATTACCGGTGCCGTCATCGCCGTGGCCGCGCTGCTGGTGCTGCGGACACGGTTCAACGCGTCGGGGGTTCGGCGCACCGAGGTCACCGCGCGGGACGCGGAGTCGACCGGGACGTTCCCGACGCCGCCGCTGCCGCACCGCAGCCCGGTCGGCGTCAGCAAGGAGGAGAGCCGTGGCTAATTTCATCCGCAAGTCACTGGACGCCGTCGCCGGATTCGGTGTCACGTTCGCCGCCATGTTCAAACGGCCGATCACCGAGGAGTACCCGGAAAAGCCGGGTCCGGTGGCGGCGCGCTGGCACGGCCGTCACCAACTCAACCGCTACCCGGACGGGTTGGAAAAATGCATCGGCTGCGAATTGTGCGCCTGGGCCTGCCCGGCCGACGCGATCTACGTCGAGGGCGCCGACAACACCGACGAGGAACGGTTCTCCCCGGGCGAGCGTTACGGCCGCGTCTACCAGATCAACTACCTGCGCTGCATCGGCTGCGGGTTCTGCATCGAGGCCTGCCCCACCCGTGCGTTGACCATGACCAACAACTACGAGATGGCCGATGACAACCGCGCCGACCTCATCTATGACCGGGAGCGGCTGCTGGCGCCGCTGCAACCGGGCATGACCGCGCCGCCGCACCCGATGGCACCCGGGTCCACCCACTTCGACTATTACCTCGGCAATATCACCGCCGAGGGGCTGCGCGACACGCCCGATATCCGCGACTTGCTCGCCGAGCAGACCACCAGCGAGACCCCATGACCTCCTACGCACTGGTGGCCGCCAACCCGACCACCGACGCCCTGACCCACACCTCCACCGGTGAGGCGGTGACGTTCTGGATTTTGGGCGCGGTGGCGGTGATCGGTGCGCTGGGGGTGGTAATGGCCGCCAAAGCCATGTATTCCGCGATGTTTTTGGCGATGACCATGCTGATCCTGGCGGTGTTCTATTTCGTCCAGGACGCGATGTTCCTCGGCGTGGTGCAGATCGTGGTCTACACCGGTGCGGTGATGATGCTGTTCCTGTTCGTGATGATGCTGATCGGGGTTGATTCGGCGGAGTCGCTGACCGAAACACTGCGCGGGCAGCGCGCCGCCGCCGTGCTGGCCGGCGTCGGGTTTGGGGTCCTGCTGATCGCCGGGATCGGCGGTGTCAGCATGGATTTCACCGGCTTGGCGGCCGCCAACGCCGGCGGCAACGTCGAAGGGTTGGCGGCGCTGATCTTCTCCCGTTATCTGTGGGCCTTCGAGTTGACCAGCGCACTGCTGATCACCGCGGCGGTCGCGGCGATGGTACTGGCGCACCGCGAACGGTTCGCCGCGCGCAAAACCCAGCGCCAGCTGTCCATCGAGCGCTTCCAGCACGGCCGCTACCCCACCCCACTGCCCAGCCCCGGCATCTACGCCCGGCATAACGCAGTGGATATCGCCGCCCGGTTGCCCGACGGTTCCTCCTCGAAACTGTCGGTGCCGCAGGTGCTGCGACATCGCACCGTCGGCGCAAACGACGATGCGAAGCGAACCGATGAGGAGGAGTCGCGCTCGTGAACCCCGCGAATTACCTGTATCTGTCGGTGCTGTTGTTCACCATCGGTGCCGCCGGTGTGCTGCTGCGCCGCAACGCGATTGTGATGTTCATGTGCATCGAGCTGATGCTGAACGCGGTGAACCTGGCGTTCGTCACCTTCGCCCGCATGCATGGGCACCTCGACGGCCAGATGGTGGCGTTTTTCACCATGGTGGTCGCGGCCTGCGAGGTGGTGGTCGGGCTGGCCATCATCATGACCATCTTCCGTGCCCGCCGGTCGGCCTCGGTCGACGACGTCAACCTCCTCAAAGGCTAACCGCGTGACACATCTGAGCTGGCTGCTGGTGGCGCTACCCGCGTCGGGCGCGTTGGCTCTGCTCGTCGGTGGCCGGCGCACCGACCGGTGGGGTCACCTGTTGGGCTGCGCCACCGTGCTGGCATCGTTCGCGGCGGGTCTGGCGCTGCTGGCCGACCTGCTGCACCGATCCGAAGCCCAGCGCAGCGTTCACCCGAACCTGTTCAACTGGGTGCCGGTCGCGGGACTGCAGATCGACTTCGGGGTGCAGATCGATCAACTGTCGATCTGCTTCGTGCTGTTGATCACCGGTGTCGGGTCGCTGATCCACATCTACTCGATCGGCTACATGGCCGAGGACCCCGACCGCAGACGGTTTTTCGCCTACCTCAACCTGTTCGTCGCGGCCATGCTGCTGCTGGTGGTCGCCGACAACTACCTGGGCCTCTACGTCGGGTGGGAAGGGGTGGGCCTGGCGTCCTACCTGTTGATCGGGTTCTGGTACCAGCGGCCCTCGGCGGCCACCGCCGGCAAGAAGGCGTTCGTGTCCAACCGGGTCGGCGACGTCGGGCTGGCGCTGGCCATGTTCGCCATGTTCGCCAGCTTCGGCACGCTGCAGTTCGACGGCGTGTTCGCCGCCGCGCCGACTGCCTCACGCGGCATGCTGACCCTGATCGGGCTGCTGCTGTTGGTGGGCGCCTGCGCGAAATCGGCCCAAGTGCCGATCCAGGCCTGGTTGTTCGACGCGATGGAGGGCCCCACCCCGGTGTCGGCGCTGATCCACGCCGCCACCATGGTCACCGCCGGGGTGTACCTGATCGTGCGGTCGGGCCCGCTGTATGACCTGTCCGCCGACGCCCGGCTGGCCGTGGTGCTGGTCGGTGCGGTCACCCTGCTGTTCGGGGCGATCGTCGGCTGCGCGAAAGACGACATCAAACGCGCGCTGGCGGCCTCCACGATCAGCCAGATCGGCTACATGGTGTTGGCGGCCGGGCTGGGCGCGGCCGGCTACGCGTTCGCGATCCTGCACCTGCTCACCCACGGCTTCTTCAAGGCCGGCCTGTTCCTGGGGTCCGGCGCGGTCATCCACGCCATGGACGACGAACAAGACATGCGTCGCTACGGCGGTCTGCGCACCATGTTGCCGGTCACGTTCGTCACCTTCGGGGTGTGTTACCTGGCGATCATCGGGATTTGGCCGTTCGCCGGCTTCTACTCCAAGGACGCCATCATCGAGGCCGCGTTGGGCGCCGGCGGCTGGCGCGGGGCGGTGCTGGGGGCGGCGGCGATGCTGGGCGCCGGGATCACCGCGTTTTACATGACCCGGGTGATGCTGATGACGTTCTTCGGCGAAAAGCGCTGGGCCGACGACGCGCATCCGCACGAGGCGCCGCGGGTGATGACCTGGCCGATGATCCTGCTGGCGGTCGGCGCGGTGTTCTCCGGGGGCTTGCTGGCGATCGGCGGGACCCTGCGGCATTGGCTGGAGCCGGTGGTCGGCGGCCACGAGGCCACCCATGCCGTGCCGGTGTGGGTCAGCAGCGCCATCACCTTGGTGGTGGTGCTGGCCGGCGCCGCGATCGCCTACGCGATGTACGGCAGACGCCCGGTCCCGGCGACGGCACCCACCGAGGTGTCCGCGCTGACCGTGGCGGCGCGCAGCGACCTGTACGGCGATGCCTTCAACGAGGAGGTGTTCATGCGCCCCGGTGACCAACTGGCCCGCGCGCTGGTGGATGTCGACGACCGCGGGGTCGACGGTTCGGTCAACGCCCTGGCCGCCTTGGTGCGACGAACGTCGCAGTGGCTGCGCGGCCTGCAAACCGGCTTTGCCCGCAGCTACGCGCTGACCATGCTGGTGGGCGCGGCGCTGCTGGTCGCGGTGATCCTGGCGGTGCAGCTGTGACGATCCCGTGGCTGAGCGTGCTGTGGCTGGTGCCCATCGCCGGTGCAGTGCTGGTGATCTTGCTGCCCGCCGCGCTGCCGCGGTTAGCCAAGTGGGCCGGGCTGCTGGTGAGCCTGGCGGTGTTGGCGGTGGCGGTCGTCATCACCGTCGGCTACGACAGCACGGCCACCGGCCAGCCCTACCAATTTGTGGAATCGCATTCCTGGATACCGACATTCGGCGCCGGCTACACCCTCGGGGTGGACGGCATTGCGGTGGTCTTGGTGCTGCTGACCGCGGTGCTGGTGCCGCTGCTGATTCTGGCGGGTTGGACCGACGGCGGTGACCGCAGCCGCGGGGTGCACGCCTACGTCGCGCTGACCCTGACCGTCGAGTCCATGGTGCTGATCTCGCTGGTCTCCCTGGACATCCTGCTGTTCTACGTGTTCTTCGAGGCCATGCTGATCCCGATGTACTTCCTGATCGGCGGCTTCGGCACCGGTGCGGGCCGGTCACGCGCCGCACTGAAGTTCTTGCTCTACAACCTGTTCGGCGGGCTGATCATGCTGGCCGCGGTGATCGGGGTGTACGTGGTGACCGCGCAACACGGGACCGGCACCTTCGATTTCCGCGAGGTGGTCGCCGCGTTCGGACCCGGCTCCGCGGTCGATCCCGGTGTGCTCAAAGCCTTGTTCCTCGGTTTCATGTTCGCGTTCGCGATCAAAGCCCCGCTGTGGCCGCTGCACCGCTGGCTGCCCGACGCGGCGGTGGAGGCCACCCCGGCTAGCGCGGTGCTGATGATGGCGGTGATGGACAAGGTCGGCACGTTCGGGATGCTGCGCTACTGCCTGCAATTGTTCCCCGAGGCCTCCACGTATTTCCGGCCCGCGATCGTCGTGCTGGCCGTCATCGGCGTGGTCTACGGCGCGCTGGTGGCGATCGGGCAGACCGACATCATGCGGCTGATCGCCTACACCTCGATCTCGCATTTCGGGTTCATCATCCTGGGGATCTTCGTGATGACCAGCCAGGGCCAAAGCGGTTCGGCGCTGTACATGGTCAATCACGGACTGTCCACCGCGGCGGTGTTCTTGATCGCCGGGTTCCTCATTTCCCGGCGCGGCACCCGCGCCATCGCCGACTACGGCGGGGTGCAGAAGGCGGCGCCGGTGCTGGCCGGCACCTTCTTGGTGGCGGCGATGGCCACCCTGTCGCTGCCCGGGCTGGCGCCGTTCATCAGCGAATTCCTGGTGCTGCTAGGCACCTTCAACCGGTACTGGCTGGCGGCGGCGTTCGGCGCCACCGCGCTGGTGCTGTCGTCGATCTACATGCTCTGGCTCTACCAGCGGGTGATGACCGGACCGGTCACCGGCGATAACCAACGCATCCGCGACCTCGTTCCCCGCGAAGTCGTCGTGGTGGCACCGCTGATCGTGCTGCTGCTGGTGCTGGGCTTCTACCCCAAGCCGGTACTGGACATCATCAACCCCGCGGTCGGGCACACCATGACCACCATCGGCCAACAGGATCCGGTGCCGCACAGTGCACAAGGACCGGCCCGATGAGCGCGCCCACCGTCGAATACACGGTGCTGGCGCCGCTGCTGATCGTGTTCGGCGCGGCGGTGATCGGCCTGCTGGTCGAGGCGTTCCTGCCGCGCCGGTGGCGTTACGGCGCCCAGGTCGGGCTGGCGCTGGCCGGGCTGCTGGCCGCGCTTGTCTCGCTCGTGGTGGTGGCCGACGCGATCCCGGCCACCGGTCAGACCGCGGTGGTGGGCGCGGTGGCCGTCGACCGGCCCGCGGTGGTGTTGCAGGGCACCGTGCTGCTGGTGGCGATGATGGCGGTGGTCTTCATCGCCGAGCGTGCCATCGCCCCCACGGTGGCGGTCGGTCCCGGCGCCGCCACCTTGGTCACCGCCGACCGCGGTTTGGATTCGTTCACCCCGCAGGGCTCCGCGATTCCCGACAGCATCGCCGAGCAGCAGGCCACCCGCGCCGGGGTGATGCAGACCGAGGTGTTCCCGCTGACCATGCTGGCCGTCGGCGGCATGCTGGTGTTCCCGGCCGCCAACGACCTGCTGACGATGTTCATCGCGTTGGAAGTGCTGTCGCTGCCGCTGTATCTGCTGTGCGGGCTGGCCCGGTATCGCCGGCTGCTGTCGCAGGAAGCGGCGATGAAATACTTTCTGCTCGGGGCGTTCTCCTCGGCGTTCTTCCTGTACGGGGCGGCGCTGCTGTACGGCGCCACCGGCACCCTGTCCATCCCCGGGATCGGTGCGGTGCTGGGGACCCGGCCCGGCGACACCATGGCATTGGCCGGGGTCGCGTTGCTGACGGTAGGTCTGCTGTTCAAGGTCGGCGCGGTGCCGTTCCACTCCTGGATCCCCGACGTCTACGTGGGCGCACCGACACCGGTCACCGGATTCATGGCCGCCGCGACCAAAGTCGCGGCGTTCGGGGCGCTGCTGCGGGTGGTCTACGTGGCGCTGCCGGCGCTGCATGACCAGTGGCGGCCGGTGCTGTGGATGATCTCGATCCTGACCATGGTGATCGCGACGATCGCCGCGGTGAACCAGACCGACGTCAAACGGATGCTGGCGTATTCCTCGGTGTCCCACGTCGGTTTCGTGCTCACCGGGGTGATCGCCGACCTGCCCGCCGGGGTGTCCTCGACGCTGTTCTACCTGATCGCCTACAGCTTTTCGACGGTGGGCGCCTTCGCCATCGTCGGCCTGGTCCGCGGCGCCGACGGCATCGAGGACACCGATTTGGGTAACTGGGCCGGGCTGGGTCGACGCTCCCCCATTGTCGGCGTGATGTTTTCGCTGTTTTTGCTGGCGTTCGCTGGCATCCCGTTGACCAGCGGCTTCGTCAGCAAGTTCGCGGTGTTCAAGGCGGCGGCCGAAGGCGGCGCGGCGCCGTTGGTGATCGTCGGCGTGATCGCCAGCGGGGTGGCCGCCTACTTCTACGTGCGGGTGATCCTGCTGATGTTTTTCACCGACGGGTCCGAGAACACCCCGCACATTGCGGTGCCCGGGGTGTTGAGCAAGGCCGCCATCGCGGTGTGCGCGGCGGTCACCGTGCTGCTCGGCATCGCCCCGCAGCCGCTGCTGGATCTGGTGGACGCGGCAACCCAATTCGTGCTTTAGGCGTCGATCCGGGCGGCCGAGCGCCGCGACTCGTCACCGAACGTGCACTGAGGGCGGGTTTTTCGGCCAATCTCCGCCATAGCCGCACGTTGGGTGCTCGCCGGCGGGCCAGCGGCGAACTGCCACGGCGACCCCGGACCGGTTACGGCTGGAGACCGCGGTAACGTCGGCTAATGGCGTATGTCGAGACCACCGATGTTGGCCCAGTCCGGGTGCTCACCTTGAATCGTCCCGAGGCGCGAAACGCGTTGAATCCGGGTCTGATCAGCGCGCTGTATGCGGGACTTGTCGAGGCCGACGCCGACGCGGCGGTGCGCGCGGTGGTGCTCACCGGCGCCGATCCAGCGTTTTGCGCCGGGGTCGACCTCAAGGAGGCGCAGCGGCTGGGGATGGCGTACTTCGAGCAGTTCCAAACCGAAAACTGCATCACCCAAACCGCCAAAATGCGCAAACCCATCATCGGGGCCATCAACGGACCCACCTTCACCGGCGGGCTGGAGATGGCGCTGGGCTGCGACTTCCTGATCGCCTCGCCGCGCGCGGCGTTCGCCGACACCCACGCCCGGGTCGGCATCCTGCCCGGCGGCGGAATGACCGCCCGGCTGCCGCAGCTGGTCGGCGCCGCGACCGCGCGCCGGCTGTCGATGACCGGCGAGGTGATCGACGCCGACCACGCCGAGCGGATCGGGCTGGTCACCGAGGTGGTGCCGCACGAGCGGTTGGTGGAGCGGGCCGTGGAGCTGGCCACCCAGATCGCCGAGGTGCCCGCGCCGATTATGGCCGGCCTCAAGGACATCTACGCGTGCGGCGCGGCCACCATCACCGAACCGGCACTGGCCGCCGAACAGCGCATCGCCGGCGCGGCGTCGGACACCAGCGATCTCGGCAACCGATTTCGGGAGGTCACCAACCGTAACCGCCAGCAGATCGACGGCGGCCGCAACTGACTCCGGAACGCGCGGACAGTGGCCGTCCGGGGGTCAAACCTGTACAGCGAATCCCAGGTCGACATCGCAGGCGGCCTGTCCGCCACGAATTCCCCAGTTCTCGGTCTGGCTCTCGCGCACCAGGATAGTGACGTGATCTGGCGGGATGCCGAGCGCGGCGAGCCGACTGACGATTTCGCGGTACAGGTTATCGCCCAAGAATGGTGCGCTTAGGCTTCGGCGGCGCCGGACCCGTAGGGCCGGAAGCTGCCGTCGAGCACCTCGCGGTGGCCGATCACTCGGCCGGTGACGACGTTCGGGTCCACCTGCGCCAGTCGCACCGCGGCGGCCGCGAACTCGTCGGCCGCGGCCACCTCGTCGAACTCGCGGGCATAGTAGGAAAGCCCCGGGGTGAGTATCGGTTTCGACGGAGACAGCGCGTTGACCGCGATGTTGTGGTCCTGCAGGTCGTAGGCCGCGCATTGGGTCAGGTGCTCCAGCGCGGCCTTGGAGCCGCCGTAGCCGGGCAAAACGCCGCCGCTGCGGTCGGGATACGGGCCGTCGCCGGGCCGCCGCGCTGCGATCGAGGTGACGTTGATGATCGCGCCGCCGCCGGCGGCGATCATGTCCGGGCAGACCAATTGCATCAGCTCATAGGCGGCGAACACGGCGATCTCGAAATGCCGCCGGTAGGCGCCCAGCGGAATCCCGAGCAGGCCCGGCCAGCCCGGTTTCGCCGCGCCCGGTGTCGCGGCGCGGGGCTTGGCGGGTGCGCTGGACCCCGGTGGGCGCCCGGGCGCGGTGAACGCGGCGTTGTTGACCAGAATCGTGATCGGGCGCAACGCCTCCCGCGCCTGCGACACCAACCCGGCGACGTCGTCGCGGTCCAGCAGGTCCGCGCGAACCGCGACCGCCCGGCCACCCGCGGCCTCGATGGCGGCCACCGTGTCCCCGATGGTGCCCGGCAGCCGCTCATCCCACACCTGTTCGGTGCGCGCGGCCACCGCCACCGCCGCGCCTTCGGCCGCCAACGCCAGCGCGATCGCCCGGCCCAACCCGCGGCTGGCCCCGGTCACGATCGCGGCCCGTCCTTGGAACGACCCCGTCATCGGGCGGTGCTCCGTTCCAGCAGGAATCCCGCCACCCGCGCCCCGGCGACCGTCGGCGTCGTCATGTCGAGGACCCGGCGGGCCTGCTCCTCCACCGGGGTGTGCGGGTCGAGCACCGAGAGGTAGTCCTGATGGGCGGCGAGCGCGGCGACGGCGACATCGATGTAGCCGTCCACGGTTTCGACGTGAGTGGGCTGCGGTCCGCCCTGAAACAGCCAGCGCGGCGGGTCGGTGAGCGCGTCGTAGGCCGCGGTGACCGCGGCGGCGAACTCGATGTGATCGCGCTGATTCGGCATCCCCGGCGCGAACTGCGCACCGCCGTAGATCGTCACCACCACATCGGGTTTCGTCTCGTCGATGACCGACGCGATTTTGGCCCGCAGTTCGGGGGTGTTGCGGATATTGCTGTCCGGGAAATCCCAGAAATCGACGTCAGCCACCCCGACAAGCGCCGCCGCCCGCCGCTGCTCGGCGTCTCGGATCGGCCCGCATTCCTCGGGCGGCATGCCCGCGATCCCGGCTTCGCCGCGGCAGGCCAGCGCGTAACGCACCGTCTTGCCCGCCGTCGTCCATTTCGCCACGGCGGCGGCCATCCCGTATTCCGGATCGTCGGGATGCGGCACCAACACCAGCGCGCTGCGCCAGTCGGTCGGGAACGGTTGCGGTGCGGTCATGGGTCTATGCCATCACACCGCGCACCACGATGGCGGTGGTCTGCTCCACCCAGGCATCGTCGAGTTCCTCGTCGGGACGCAGCAGCAGCCGCAATAGCGTCGCTCCCCCGATCACCTCGACCAACCGATCCGGGTCCACCTCCGGGTGCGCTTGCCCGCGCGCGATCGCCTCGCGCAACCGCACCCGCACCGCGTCGAACAGGCCGGCGAACCGTGCCAGCACCCGGGCGTTGAGCTCGGAATCCGCGGTCATGTCGGCGACCAGCCCGGGCAACGCCGCGCGCACCACCGGACTGGTGAATACGTCACGGGCGGCCGCAATCATGGCCCGCACATCCGCCTCGATATCACCGGCCGGGCTGGCCAACGCGGTGGGCGCAACGGGAAACGCGGCCTCGTGCACCAGCTCGGCCTTGCTCGACCACCGCCGGTACAGCGCCGATTTCGTCGTCCCGGCCCGTTCGGCGACGGCGGCCAAGGTCAGATTGGCATAGCCGATTTCCGCCAGCAGGTCCGCCGTCGCCTGCAGGATCGCCGCGTCGATCCGTGGATCGCGGGGCCGGCCGGCGGCTGGGGCCTTGTCAACGATGGACGGGTCTGCTTTCATAACGCTACCGATCGTATCGTAATTGCGTGGTGAAGGAAGAGACGTGGCCAATCAACGGGCTGTCGAGGACGTCAGCCGACTCCAACGCTCCAGCCGCGACGTCACCGCCGTACCCGCCGTGATGTCGCAATGGCTGTCCACCGTCCTGCCCGGCGGGGCCACCCCGGAGGTGACCGTCGAAAGCGGCGTGGACGCCAACGGGATGTCGTCGGAAACCCTCATTCTGACCGGCCGCTGGGATGACGGCGGCCCGGTCGAGCAGCGCTGGGTGGCGCGGGTGGCGCCCACCACCGAGGACATCCCGGTATTCCCCAGCTATCGCCTCGACCACCAATTCGAGGTCATGCGGCAGGTCGGCGAACTCACCGATGTTCCGGTGCCGCGGGTGCGCTGGATCGAGACCACCGGCGACGTCCTGGGCAAACCGTTCTTCTTGATGGACCACGTCGACGGTGTGGTCCCGCCCGACGTGATGCCCTACACCTTCGGCGGCAACTGGTTCGCCGACGCGCCCGCCGAGCGGCGACGCGAACTGCAAGACTCCACCATTGAGGCGCTGGCGGTGCTGCACGCGATGCCCCACCCGGACAAGACCTTCGGCTTCTTAGACGAAGGCCGCTCCGGGGATACCGCGCTGCGCCGCCACTTCAACTGGGTGCGGAGCTGGTACGACTTCGCGGTGCCCGATATCGGTCGCTCCCCGCTGCTGGAACGCACCTTCGACTGGTTGGAAACCCATTGGCCCCACCAAGTGGCCACTGGCGAGTCGGTGCTGTGCTGGGGCGACGCCCGGATCGGCAACGTGCTGTACCGCGACTTCGCGCCGGTGGCGGTGTTGGACTGGGAGATGGTGACGCTGGGGCCGCGCGAACTCGACGTGGCGTGGATGATCTTCGCCCACCTGGTGTTTCAAGAGCTCGCCGGCCTGGCCGGGCTACCCGGGTTGCCCGATGTGTTGGCCGAAGACACCGTGCGGACCACGTACCAGGAGCTGACCGGCGCCGAACTCGGGGATCTGCACTGGTTTTACGTGTACTCCGGCGTGATGTGGGCGTGCGTGTTCATGCGGACCGGGGCCCGCCGGGTGCACTTCGGCGAGGTGGACAAACCCGACGACGTGGAGTCCCTCTTCTACCACGCGGGATTACTCAAACGGCTTATCGGAGAGGATTGCTGATGCTTGGACCGCTCGACGAATACCCGGTTCACCAGTTGCCGCAGCCCATCGCCTGGCCGGGCTCCTCCGACCGCAACTTCTACGACCGCTCTTACCTCAACGCCCACGACCGCACCGGAGACATCTTCGTCATCACCGGGATGGGCTACTACCCCAACCTGGGCGTCAAGGACGCCTTCGTGCTGGTGCGGCGCGGCGATGTTCAAACCGCGGTCCACCTGTCCGACGCCATCGACCAAGACCGACTCAACCCGCATGTGGGCGCCTACCGCATCGAGGTCATCGAACCGCTGCGCAGCCTGCGGGTGATCCTGGCGGAGACCGAGGGCATTGCCGTCGACCTGCGCTGGCGGGGGCTGTTCGACGTGGTGCAGGAGCAGCCGCACCTGCTGCGGTCCGGCAACCGGGTGACGCTGGACGCCCAGCGCTTCGCTCAGCTGGGCGCCTGGAGCGGGAAGATCGTGATCGACGGTGAGGAGATCACCGTCGACCCGTTGGTGTGGATCGGGTCGCGTGACCGGTCGTGGGGTATCCGGCCGGTCGGCGAGGCCGAGCCGGCCGGACGGCCCGCCGACCCGCCGTTCGAGGGCATGTGGTGGCTGTATGTGCCGATCGCCTTCGACGACTTCGCCGTCGTGATCATCATCCAGGAGGAGCCCAACGGGTTCCGCACCCTCAACGACTGCACCCGGATCTGGCGCGACGGTCGCGTCGAACAACTCGGCTGGCCGCGGGTGTCCACCCGCTACCGGCCCGGCACCCGAATCGCCACCGGCGCCACCATCGAAGCCACCCGTGCCGACGGTATCCCGGTGCACTTCGAGGTGGAATCCAAACTGCCGGTGCCGATCCACGTCGGTGGCGGCTACGGCGGCGACTCCGATTGGCTGCACGGCATGTGGAAGGGCGAAAAGTTCACCCAGCGGCTGACCTACGACATGACCGATCCCGCGATCGTCGCCCGCACCAGCTTCGGGATGATCGACCACGTGGGCCGCGCGGTGTGCCGCGACGGCCACGGCGACCCGGTCGAGGGCTGGGGACTGTATGAACACGGCGTGCTGGGCCGCCACGACCCGACCGGGTTCCCGGACTGGGGCACCATGGCGCGCTAACGGCGCCGAGTGTGGGATTGATGCCCGCAGATCCCGGGCGTGACACACTCGGCGGCGCTAAGAGCCGACGTCGCGGCGGTGGGCGGCGCCCGCGACGGATTCGATGAGGTCGTGCAGCTCCCGGTTGACCGCGCGCGGCTGCTCCAGAATCGAGCAGTGCCCGCCCGGAAGTTCGACGAATTTAGTGAGATTCGGTGCGTCCGCGGCGATCCGGCGCGACGCGGCGATCGGCAACAGCCGGTCCCCGGTGCTGCCGATGACCAGGGTGGGCACCGTCAAACCCCGCAGGCTGATATGGCGCGGCCCGAGCGCGTTGACCAGCACCCGCGCCCAGTTACCGCGGCTGGTCGCCGGTGTCGCGGCGAACAGCTCGTAGATCAACGCGGCGACCGCCGGATCGGCGTGGCGGCCCACCGCCATCATCGTCACGAACTGCCGAATGGCCGGTGCCGCGGGACCGACGACCGGGGCGGCACCGAAGGTGAGCAGCATCCGGCGGGCCACCCGTACCCGAGTCTCCACCAGCGGCGACGGCACCCGGAACAGGTCCACCTCGCGCAGCAGGTCGCCGGTGGTGGTGTTGATCAATGCCACCGCGTCGGCGCGGCGCCGGACCTTGTTCGGGTAGCGCTGCGACCAGGAGCTGATGGCGATGCCGCCCATCGAATGCCCGGCAATGACGGCGCGTTCATGCGGTTTGAGGGTGGCCTCCAGCACGGCGTCGAGATCCGACGCGAGGTGGTTGAGGCTGTAGCCGCCGCGGCGCGGGACGCCGCTGCGCCCGTGGCCGCGGTGGTCGTAGGCGATCACCCGGTAGTCGGTGGCCAGCTCGGCGATCTGATACGCCCAGACCCGCACCGCGCACACGATGCCGTGCGCCAGCACAATCGGGTAGCCGTCCGGCGGGCCGAACACCTCGGTGTGCAAGGCGGTGCCGTCCGCGGCGCGGACCGCCATGGTGCGGCTCGGCGGCACCACGTCAGAAAACCTGTCGGGGCGCCTGGCCCGTGGAGAAATCATGACCGCTGCCCTCCCCTGCGGCGACGGTTGCCGTCCGGCGAGTCTAAACCCGGTGGGCTAGATTTCTGGCAACAGATTGCTAGAGAAAGGGTTGCGATGCGTGCGGTGCAGATTTCCCGGCTCGACGGTCCCGACGCGGTCGAGGTGGTTGACCTCGATGAACCGGACGGCGCCGGTGCGATCGTCGTCGACGTCCACGCCGCCGGGGTCGCGTTTCCCGATGCGCTGCAGTCCCGTGGCCTCTACCAGCACAAAGCGCCGCTGCCGTTTGTGCCCGGCGCCGAAGCCGCCGGCGTGGTGCGCAGCGCCCCGGCGGACGCGCACGTGCAGCCCGGGGATCGGGTGGCGGCGCTGACCCTGCTCACCGGGGGTATGGCCCAGGTCATCGCGCTGCCCGCCGAGCAGGTGTTCCCGCTGCCGGACACCGTGTCGTTCGAGGCCGGCGCCGGGCTGCTGTTCAACGACCTCACCGTGCACTTCGCGCTGGCCGAACGGGGCCGGCTCACTGAAGGCCAGACGGTGCTGGTGCACGGTGCGGCCGGGGGTATCGGCACCTCGACGCTGCGGTTGGCGTCCGCGCTCGGTGCGTCGCGGGTGATCGCGGTGGTCAGCACCGAGGACAAAGCCGATATCGCCCGGGCGGCGGGCGCCACCGATGTGGTGCTGGCCGACGGGTTCAAGGATGCGGTGGCCGCGTTGACCGACGGGCGCGGCGTGGACATCGTGCTCGACCCGGTCGGCGGTGACCGGGTCACCGATTCGCTGCGGTCGCTGGCCCCGGGTGGTCGGCTGCTGGTGGTGGGCTTCACCGGCGGCGACATCCCAACGGTGAAGGTAAACCGGTTGCTGCTCAACAACCTCGACGTCGTCGGCGTTGGCTGGGGCGCGTGGGCGATGGCGCACCCCGGGTATCTCGGAAAGCAGTGGGCGGCCCTGCAGCCGCTGTTAGCGTCCGGGGCGGTGCCGGCACCGCAGCCCGACGTCTACCCACTGGAACGGGCCGCCGAGGCGATCGCGGCGCTGGAGAACCGCACCGCCAAGGGCAAAGTGGTGCTGCGGCTGCGGGATTAACCACCGTCCGCTGAGTCGGCCCCGCGAAGTTCTGCCGGCGCGAAACGTTCGATGGCGGCCATCAAGTCATCGAAACTCCGGTCGGTCTCGGTCATGGTCACCGAGATATCCCCATAGCCCGTGGGGGTGCTGAGGCTTTTCAGGTAGCCTAGGATCCCGCGCGATGGATAGGCGGCGCGATCGTGCAAGAACAGGCACGCGAAGCGTGAGCGCTTGACCTTGCGCTCCGAGATACGGGTGATCGCACTCCACGGGATCACTTGTTCAGACCAGCGCTGCCAGTAGATACCAGCGTCATCGACCCGAACGATCACACCCGATTCGAACAGCCGTCGAGCGAACACGAAGCCGGCCACACCGCAGAAAACGATTCCGGCCCAGGCCGCGGCTTTCACGTGGATCGGGGGCGATGGCGGCCCGCCGCCGAACACCCCGACTACCCACAGCGCGAACAGCGCAAAGAACAAGCTGCCCGCCAGCAACAATGCCACCCGAACCCGGCTCAGATGCGCCTCAAACGGCATCCGCCTCTCCCTCGCGCCGCATCGGAAATTCGTTGCTGACGCTACAGGTTCGTGTCCGGGGACGTCAGGCAAACCGTCTGCCGCGACTGCCTTCTCCGGACGCTCCGCCAGCCGCGGCGTCGCCGACGCTGTCTGACAAAGAAGGGGGCTGGATCTGAGGCCTCGTTATCGAAGTAGCTGGAGGTGGGACGCGATTTCGTGACGAAGTGGCTGGATCCGAGCTAGGGGTCGAGGTATTATTCGAACGTATCGAAAACCCTTTCGTTTCGTTCGAGTAATAAGTTGGTACATCATGGGCACTGAATCGCTCGAGACCGCGACATTTCTCCCCGACAACCCGGAGGCACTCGCGCCGGTGGTCGGATTTCTGGCAGCTCGCGAGCGTCACGGCACATCAGCTTCTGCGCGTTACGCACTTGTCGGGATCGACGAGCGTGACCGCATCGAGTTGCCCGAAACAATCCATCATGCGTTGACGAAGGTGGTGGCGGCACTGCATGCGGGCAAGGCGGTGACGATCGCGCCGCACACCATGACGCTGACCACACAGCAGGCAGCCGATCTTCTCGGCGTGAGCCGCCCGACCATCGTCCGGCTCATCAATGACCACACACTTCCTGCCGAACGAATTGGCAACCGGCACCGACTCCTGCTGGACGACGTGCTGTCCTATCGGGAGCAACGCCGCAACCGTCAATACGATGTGCTGGCGGCGACCGCTGACATCGACAGCAATGACGATCCGGAAACGGTCCGAAAACAACTACGCGAAGCGCGCCGTGCTGTCGCGGCGCGCCGCAACAAGCCATCGCAGCCGGACTGACACCATCGGGCGTCGATGTTTGCTGCCCTGCTGGACACCTCGGTGCTATGGCCGAGTCTGCAGCGAGACAGCTTCACCGGGATTGCACACCCGCGGCGCCACCGGCATCGATCGCTGGCATCTTCCCGACGGTCAGCAGGCAGATCCCCAGCAGGCACAACAGCGCGACGATGATGAAGGGTGATCCGATCGACCAGGTAAACGCCGCGGTGGCCAGCAGCGGGCTGATGAGTCGAGCCAGAGCAATGACTCCCTGCATGAAACCCAACGCGGCGCCATAGCTTTCCGCGGTGGTGGCGAAGCAGAACAGCGTCGGCAGCAGCGGAGCGATCAGCCCGATACCGACCCCGACCAGACCCACCCCGCCGACCACAAGCGCGGCTGTCGCGCCGATGCTGAGCACTGCGAGCCCAAGCGCTGCCGCGGCCAGTCCGCCAAGGAGCACATGCTGCTCGCCGAATCGGGTGACACACCGCCCAACCACCCCGAACTGCATGACGACCACGACGACGCCGAGATAGGCGAAGAGCCACCCGTTGGGCGCTTCCGCCCACCCCAGCGTGCGATGGGTAAACAGCACCAGCACGGTATCCAGGGTGACCATCACACACCCGAAGATCAGCGCGGTCACGGCTAACCGGTGTATCCACTTGGACTGCAACAGCTCTCGCCACCCCACCGCGGGGGACGCGGTACTTGCGGTGCTGGTTGATCGGCGGGTCTCGGGCAACAGCGCCCACATCATGGCCATGGCGCCGGAGGCCAACACGGCAGCGACCCAGAACGGTACGGTGGGGCCCAGCGTCGACAACGCGGCGCCCAACGCCGGCCCAACGACATTCGCGATACCAATGGCGACCAAGAAGTAGGCCATTGCCCGCGCCAGCCGGCCAGGGTCGACCCGGTCGGCGATCATCGCCTGGGCGACGCTGACGATGGGGGCGCCCAACCCACTGATGATCTGCGCGGCCAACAGCATCACCAGCGATTGGGCGAGCGCGGTCATCGCAAAAGCCGTTGCGGACAGCGCCAGCGAGACCACGATGACCGGCTTGCGGCCAAGCCGATCCGACAACGCCCCCAGCACCGGGCTACACGCCAGGTCGGCCGCCGCATAGCCGGTGAACAACGCGCCCACGACCAGTGGCGTCGCCCCTAAACGACCGGCCCACAACGGCAGCAGGGGCGTCATCAACTTCCAGCATGTGAAATGAATGAAGACCCCCGCGGTCACCAAAACCACCGGCGACCGCAGCCACCCGATCAACGCTTCCCCCTTCGTCACGGCGTCGGCACCATGGGGTTGACCGCACCGCCGGCCCATCGGTTCTGAGCACCTTCGTCTTCGCTGCCAGGCCGGCTCGAGTTGTCGCGGTTGTCGGTCATCGGCGACTGATCTCCGCAAGCAGCTGCCCCTCGCTGTGGTTACGTTGCCGAAGCTCCATGGGTTCTATGGTGCACCCGGTTCGACGCCGCGAACGACCCGAGGAAGCTAGCGCCAAACATGCGGGACGTCGCGATGGCCGGCCCAGAGGCGTGTGCGCCGACCCCCGGCTGGGCCTGATCGGGGTGCGAGCGATAGAAGCGGCCGCGGCTTAACATTCACCACACCCAATGGAAAGTGGCCCCCGGAGTCTCCTCCGAGGGCCACCTTCGTTAGTAGCGGGGACAGGATTCGAACCTGCGACCTCTGGGTTATGAGCCCAGCGAGCTACCGAGCTGCTCCACCCCGCGACGGGTAACTGCAAGGTTACCGAAACCCTGCGGCAGCGCCAAATCGCCTGGCGCGAGGGTGCGCAAATCCGGAAAACCGCACGGCGTGTCGACCGGGGACACCTTCGTAAGGGGTTTTTGTCAAGGGGTTGGGGGGCTGTGCCCCGGTCCTCGTCTCTACG
>NZ_JBGGKS010000035.1:0-38482 GCF_041287095.1 Mycobacterium sp. pUA109 | reverse complement strand
TGTCGATTCTTCCTGCCCAAACCTCGGGCATCAGAGTCGCACAACACCTGGACCACTACGAAGGGCTCACCTCATCACCACCGCTTTTCAATACCTCCTCATCGATATATCGGCAACTACTACAAAAACGGGCGTGTCGTGACAGCCAAATTGCCAAACTGTCGCCAATTCCCGATGCGGCGCCGAATGACGACTGCGGTGCGCCACTCAATGCCCTCAATCGCTATCAGGCCCCAGGCGGTGACCGCCGGCGTGGCGGCCGACCAGGTCGACGATTGTCGGCCACAGCGGTTCTGGTAGGTCGTGCCCTAGTCCCGGGAGTGTGACGAGCTGCGCACCGGGAATCATCCGGGCAACACGAACTCCCCCGCTTGGGTGCACCATCCGATCTTTGTCGCCATGGATAACGAGCGTGGGAGCGGTGATGTACCGCAGTTCACGACTTCGATCACCCGACGCGAGGATAGCTGCAAGCTGGCGCGCGATGCCGCTGGTGGTGGGATCACGATCGAAAGATTCGGCGGCGATTCTGCCCACCCGATTCTCATCGAACGGATAGCCGCGTGATCCGATGTGGCGGAACATGCTCACCGCCTTATCCATCGCTTCCTGGCGATTGCGGGCCGGGCGTGCAGTCGCCATCCGCCGCAGTGTCGACAAGGCGGGGCGACCGAAGCGCAGTCCGCCCGGGCTTGACGACACTGACGTCAATGTCGCGGTCCGGCCAGGATAGTCGGCCGCAACCGTCTGGGCGATCATACCGCCCATGGACACCCCGACAAGATGCGCTTCTGGCGTACCCAGCGCGTCCATGAGTTTCACGGTGTCGCGGGCCATATCGCACAATTCGTATTGCTTGGCGCGGGAGTCGCCACGCAGGATGTCGAGTAGGTTGGGCGGCGGGAAAGCCATGTGCGTCGACAGTCCCACGTCCCGGTTATCGATACGTGTAACACGGAAGCCACGAGAAGTCCATTGCTCAACACACTCATCCGGCCACGCATTGAACTGCTGCCCCAGGCCTGATAGCAGAAACAGGGCAGGACCGTTACGCGGGCCTGACTGCCGGAACCACAAGCGGATTCCGCAGCCAACGTCAGCGTAGCCTTCTTCCGGGTTGTCGGCCGCGCCGGTGCTGGTCATGTGCACACCGCCAGTTGACGAGACGGCGGGCGCAGCAGGTTGCCCATGTTGCTGCATGTCGTATCCATGCGCTCCGAAAACCCGCTCCCCTCTGGAGAACCGGTCAGCCGCGCAACACCTCCGAGCGTTCCGCTCACACATGCCCCAAGGCGCGCGGCAACTTTCGCCCAGAACGATACGGAGATGTACCCGCGCGTACAGTACATTGTGGCATCAGTTACCAGCAAGGAGGTTTCGGGAGTTCGGCTGGTCGTCGGGTTTGTGCGACGCAGAGTGGTTGAGTGAAAGCTCGAGTTCGACTTACGCACGGCGGCCTGCGGTCATGACTGTAAAGACCGATTACGAAATACCATGCGCCGCAAAAGACATCGCATAACCACAGTTTGAATATCACTATTCACTGGAAGTAGCTGGCGATTTGGTGAGCTGAGCGTTGCGCATCAGCCACAGTGCCGATCCGGCTGGCCAACCCGCAGGCAAGAGCCTCGTCCGCGCTGAGCTTTTGCTCAGAGAGCAGCGTCGCACGCGAACGGCTAACACCGACAAGCGTAGATAGTCGCCGCGTCGCCCACCCATCAACGATCCGACCGTAGTTCGTCGCCGGGAGTTGAAAGTATGCAGTAGGGTCGACGATGCGCTGATCGCAAATGGCTGCAAGCTGTAGGCCTACTCCGATAGCAGGGCCGTTGACTGCTGCGATGACTGGGGCGGGGCATAGTCCGATCGCTCTAGTCAGCGCCACGGCTTCACCCAGCAGTTCGTCGACCAGCAGCGGCGACCATGTGCAGTTCTTTTCGTCTGCGTCGATACCTGAGCAGAAAAAGCTGCCTTGGCCCGTCAGCACCACTGCGCGAACTCCCGCGTCTGTGAGAGCCTCGAAGGCGTAACGAAGCTGCGCGATCACCAATCCGTCCAGAGCATTTCGTCGATGCGGACGTTGTATCTCGATGGTCACGATGTCGGCTTCGTGAGCAATACCAATCACTGGCTATCTCGATTCTTGTTGACAGGATGGCGTTTTTACAAAGCCAGACTTTGCGATTCAGAACGCCGCCTCGTCGAGTTCCATGATGTCGTTGTCGAGGTTCTCCAGCACGGTGCGGGTGCTGGTCAGCAGCGGCAGGAAGTTCTTCGCGAAGAACGACGCCACCGCGATCTTGCCCTCGTAGAAGGCCCGGTCGGAATCGCTGACCCCGGCGTCGAGCTTCTCGACCGCCACCGCGGCCTGACGGGCCAGCAGCCAGCCGATCACCAGATCGCCGACGCTCATCAGGAACCGCACCGACCCCAGCCCCACCTTGTAGATGCTGTCGATGTTCTCCTGGGCAGCCATCAGGTAGCCGGTCAACGTCGCGGCCATACCCTGCACACCGGCCAGCGCGGTGGCCAGCAGCTCCCGCTCCGACATGAGGCGACCGTTGCCGGACTCGTTCTTGATGAACTCCTCGATCTGGCCGGCCACGTGGCCCAGCGCCACCCCCTTGTCGCGGACGATCTTGCGGAAGAAGAAGTCCTGCGCCTGGATCGCAGTGGTGCCCTCGTACAGCGAGTCGATCTTGGCGTCCCCATCTTGTGCTCGACGTTGGTGAGGAACACGCCGTTGCGCTCCCCGAGTTCGCCGGTCTCGGAGTCGAAGTGGAACTTCGGCACGAAGAACAGCGACAGGCCCTTGGTGCCCGGCTTGGCGCCCTCGGGGCGGGCCAGCACCAGGTGGAAGATGTTCTCGAACAGGTCGTCGGAGTCCGCCGAGGTGATGAACCGCTTCACCCCGTCGATGTGCCAGGAGCCGTCCTCCTGTTTGACCGCTTTGGTCCGGCCGGCACCCACATCCGAGCCGGCGTCCGGCTCGGTGAGCACCATCGTCGACCCCCAGCCGCGCTGGGCGGCGGCGACGGCCCGCTTCTTTTGCTCCTCGGTACCGAGGTGGTAGAGAATCTGCGCGAAGCAGGCGCCCCCGGCGTACATCCACACGGCGGGGTTGGCGCCCAGCAGGTGCTCACGCAGCGCCCACACCGACGCCTTGACGCTCTCGGGCAGCGTGACCATGTGGGTGTCGGGCGATATGGCCATCACCGACGGCGAAGCGCAAAATGTGAGTTCAGTTTGCGAAGTATCCATGTCAATCACCCCCTGGCCTTTTAGTCCGAATGTGGCAGGGGGACCTGAGGATTGATAGCTTCCCTTTGAGCACCAGATTGGCGGGCTGCCGAAGCAATATACCATACATGCGGTACCAGCAACTAGCTGTCTCATGATTGGGAGATCGGCTGGGCCCGCCCGACTTCCCAGCACGAGCCCATCTCGCGTCATTCGTAGGTGATGCGCACATGATCGGATTCGGGCAAGGTCTGGCATGCCAGCGTCAGGCCGGCCTGCAGCTCATCATCGATCAGCGACTCGTTCAGCAGCATGCGCGTGACGCCGTCTTTGACGGTGCAAACGCAGGTGGCACACGCCGATTCGCGACACACGTATGGAACGTCCAGACCTGCATCGAGGAGGACATCGAGCAGTCTTTTGTCCCTGGTCCACGTCAGGTCGTAGGTACGGCCTTCGAACTCAACGGTGAGCGCGACGACATCTCTAGCGTTGCCCGCAGCGTCATTGTGCGCGAAGAGCGAATTGGCGTTCAACGATGGATCTCCTCATAGTGCCATGGCGAGTAGGCGTGGTAGGTAGGTCAGGTTCGTGTCTCTGGCATCATCGCTCTGCGGCACCCCGCAGCATGCGACGGAGGGACCACGCTGCGACTCTCTGCAACAAGGGCGAACAGAGCCGCGGCGACCCGTTCACGCGTCGCGCGGGATAGGAGTAAAACCCCCTGTCGGCGAGCCATATTCGTTTGCGTGAAGCAAGCCCATGCGGTGGTGTCAACGGATGGGAATAAACCGACACCGTCGCAAACACGCCATGACCAGGATCATCAACTCAATCCGCCGCGGAATACCCGTCGGACTGGAAGAACTGGCCCAACTCATGCCGCCCTGTGGCGCCGCCATCACGACGTGCTGGCGTACTTCGACCACCACGCCTGCAACGGACCCACCGAAGCCATCAACGGTCGCCTCGAAGCGCTATGCTGCAACGCCCTCAGATTCCACAACCTGACCCACGACCGAACGATCCCTACTCCACTGCGGGCAGCCTCACCCAACGAATCGATATATTCTAAAACGGGAAGAACCCGATAACCCTAACTTCGGAAGTTGCGGAACCGTATCGGTGCTGCAGAATCTCGGGAAAAAGGCCAACGGAATCTCCAGTGATACGGCTACGCTGCTAGTGAGCGTCCGATTGCGTAAGTAGCGGTGCGTCAGCGTCGATCAACAGCCCTCGACCCGCGGCGACCGCGATGACAGCTCCAAAGGCGAAGCTGGTCAGTTCCTCAACCAACGTGGCTTTGTCGACGGGTCGATCGTTGAGCCACCGGAGGACTCCCAGCGCTACCGCCCCCAAAATGGCATCGACAGCGCATTCGAGGTTTTCGCTGCGCGCACCGCCGGCACTCAGAACAGCTGCCGCAACTTCCACCGTCGCCTCAGACAGGCGACGACCGCCCTCGAGGAGCGCCTCACGTGAACGACCATCACTGAAATGCGAGCCGACAAGGAAGCGGAACAGGTTAGGCCGTTCGTCGACGAGCTCAACGTACGCCGCGACCGCGGATCGTACCAGGTCCAAGGCGGTGCCAGTCAGGTCGAAATGCGGAACGACTCGTTCAATAACGAGTGCCTGTATGTGTTCACTAGCAGCGAGGAAGAGTGTTTCTTTGTCCCCGAAGAACCGATATAACTTTGGTCTCGGGATTCCCGCGGTCTTAACAACGTCATCGATGGACAGATCTGGCCCATATTCCTCGATCGCGCGGACGGTGGACTCAACTAGTTCCGCCCTGACGGCTGCACGATGATCACTCCACCTGTCGTGCCGCGCGTCGCCCTTAAGCACTGAGAGACGCGCTCCACCCGGGACAACTGTCGACACTCCGCCATACTAATCCATCGTCGACCAGGTGGTGATTAATCTCGTTCATGCCGTGGCCGGCGCGCCGGTCGTGCCGATTGGCCATACACATGATCAGTACCCGGTACCACATGTTCGTTATTGCCCACAGGGCCGGAAACCGCGGCATCGCGGCGGCACGTCGCCCTGTCCGACCTGCGCCCACGGGACGGGTTGACCCAACACAGCCCACAGACGAATTGATTTTCCGCGGCCAGCCAGCCCGCATGGAGCGTCATCCGACCATGAGTGGCCGTACATCCGCTTCGGACGAGGCGCCACGATGCCTCGGACGATCCACCGCGACCCCAAACCCCATCTTGCACCAGCGATCCGTGAATCGCATGGTGGGTATGGTACAGTCAGTACTAGTTACTAACTGTTCGAGGAGTGCCACGATGACAGAAGATGTTCACGAAAGTGCAACAGTGACCGTTCCTGACGGCCCTCAGGTACGCTCCCCGTATCCGAAGGCGCGTCGAATACGGTTCCGGTTTACTGAGGACGGGGCAGACGATAAATATTTCATCGACGGCGACATGGTATTCAGCCATTTTATCGCAGGCCTGTCGGCCATCTTCCCACCCGGAGAGGAATCCTTCATCCGGTCGGTACGCCGTTTCGCCGACCAGATCACCGATCCGGTGCTCAAAAAGCGCGTAGCCGGTTTCATCGGGCAGGAGGCGGTACACGGTCAAGAACACCGCCGACTCAATGAACGACTGGTGGAACTCGGCTACCCCATCGCTTGGGCCGATTCGCCCAAAGCCGAAGCGCGACGGTTGAAATTCGAGAAGCGCCTTTCGCCCCGCGTGCATTTGGCGATGACCGCAGCCGCCGAGCACTACACAGCCGTCCTCGCTGAGCGCACACTGACCAATGAGTACCTACGGTCGTTGGCACGCACCACAGAGACTCGTCACTTGTTTGACTGGCACGCATTTGAAGAACTCGAACACAAATCCGTAGCATTCGACGTCTACCGAGCGGTAGGCGGTACCGAGTGGACTCGCATTGTTGTCATGGGTTTTGCGCTGACACTGACCGTGCCGGCTCTCATCTTGGCGTTGACCGTCGCCCTAGCACGCGATCCGGTCGCTCGCCGACACCCGATCCGAGTGGTTCGTCAGGCGTACGCCCTGTTCACCGGCCCGGTGTTCGAGGGATTGATGTCCGAGCTTGCCAAGTACATGCGCCGAGGCTTCCACCCCGACGACATCGACACCCGTGCGCTGCTGGAAACATGGCGAGAGGAGCTCTTCGGCCCTTACGGCGGGCTGACCGGACACCTGAAATAGCATTCCTGCTCGCCAGTGGTAGGCATCGTGTGGTCCACCACCTGCATGCGTTAGGTGGGCCCGGGCCGTATTGACACCCCACGTGGCGCAACCGCTGGCGAAACGTTCGCACGGCCGGCGCCCTGGCTAGGCTGTCGTTACGGCTCTTGAAACAAATGGGTCGCTGGGTTGAACTGGAGATTCGTTGGTGTCGGTGGGGGTGTTCTGGCTCGCAGTGATGGTGCGTGCGATGGGGGTCTCGATGAGTTTGAAGGCGCGGCGGTGTTGGAGTGTAGGGTCGCCCAGTTTATCGATTTCGATGTCGGTGCCCTGTTAGCGGATTCGATCGCCGGGCGCGCGAACGCCGTGGCGACTGCATCAAAACTACCTACGTGATGTCCTTCTGATGCCGCGCGAATTCCTGGGCGACGGTGTCATCTTCACCCAGCACAGAGCGGGCAGCAGTCAGCAGGATAAGCGCGGCCCCGACGAACTCGCCAACGCCCACCCCACGCCGGAGTCGGCGGTCGAGTGCGCGCCGGGTGGTTAATCGTCGAAAAGTTGTCTGCAAATCACTCGCCGGCGAGGTCAGTCAGTCCCAGCGGAACGCTGCACGGTTGCCTGCGCGTCGAGGCTCAACCCTCTGCTGGCCGCGACGGCGACAGCAGCGCCCCACGCGAAGGCGGTCAACTCCTGCACCAACTCCGCCTTGCCCATGACTTGGTCGTTGAGCCAACGCAGCACACCCAACGCTACGGCCCCCAGCAAGGCATCCACGACGGGTTCCAGGTTGTCGCTACGCCCACCACCGGCCTGTAAGAAAGCCACAGCGACCGCAACGGTGGCATCGGAAAGCCGGCGGCCCCCGTCGAGCAGCGCCTCCCGTGACCGCCCATCGCTAAAGTGTGTGCAGACCAGAAATCGAAACAGGTTGGGCCGCTCATCGACCAAGTCGATGTACGCCGTCAATGCCGAACGAACGAGGTCTAATGCGGTGCCGCTGAGGTCGAAGTGAGGCAACACCCGCTCAATAACCAAGGCCTGCACGCGCTCGCTTGCTGCAAGGAACAGGGTTTCCTTGTCCCCGAAGAACCGATACAGCTTTGGCCGCGGGACTCCAGCGGACCGGACGACATCGTCGATGGATAAGTTGGGCCCATATTGTTCGATCGCCCGGATCGTGGCCTCGACCAGCTCGGCACGCACTACGGCTCGGTGATCGCTCCACCGGTCGTGTCGACCATCGCCCTTGAGCACGGATAGCCGTGCAGCTCCGGCGGCGGTTATGGACATGCCGTCATCCTAGTCCAGCGCCACCTCTTCAGCGGTTATTCATGGTGGAGGTCGATCCCGTCGCGCGGCCGGCGCATCGGCTCTGGTGCGCAGTGGCGGACGCCGGGGGGGACGTGAAAGCTGAGACCAGCTGCCACGCGGCCTATTTTGCTGCCCATACCCCAGGTGGCAGCCGCGACGTGCACAACCGCGAGACCGTCTTGACGAAAGCCGTGACGCCGCGCACACTAGAGTGCTAGTGTAACGGTCAGTACTAAGTACTGACTGTACTAGCAGAATTTGTGCCGTGCAGGGCTGTAGCGGGTGATGAAGTCCAAGGGGAGGGGAGATCTTGTCGGATGCGGCGACGCGGGAGCTGGCCACAGTTGAAAACAAGATGTCGTCAGAGTCGCCGAGCGCTCCCCAGCGCCGCATCTGTAGACGGCGGGGAGGCGGCGCCAAACGTGAAGTTCGGCGAGCAGCCGACCCCAAGGCGTGCGCTAGGCAGTGCCGGCCGGTATCGGCATTGCGACAGATGGGGTGCCCAACCTGCTACTTCCGCCGCGATCTCGGCGAGGTGGCGTAGGGCGTGCTGACGAATCAAGATCCCCCCGAGCACGCGCCACCGGCAGACACGCAGACCCACGCAGAGGTTGCGGCCGGCGTCGACCGGCCGCGGGACGAGCCCGGCCCGGCGAAGGGTGGGAGGGCTGGGCCGGGTAGCGCCGGCGCCACCGACTCGGCCATCGCGGAGATCATCGGTTGGGGACGCCGCTATCTGCAAAACCATCCTTGGATGTCACTTGACACCGTCGGCTACCAGGCGGTGCTAGGAGTGCGCACCGTCCAGTGCCTGTTTGGCGATTTATTTACGGGACGCTTCAAAGCGTGGGAGTTTATCGAGCAGGCCGCGTTCATGGCTGGCACAGCTTTTGTCCCAACCACTTTGGTGACCATCCCAATCGCCGTCACGCTGGCTATTCAGTTCACCTTGCTCGCGGCGCAAGTCGGCGCCACCTCGTTGGCGGGCGCGGTGACTGGGTTGGCTGTGATCCGCCAGGGCGCTCCGCTGGTGTCCGCGATGCTGCTCGCGGCGGCGGTGGGCTCAGCGGTGTGCGCGGACCTCGGAGCGCGCACGATGCGCGAGGAAATCGACGCGATGCAGGTGATGGGGGTCTCGGTGATCCGGCGGATGGTGGTTCCCCGGTTCGTGGCCCTGATTGTGGTCGGAGTCTTGCTGACCGGGACGGCCGTCTTCGTCGGATACCTTGCCAGCTACCTGTACAACGTGTATCTACAAGACGGCGCGCCGGGCTCGTTCATTGCGACCTTCTCATCTTTTGCCACCGTCGGAGATCTCGCGCTGGCGCTGGTCAAAGCTGTCGTGTTCGGCGCGATCGTGGCGATTATCAGCTGTCAAAAGGGCTTAGCCACCCACGGTGGTCCGGCCGGGGTGGCGAACTCCGTCAACGCTGCGGTTGTCGAGGCGGTGCTACTGCTGATGATCGTCGACGTCGCGATGAGTCAGCTCTACGTCATCGTCTTCCCGAGGTACACCCTCTGACCCATGGCTACCGCGACCCCCTACCAAGTCCCCGGCGCGCGTACGGCTTCACTGGCCGTGGGCGCAGCAACACGTCCGGTCGCCAGGGCCGGCCACATGGTGTACTTCTTCACCCAGATCCTGATGTCGATCCCCACCATGTTGCGCCATTACCGGCGAGAAATGCTGCGCCTGTTGGCGGATGTGACCTGGGGTAACGGGTCAATCGTCGTCGGTGGCTCCACCCTCAACGTCGCCGCGGTACTCGGAATAAGTGCGGGCACATTGCTCGCGGTCGAGGGCTACAGCGCCCTGCAGCTACTGGGGATGGGCCCGGCCACCGGCTTGATCTCTTCATTCGCCACGACACGCGAGCTTGCGCCGGTGATGATCGGCATCGCGTTCATCGCCCAGGCGGGATGTCGCTTCACGGCGCAACTAGGCGCTATGCGGATCAACGATGAAGTTGACGCCCTGGAGTCCATGGCCATCAAGCCCATTCCTTATCTGGTGACTACCCGGGTGGTGGCGACCATGATCGCCGTCGTCCCCGTGGCGCTGACGGTGCTGGCGCTCGCCTACTTGTCCACCCAGGTGATGTCGACCATTGCGGCCGGACAATCCTCCGGCTCGTACCTGCACTATTTCTCCCTGGTCATCAACCCACGCGACGTTCTGTTCGCCACGCTTAAAGCCATTGTCTTTGTGTTCATCTCCTCGACGATCCAAAGCTACTACGGGTTTTTCGCCGCCGGCGGGCCCGCCGGCGTGGGAGTGGCCGCCGGCCGGGCGATGCGCCTCAGTGTGACCGTCGTGATGATCGCGAACATGTTGCTGACCATGGCGATGTGGGGCGTCGCCTCCGGAGCAAGGTTCGGTGGTTAACAATGCCCAACTCGTTCGACACCGACCCGCGCGGGCCGTCCAACCGCCTGCTGATTTTCGCCGGCATTTGCTTCATCGTCATCATGACCATCACCAACGTTGCCGCGGTCGCCAAATCCAAGGGCACATTGGACAATCTGGTCCGCGTCGATGCCCAGCTGGTCAACATCGGCGACGGGCTGCCGGCTCGCTCGGATGTGAAGTTTCGTGGTGTGCTGGTGGGGTCGGTGGCCCAGGTTGCTCCGTCCACACATGGAGGACCGAATGTCGTCCACATCGACCTCCAGCCGGACTATGCCTCCGGCATTCCCAACACCGTCACGGCGCGGGTGGTCCCGACCAACTTGTTTGCCGTCTCCACGGTGCAGCTGATCGACAACGGCCCGGGTTCGGGCCCCTTGCGGCCTGGCGCCGTGGTCCATGAGGACAAGACCCGATCAACGCTGGTATTCCAGGATGCATTAGCCAAACTACGACGAGTCCTGGCTAGCGTCGGACACGGACCCGGCGACCACAGCGTCGGGCTGATTGCGGCGCTGGGTGAGGCAACCCACGGCCGGGGTCAGCAATTGACCGATGCCGGTCACGACTTCAACGAGATCTTGGCACAACTCAACACGGTGGTCAGCCCCGATGATGTCGGCCCGTCCACCCTTTCGGCGCTCAGCTCCGCCGCCGACGAGTTGCGCGTAGCCTCCCCGGACCTCTTCAACGCCCTCGACAACGCGATCCGCCCGATGCGGACCTTTGCCGAGAAACGCCAAGAGCTGACCGACTTCCTGTCCGGAGGGCTGCATACGACCGAAACACTGGGCGAGGCGTTCGAGCACCAGATCGACCGGCTGATCTCCATCAGCACCGAGTTCACGCCGGCACTTGGCGTCCTCGCCGACCACGCCGACGACTTCCCGAATATCTCCACCCGAGTGCAGGCACTGGCAAACAACATCTACGACGAGGCCTATGACCCCGACACACACCTGTTCACCGCCAAGGCAGTGATCGCGTTCACCCCGACTCGTAGCTACGTGCGCGCCGACTGCCCGCGCTACGGCGCGTTGGAAGGCCCTAGCTGTCAAACGGCACCCGAAGTACCCACCGCCCCAGATCTGATGCCGGCATTGGCTTCGCGGGGGTTCCCGCCCACGCCGGGAGTGACTGAGAATCGGCCGAATGTGACTCCGCCGCGCCACTCGATGCCCGAGGACCCGCAGGGCCCGCCGGCGCCCCCGGCCCCGCCCTGGGTGCTGCCCCCGCTGCCGCCGGGTTCCAAGGACCTTCCGGAGGGGTATCCCCCTGCTCCCAGTCCCGAACCGACCGCCGAGCCCAGCGCCTTCACTCCCGGCGGGCAGCCGCAGGCGGTCATCATCGGCGGCAATGTCGGCCCGGTCGGCAGCCGTGAAGAGAAAGCTCAGCTCAGCCGCATTGTCGGCGGCCACGCCGATACCGCTACCGAGTTTCTGCTGGGCCCGCTTGCGCGCGGATCGACCGTGTACGTCGCGCCCGACCCAGGAGATGGCCCGTGAAAAAACACCGCAACGCCGTTATCGGTTTAGCCGCGTTTGCCGTGTTCGCGGTGACCGTAACCTCGTTGGTATTCACCACACTGCAACGTGACGTGGTCGGTCCAACGAACACCTATTCGGCGATCTTCACCGATGTGTCCGGGTTGGCACCGGGGTCTGACGTGCGGGTCGCTGGGGTACGGGTCGGCCGGGTGGACAAGGTAGACCTGATCGGCACTCTGGCCAAAGTGACCTTCCGGGTGTCACGCGGTCAGACCCTCTACACCAACACCGTCGCTTCGGTGACCTATCAGAACATCATCGGGCAGCGCTATCTCGGGCTGGCCCCCGGGCAGGGTGGCGGGTCGACACCGTTGCCCAATCGGGCTCAGATTCCCAAAGAGCGCACCAACCCTTCCTTCGACATCTCCTATCTGCTCAATGGGTTCGAGCCGTTCTTCACAGAGTTGGATCCCCAACAAGCGGACAACTTGACCGATGCGATTATCCAGGCATTCCAGGGAGATTCGTCCTCCATCCTCACGCTGACCACCCAGACGTCGGCGTTGGCGCAAACGCTGGCCGGCCCCGATGAGGTGCTCGGAGAACTCATTGCCAACATGAACCAACTGATGACCACGCTTGCCGGCCAAAACGCCAACCTGCAGTCGCTGATCGGCCAATCCCGCGGTGTCATCGCTGATCTCGCGAACCGACGCGAACAACTGGTCACCTCGGTGGGGTCGATCAACGCGGTGGTTGGACGGCTGGCCACGATCGTCACCAACATCTCCCCCGACATGCAAGAGTTCATCGGCCGCCAACCCGGCTTCCTCGACTACAGCCTTCACGACGGGCGGCAGCGACTGGCCTATCTGGCCGCCAACCTGCCGTACCTGCTCAAAGGCTTGGCTCGGGTAACCCAGGAGGGCTCGTACGGCGGCGCTTACGTGTGCGAGTTCGACATCTCGGTGTTCCGCTTTAGTTACTACCTGCTGCGGAATCTCGTTCTTGCCGCCACCCGCAGCGACGACTACCCGGCGTGGAGCACCCGGCCCAAACACACACCCATCTGCCAGTAGGACAGTATGTTTCACGGATTGAAAAGACCCCTTGAGTCATACAACAAGTTGTGGGTCGGGGCGATGGCCTTGGTCGTGATCGGCGTCGTGTCGGCGGTCACGGTTCTGTACACCACCCTCAACGTGGGCAAAACCCGGTACCGGGCCGAATTCGCCCAGGCGGCCAACGTCATCGAGGGCAATCAGGTCACGGTCGCCGGAATACAGGTAGGCACGGTCGACGGCGTTGCGCTGGCCGGTGACCACGTCGTGGTCACCTTCAACGTCCGCCACGACATGGTGTTGGGTAGCGATACGCGCGTAGCGATCAAGCTGACCACCATCCTGGGGTCGCGCTACCTCGAACTTTCCCCCGCCGGTGACGGCAGTCTGGCACACCACATGATTCCGTTGGGACAGACGGAGGTCCCCTACGATCTGCAACAAACCCTCGCCGGGGCGACGAGCACCTTCGAGCCGATCGACGCCAAACGCATCGTGGGCTCGGTGCAAACACTGACCCGAAATTTGCAGGGGCTACCCGAGGCGTTACCCCAGGCTTTGACCAACCTTCAATCGCTTGCCACCATCATCGCCGAACGACGCGACCAGCTCGGCGCGTTGCTGTCCAACGCAGACACACTCACCACGATGCTGCGCGACCAGCACGCCGACCTCGGCGCGCTGGTGGTGCAGGGCCGCGACCTGCTGCGCGAGATCACCACTCGACGCGCCGCGGTAGAGCGGCTATTCGCTAGCGCCACCACGCTAATCGAACAAGCCAGAGCGATCCTCGGCGACGAGGCTACAGTCAACCAATTACTCGCCGAATCAGAGGAATTCACCCGTATGATGGCCGACCACGACGCGCTACTACGCAATATTTTGCAGTCGATGCCTGTCGCGCTCCGTAACGTCACCAACGCCACCGGCAGTGGCAACGCCCTCGACGGCACCGCCCCGGCCGGCATTTTGTTCGACTCGTGGATGTGCGCGCTCAGCAGCCGAGCACCCCAGTATCAGCTGGTCGAATACTTCAAGGACTGCCGATGAACCGCCGGCTCAAGGTGATCGCCGTGTTGGCCGTCGCGGCCACGTCGGTCGCCGTCGCGGCCTTCGCCGTGGTGTCGCGGGTGACCCACCAAGCGATCACGATTACCACACATTTTCAGGACGCTGTCGGGCTTTATGCAGGCAACGGGGTCGCGGTGCTGGGAATGCCAGTCGGGAAGGTGACCAGCATCGTGTCCAAGGACACTTATGTCGAGGTCAAGCTTACGATCGAGAAGGCCATCGACATTCCCGCCGACGTGCAGGCCGTGACGGTATCCAACTCGATCCTGACCGACCGTCACGTCGAACTCACGCCGCCCTACCACGGCGGGCCGAAGTTGAAGAATGGTGACGTGGTGGGCCTAGGCCGCACCCGCACCCCGGTCGAATTCGACCGGACGCTGGCCATGCTCGACAAACTGGGCACAGCCATGCATGGCAATGAGCACGGGCAGGGGCCGCTGGGCGATCTGGTCAACCTGGGCGCCGACATCACCTCGGCCAACGGACCCGCCATCAAAGCGGCCCTTGACCAGCTGTCGCAGGCACTGGCCGTCGGCGCAGACAAGGGTGCCCGAAGCAAAAAGAACATCCAGGAGATCATCGACAGCGTCGCACAACTGACCCAAGCGGCCGCCGACAACGACACCACGATCCGCGAGTTCGGGTCCAACTTGCACCAACTCAGTGACATCCTCGCCGAGGAGGACCTCGGCTCCGGCACCACCGGCGCAAAGGCCAACCAACTCCTCGCCGAAGCTGCGCGGTTGCTCGGGGCCAACCGCGAAGGTCTCCAGCACACGTTCGCCGACAGCCGGACCATAGCGACGTCGCTCACCGATTCCCGGCGTGAACTTGAGGAAACCCTCGATGTATTGCCCCTGGGACTCGATAACATCTACGACCTCATCGACCCCGTCGCCGGCAGCGCGCGGGTAAACATGCTGGCGGACAAGCTCATCTTTGACAGTCAATTCTCCAAGGAGATCTGCAACCTGATGGGGCTCAAGCAACTGGGGTGCGCGACAGGAACACTACAAGACTACGGGCCCGACTTCGGTCTCACCTCGATGCTGGACCTTATGGCTAACGGGATTGGTAGCGGCCGATGAAAAACCCAGGTACCGTCCGCCGCGCCAGCCGAGGGGTATTGGCTGCCGGCATGGCCATCGTATTGGCCGGATGCGCCAATCTGGAGATGGGCCTGGCGAGTTTACCGCTGCCTGCTCCGGTGGCTGGCGGCCCGAATTACGCTGTGATAGCGGTGTTTTCCAATGCATTAAATCTGCCCGCCAAAGCCAAGGTTAAATTCTTCGGCGCCGATATCGGCGAGGTCGATTCAATGTGGGCTCAGGACTTTAACGCTCACGTGAAACTACGGATCAGGGCCGACATCCGCCTACACGTCGGGGCCACCGCCGAGTTGCGCTCGGCAACACCGCTGGGCGACATCTTCGTGGCGATCAAACCCGATCCGCGCCAAACACCGGACGCGGCCCTCATCAACAACGGTGACACGATCCCGCTGAACTCGACCGGCGCCCAGGCAACGGTCGAACAACTACTCGCCTCCATGGCGCTACTCGTCAACGGCGGAACGGTGCGCAACCTTGTCAATATGCTCAACGGAGCGGGTCAAGCGGTGGGCGGGCGCGGCGAAAAACTCGGCCAGTTGCTGCAACAAAGCACCACCCTGCTGTCCACCATGACCGCACGGTCACAACAGATCGATGCCGCACTTCGGCAGACCAGCGAGTTAGCGGCAACGATAGCCGCCCGCCGCGACACGCTCCAACAGTCTCTCACCACCGTCGCGCCCGCGATGTCGGTGATCGCGGACAACACCGACCAGATCGCCGACCTGATCGACGGCGTCGCGCGTATCACCGCCCAGCTTTCTCGCCTTCCCTCCATCCAAGGCACAGACACCCGGAGCTTGGCCGCCGACATCAATCACCTGGCGAGAGCCTTCAACGACGTCTCGCAGGATCCCAGCGTGTCACTGACACCGCTGCTGCGGCTGATTGGCCTGGCGATGCGCGCAACCAACTCGACGGCGGCGCATGCGAGCGCCACTGTCGCCAAGCTCGCATTGGTCCCGTGGCCAGACAAGAACTATCCCGGCGATCCGGGGTTCCACTGGACCGATGGCACCGATTATCACCAAATGATCGGTAGCCTCCGATACGAATGGAATCTGTTGCTGGACAAGATTTACGGAGCACAACGCCCCAGTTTCGCCTACCCAGCTCCTGGTCCACTGCCGCCGACCGGCGACGGACCGGACATCACCAACGCACCCGACGAGTCGCTCCCCCAGGCTGGTCTCGGTGGGTAGCTCGCGCACAGTGATGGCGGCCTGGCTGGAACGGCCCGCTCGACTGATCGTCAATGTGATCCGTGCCGCGGCCAAACGCCGCATCCTCGGGTCGGGCATCGGACTGGTCGTCGTCCTGATCGTCATGTTCCTCTATATCGCAATCGGTGGCCTGGGGATCAACCCGATACGCCAGACGATCTCGGTACGGGTGCTGCTTCCGGAATCGGGCGGGCTGTTGACGAATCAGGATGTCAGCCTGCGCGGGATACCGGTCGGCCGTATCACCGCGATCAACCTCACCGGCGTCGGCGTAGAGGCCGTGGTGACCATCAACGCCGATGTCCGGATCCCGCGTGACAGTCTGGTACGTGTGGCTCCCCTTTCAGTTGTCGGGGAGCAATACCTGGATTTCCGTCCACAACGTGGTGGCGGACCATTTCTCACCGACGGCACCGTGATCAGGCCAGAGCAAACCAAGCTACCAGTGTCGCTGCCGGAGATCATCGACGACAGTCACGGCGCACTCGCTCAACTGAACGAAACGAAGCTTGCCGGCCTCTTTGAGGAACTGCGCGTAGGACCGTGGGCGCCGCAGAAGCTCGCCGCCATTCTCGACGGCTCGATCTTCTTGAGTTCCACCTTGGATGGAGTCCTCCCACAAACCGTAGGCATGCTACGGAACAGCCAGGTGGTACTGACCACGTTCGGGGACCTCAGCCCCGGTCTGCGGCAGACCTCCACCGATCTGCAGAAGATACTCGGGGGCGTCAACAAGATGGAAGGTGGATTTCGCACCCTGGTCGACAACGGCAGCGGTCAGTTGGCCGCCATCGACAACTTGATCGGCGACAGCCGTGACAACATGGTCCAACTGTTGGGTAACCTCACCACTCTCTCGCAGGTCTTCTACCTGCGCGTTCCCGCACTGGAGCATCTGTGGCGTCCCGACCACGAGTTACTGATCGACCGCATTGGCAGCGTCGCCCATGACGGCGGCGTCTGGGGCATTGCGAATTTCTTCTACCCGAAATACCGCTGCGACTACAACCTGCCGCGGCGCCCACCCACGCAGGCCGATTTCCCCGAACCGTTTCTATACACCTACTGCGAGAACCCCGACCCGTCAGTACTGATCCGGGGCGCGCGCAACGCTCCCCGCCCGCCCGGCGACGACACCGCGGGTCCACCACCCGGATACGACCCCCTGGCGAAAACCGACCCCACCCCCATCTACCCGCCTTACACGTTGCCCACCACATACGCCGGCCCGCCGATGCCGGTGTGGGTCCCCAACTAACGCCGTTTGGAGCCGCAATGAGCAAGCGCACACCAACCACAGATGTCTTCGTCATGGTCGCGGAGCACAACGACGACGAAGCGGACCAGGCGGCACAACCCACCCCGGAACCCGACACTGCCGAGAGCCGATCCGACTTGGACTCAGTGGACCCCGACGGTGAATCCGCTATCGACATCATCGATGAGACCAGCCCAGTCGGCCAGTCTGGCGACACGTCTGCCCGCCGTGCCCGGCGCCGCATTGCCACCGCGCTGAGCGGGATTGTCATCGTGGCCGCCTTAGGATCCTCGACGTTCCTGGGCTGGCGGCTCATGCAGTTGGACAGCAGGGCCGCGGCGGGCCAGGCAGCCCTCACTGCCGCACGCGACTATGCCGTGACCTTGACGACCCTCGACGCCAACGATATTGACAAGAACTACGAGCGAGCGCTCGACGGCGCCACCGGGCAATTCAAGGACGATTTCAGTCAGGCCTCCGCGCAACTGCGTCAGGTGCTCATCGATAACAAGGCCGCGGGCAAGGGCGTCGTCGTCGATGCAGCGATCAAATCGGCATCACGCAACAAGGTCGAAATGCTGCTCTTCGTTGATCAGTCCATCACCAACGCACTCAATCCCAGTCCGCGCATCGACCGCAACAGGGTGCAAATGACGATGGAACTCATCGACCGCCGCTGGCTGGCAAGCAAAGTGGAAATCGTCTAGCGTACCCACCCGACGAGGTAGGCATCCCGATAAGTAGGTAAACGTATGAAAGCCGCACTCCATATCGCCGTCGCTGACACCGGCGACACCGGCATGACCGATGAGTCCGACACCGAGAGCCAGCCCAAGAGCCCCCCCGCCAACGCGGAGCAGGTCAAGACGGCTCGGACACGCTGGCGTAAACGCGGCTCCGAGGATTCACCCAGCGAAGATGACGGCCTAGCAAGCACACGCCGGAGGATTAAAACCGCGCTGCGCGTGATCGCCGCAGTGATGTTCCTCGCCGTCCTGACAGCAGCCGCCTACGAGGGTTGGATCCTGCTTCAGCAACGCCACAAACACGCCACCGCGACCCAAGCGCTCGATGCAGCACAGAACTACGCCGTCACCCTGACTAGCACCGACCCCAACGCGATCGACAAGAACTTCACCGACATCCTCGACGGCGCGACCGGTGAGTTCAAGGACACGTACACCAAGGCCGGCTCACAGCTCCGTAAAATGCTGATCGACAACAAGGTGGCCACCAAAGGTGAAGTCGTTGACTCGGCGATCAAGTCCGCCACCACCAACAAAATCGAGGCGCTACTTGTTGTCAAACAAACGATCACCAACTCAACGAGCCCCGAACCGCGCATTGACCTGGCACCCGTCACTATCACCATGGAGAAAGTCGACGGCCGATGGCTCGCAAGCAAGGTCCTCCTACTCTCAGAACGAGGTTAAACGCATGCCACTGGTAAGGAACCTACTGGCGCTAGGTGCACTTACAACAATGGTGGCCACCGCGCCGGCGGCCGGAGCCTCCGCCGAACAATTCTGCGTCGAACTCGGCGCAACATGGGACGGTACGCACTGCACGACCCTTGTCACCTCACAACGCAAAGCCCAGATGTGGATTTCCCTCGACCTGCCCGGGTCCCAGCTCAACGACCCCACATCGGGACCGGCGCTGAGAGATTACTACCACCGCCTCATCGACGGATGGCGCAAAACCGGCTCTGAGACCCCGCGCGACAGTAGCGCCTCCGCGGGCTACCAGCTCTACACCGGGCCCGGTGCGGTGCAGTCGCTGGTCATCCACGAGAGCTTCGAGCCATTCGGGATTCAAGCCAACAACGCCTACCGATCATTCGTCTTCGATACCGCCCAGGGCCGTCGGCTAGCCCTGGCAGATCTGTTCAAGCCCGGCGTCGATCCGACCACAGTGATACCACCAGCAGCCGAAGCAATCTTGCAGCCGGCGCTCGACGCAGCCCCGCCTCCCCACCAACCTGACACCTATCCCTTCACCGTCGAGGAGTGGCAACCCGGTCCAGGCGGACCCGGATACACCGGCAACTACCAGGCATTTGCGCTATCGCCCGACGATCTGATCCTCTACATGCCAAATGCGCCGATGGTGCGAGAGAATCAAACGCCGCCCTATCAATTCGTCTGGTCCATGGACGGCGGCACCGTCATCATCCACGTCCCGCTGTCTGCGTTGGCGAGTTCGCTGCGTCCGGAATACGGGGGCGCCTGAGCCATAATCCTGACTCCATCTGACCTCAACGACGGACGCTTCAGGCGTCGTGCCATGACGGCGTCGCACCGACACCGGGTGAGCGCCACTTCCACCCGGATGACGGCGATCCGCGGTGCGGCAGAAAGGAACCGGTCGGTCTTGCTGGTCGTACACGTCAGGCACGTCGCCGATCCCATTTCGCGCATCAACGACTATGGCGCGGCGCCTGGACGCTGATCTGCTGCGTAGCGAAAAATGCAGGCCAAGACAAGGATATTGGCCTTGGGGTCACCGGTCGGTTTGCAAGCATCATTCGTGGTCGGCGCTGACCGCCGCTCCGCCGAGAGCATCGTCTGCCCCCGTCGAACCCTTCTCCGGACGGTGGGCGGTGGCCCCGCGCTTGACACGTTCGAAAACCAGCAGTACACAGGTGACGCACGGGCTGGGTGAAGGGGTTTGTGGCCAGTGATCGGTACTGCTCGAAGCGGATTCTGTCTGCCGGTACACATTGGTCGGTGAAGTTGGAGGCGCCACCGATGTAGGTATCGCAATGGGCGCAGAAGGGGCCGACCGGGCCCGAGGGTTACCGCGTCTGCTGTCGTTGGTCTCTTCGCATACGGGCAGTAGATACCCACCCCACGTCATGTGGTGACTTCTGTCGAAGCCGACGCGTGCGTGCGGGCTTTAGCCGTCAAGTCCAGCAGGTGCGCGGCCACATCGGTGCGCCGCTCGTACGGCAGGAAATGGCCGGCGTCGGGGTAGACAATAACCTGGCTGCCGGGGATGCAGTCGACAATGCGTCGAGCGTGCACGGGCGGGGTGAGCCGATCCCGTGTGCCGGCCATCGCAACTACATTGATTCCGTGGTGTCGCAGCGCATCTAGTGACTGGTACCGATTGTGCTGCAGAATGGATGCGCCGAGGGCTGCTACCGCGCGGGGATGGCTTTGCGCCGATTGCCAAACAATCCGGTTGAGGTCATGACGGTGCGGCCGAGCGCCGAACCCGCTGCGCGCACTTTGGCGAGCGATGGCCAGCGGTCTGCTCGGTCGTCGTATCCGGCGCATCAGGGCCAGGCCGATGCGCAGGAGCTGCTCTGAACCGCGGTGTGTGCGGATCGCTTCGAGCAGATCGCCGGCACTGCTGGCTACGAATGCCACCCCACCGACCCGGTCTGCAAAGAGGTTGGGCTGGCGTTCGGCGAGCGCCATGATTGTCATCCCGCCCATCGAGTGTCCGCCGAACACAAGGGGTCCCTCGGGTGCCAGCACATCGATCAGTGCGGCCAAGTCGTCCGCCAGGTCCTCGATAGTGGCGACTGATACCCGTTTGGAGGCGCCGTGGCCGCGGTGGTCATAGGTGATCACACGCAGACGCGGGTCGGTCTTGGCGATGTTGGCGGCCACATCTTCCCAGATGCGGCTCGAGAGGGTCCACCCGTGGCTGAGGATGACAGTGACGTCTGGGGCCGATGAGCCCCATTCGGTGACGTTGAGCCAAATATCGTCGAGCACTAGTCGGTGGGTGTGCTGGTCAAATCCGTCTGAACTCAAGGGCTGTGTGCTCTCGCTGGGTGTTGCCGGGTCGACGACGGGGCTGGTCATCGGCGTTGCCGCTTCGAGGTCGGCGTACTGGATTGTGACTCGGGTGCGGATTTTTTCCATCCGTCCTGCCGACAGCGGTTGGAACATGATCGGGTTGCCGCCTGGAGCCATGCGGTCTATGAGGTAGCCAGCTACGTCGCCGGTGCATGACTCACGCGGGGAGGGAAGGTCGCCGATTGCGCCGCGGCCAGGTGGTCCAATACGACCCTCGCTAGGACGAAGTCGGGCTCCGCCGCACCTGGTCCGCCGCGCCTTCGGAGGCCGTACCGACCCGGGTGAGCCCACGTGCCTACGGTCGGGGACCTGAGCGTGAACGCCGCTGTGGACACAGCGTTACTTCAGGTGGTCGACTAACGCGCCGTCGGTGCCGAACAGCTCCTCCTGCCACTTTGCGAGCAGGGCGGTGGTGTCGATATCGTCGGGGTGAAATCCCGGCCGCAGGTATTTGGCCAGTTCGGGCATGGCCCCTTTGAACACTGGGCCGGTAAACAGCGCATGGGCCTCTCGGACCACCCGAATCGGGTGGCGACGTGCGATCGGGTCGCGCGCGACCGAGACGATCAAGAACAACACCAACAACGGAACGGTGAACGTCAGCGCCGCAGCCATCACGAGAATGCGCAGCCGCTCGGAACCCCCTACGGACCTATAGACGTCAAATGCCACCGATTTATGTTCGAGTTCTTCAAACGCGTGCCAATTGAGCAGGTGGCGAGCTTCGGTGCGTTGTCCCAGCGACTGGAGATACTCGTTGGACAAAGTGCGCTCGGCCAGCACGGCTGTGTAATGCTCGGCAGTCGCCGTCATGGCCAGATGTGCACGCGCTGGCAGCCGCTTTTCGAACCGAAGCCGACGTTGCTCGGTCTTCGGCGAGTCGAGCCAGGCCACCGGATACCCCAATTCAGTGAGCCGCTCGTTGAGGCGCCGGTGTTCCTGACCGTGCGTGGCTTCCTGGCCGATGAACCCGGCGACCCGTTTCTTCAGCGCCGGATCGGTGATCTGGTCGGCGAACCGACGCACGGAACGGATGAACGACTCCTCACCCGGCGGGAAAATGGCCGAGAGCCCGGCAATGAAGTGGCTGAACGCCATGTCGCCGTCCACGAAGTACTTGTCTTCAGCCCCATCGTCGTTGAAGCGGAATTTGATCCGCCGGGCCCGCGGGTAGGAAGACCGCGGGCCGGCGGGCCCGGTACCAGCCGTCGCACGCTCCCTCGCGATATCACTCATCGTCAACACCTCTCGAACAGTCAGTAGCTAATACTACGAGTACTAGATTTTGAGCATACGAGATACCTGGTCGGCGTGCAAGAACAGTTCCTAGTCCGTGAATCTGAAGTTCCAGCGTGCCGCGACATCGACGGTGACCTGAGATGACGGAGTCGCCGCAGGTCACAGCGTCGGCAGGGCTCAACAATCCGCAGAGAACAGGTCAGGCCGCAGGTCGAGGTCGTCAGATTTGATGATCCAAAAGTCGCGTTCGACCTTGGCGAGGTCCTTGTAGCTTTCCGCCACCCACCACAGCACCATATCCGGTCCCCAATGGCGACCCGGTTTCCGTCAGGCCTTGCTCCCCACAGTAATCAGATCGGATACGACCTTTGTCCAAGTGGGCCGGTGGACGCGATGCTGATCACTAACCGTGAAACCCGCATCCTCGAACAAAACCCGCATCTCTGATGGAGATGGGCTGTGCGCAGGGTTGAGGCGACGCGCTGTAAACCGATGCAGAGGAAGCCGTCTGCGCGGGCTCATCGTCGCAACCGCGACCATTCCGCCAGGCGCCACGACGCGATAGAACTCGCGCAGCGCGGCCGGCTGATCGAAGAAGTGGAACGCCGATGTTGTTACGACCGCGTCGAGTTCCTCATCGTCGAACGGCAACTGTTCGGCCGGCCCTTTCTTCCAGACCACCGCCGACGACCGAGCACGGGCATTTTCGAGCATGCCGTCGGACATGTCCACGCCCCACACTTTGCCGGGTTCCACCTCGCGCTGAATCCGGTCCGCGAGAATACCGGTACCACAGGCGATATCGGCGACCTTTTGTGGCCCGCGTCGGCGCAGCTGGGCGACGACTTCATCGTGCGCTGGCGAGTACACCCAGCGTTGCAACGGTCGAAAGTCGTACGCTGGTGCTGCAAAGCTCCAGAATTGCGTGATGGTGTTGTTGAAGCCCCTTCTTGCCACTGTCGTCACAGTCAGTCCCTTTCCTGCCGATCGATACGATTTATGCTGAAATATTCCGATCAGGCGCTTATCAATGGCTCACCGCGCCGACCACCGATGGCCGTGCTGTCGGTTTTGCCTTGGTATTGGCCGCTTCTGCTATACACAAGCAGTACGTCAACCGACAGTTCATTCTCCCGTTCGGTCCTGCTGCACCCGACTTGCATCGACACTGTGCGGCCGTTCGGCGCCGACCCCACCTCCATGGTATGCGCGTGTACCAAACACCGTAGCGCTTCGTTCCGACGCCAACAACCCCAGTCGGTGTTGTTGTGGATTGGTAATCCAAGCGAATACGGCTACATCTGTACTTCGGTTCTGGGTCAAAGCGGTGTAAGGGCACGTTGGCCAGGCCATGCCGGCTCCCTTCTCACCGTCAGGTGTGACCCCTGCGCCGGCCACGAAATCCGGCTTGCACCTGGCGGTGACCATCCGACGCTGGGCCCACGCGGGTCGCTCCGGATCGGGACGTTCTGGTATAACGCTCGACACCTGGCCAGGATCACGAATCCGGGCACCGAGACCACCGCACTCACCTAGCTCGTCATCCCAGGGAAGCTCTCCATCCCGCCCTCGGGTCACCGATTGTGAGGGGGCGGGCGCCCGATCCAAGGTTGGCGGGAAGGGCCTGGCTTTCACGATTCGCTCCGCCCGTTCTTGGCAGCACGATGTAACGTTGCACCGGTGGCGATTGCTGCCGTTGGATGTCGTCAGTACGGATCGCGGGGAATCGCACTTGACTAAGAGAGGATTGGCTACGCGGGCACGACGGCGAAATGTCCCCATCGACGACACTTCCACAAGCGCGATGGGAGGCTTTCGCAGCCGCCTGCTTGAAGCCATGCGCGCGTGCATCGCCGAGAATGGCTACACTGCGACTACTGTCGCCGACGTGGTCCGCTGTGCCCGCACATCACGACGGACGTTCTATGAGCACTTTGTAGATAAGGAAGACTGCTTCGTCGCAGTGCTAACCGACGACAACGCGACCCTAATTCGGCAGATATCTACGTCTGTAGATCCCAAACTTCCCTGGCAAGAGCAAATTCGGCAGGCAGTGACCGCGTGGATCAACTACGCAGAATCACACCCGGCAATGATGCTGAGTTGGATTCGCGATGCGCCCAGACTCGGTGCAACAATGCGGGACCTGCAGCGTCAGTTCATGGAGGGTTTCATCGCGATGATGCAGACCCTCTCCAGCACCGACCACCTCCGGGCAGCTGGCATCGCACCAGTGCCACGCCAGCGCGCCATCATGTTGTTGGGTGGTTTACGTGAACTGACCGCTACCACTTTGGAGCAGGGTGGCCAGATGACGGACATCGCTGACGAGGCGGTGCAGGCCGCCGAGGTATTGCTGGCCCCGTTCGCTGGGGCGTAGCGCGGCGACAACCAAAGTCCGACCCGGCTCCCACGGGTCCGAGGGTTGCGCCGACTGGTACGAGACCGTACTCTTGCTTCGGTACGTCAATGTACCGAACTTGGAAGGTGATCGCTTGAAGCGGGACGACACCTCAGCTACTAGCCGCGATGGTGGTGTCGAACTCCCGCCGACGATCTGTTCACCGAGTCGGCAGCTGCCACGGTGTTGTCGCGACTGATGCTCGTACTGGGTGTGGCACCTATCCTCGTGCCGAGCATCGCCGTCGCCCTACTCATCTGCGGCTCACGGCGCTGGGCATTGATCATCCTGATCAGCTTCGACGGCGCGTTCGCGCCACTAGCCCACAGCTTTTACCCGAGACGCTACAGTCCGCACGTCACTAGTTTTTGAAGATCAGCACCCTCGCCGCAACAGATGTTAAAGCCATTCCACGACCGGTAGTTCGGAGCCTGCTATTTGACCAGACCTACCATCCACACCGGGACAGAAAGGATGGACATGACATCAGTCACGCCTACGCGACACCGCCCCTTTGGGGTGTGGGTCCCCGCGCCGATTCCACCCGAACAAGCCTCCCAGATCGAACAGCTGGGCTATTCGGCACTGTGGGTGGGAGCCAACCCGCCAGCCGAACTCAACTTCGTTGAACCTATCCTACATGCCACGGACCATCTGGTCGTCGCAACAGGCGTTGTCAACATTTGGGCCGCGCCAGCCGATCGAGTTGCCGAGTCATATCACCGCATCGAAAACGCCTATCCCGGAAGGTTCCTGCTCGGAATCGGCGTCGGGCACCGCGAGCACACCTCTGAATACCGAAATCCGTACCAGGCTATGACTAAGTACCTCGATGAACTGGACGCCGCGGGAGTGCCCGCCCGCCATCGCCTGATTGCCGCAATGGGGCCAAAGATGTTGCGCCTGGCGGCCACACGCAGCGCTGGCACACACCCGGCCCTGTCTACGGTGGGCCACAACATTGTGGCGCGCGCAGCTATCGGGCCTTTTCCGGTCATCGCTCCGATTCAATCGGTATTGCTGACCGACGACAAAGTTGCCGGCCGTGCGGCAGGCCGCCAATTGGCCGGAAGCTATCTAAAACTCGAGAATTACGTGAAAAACTGGCGACGGCTGGGCTTCACACAAGACGATGTAGCTCCGGGCGGCAGCGACCGACTCGTCGATGCACTGCTCGCGCACGGGAGCGCCGAAGACGTCGCACTAAGACTCTATTCTCACCTTGCTTCCGGTGCTGATCACGTCGTTGTACAAGTCTTCACCGGTGGACGCGAATTTCTCCCCACCCTGACTCAGTTGGCACTGGCCCTCGATGTCACGGCGCAACACACAGTTACGGCACACAGGTCAAGCACGTAAACATCATTGGTAGTCAGGGGCGCAGTACCCGCATGTTAGCGACAGCCGAATTCCGGGCCGGGCGCGACGGGGTGGTTTCCAGCGGTGGATGCAACATGGGGACCGTTGTGGAGGTTAGCAGGCGGGTGAAGATTTCGATCGGTCTTCTGTCGTTGAGTATGGCGCGCGGGCGGTGGTTGAGTTCTTCTTCAACCCGGGCAAAGTGGGATGGGGTGCGTACGAATAGGTCGGTTCCTTTCGGGAAGTATTGGCGGAGAACTCCATTGGCGTTCTCGTTCGATCCTCACCGCCACGGACTGCTGCCATCGCAAAAATACACCTCGCTGCCGGTGGCCGCGGTGATCTCCAGGGATCGCTGAGTGATGCTGTGGACCAACGATGACGTCGCCTTCCCAGTGGCCGGGCTCAGAGCGATCCTGTGGTCGGAAGGGGCGTTGGTCACGCTGAGCATGGGTTCCCCGAATCGGCGGCGCCGCCGGGTGAAACGAACATGGGCGGGACGATGGTCACAACCGGTGCGCAGCGGTGAGAGCGCTGGACGCCGCGGCAGCAGACTGTTGGGCCGGTAGAGTTTCTGATAGATCGTTTCAGGCGCCAGATGCCAGCTAGGTCGGTCCGGGAATTCCCGGCGCAAAAACCGACTGATTTGTGCCGGGATCCAGCGTTGCGCCAACTGGTCTTTGACGATGGTGAGCAACTCGGTATGCGCGACCAGCTTGGCTTACGTGGACGTTGTCGACGCAGCGCAGCAGCGCGATGGGCCTCGAACGGGTGATAGGTCCCATCCGGGCTGCTGTTGCGGTCAAGCTCGCGATTGATCGTCGAGACACTGCGGCCCATCGCGTCGCCGATCGTCCGCGTTAGCGAGGCGTTCTTGAGTACGGCGCAGCAAGGGATGCGCGGAAGTGCAATTCCTAGCGCGACAGGGAAGTTCGACGCGTAGTCTCGCCCACGTCACCGGTGTGAGCCAACTCATAGTCGGCGTTGATCTGTAACCCTTCGGTTTCGTAACCGTAAGTTGGCCTAACCTACGGTTGCGTATGCTTGCACAGGCCCGGCATCCTTACGCCTCGTGAACCACTACATCGCCAATGTGCGTGACCTTGAATTCAACCTGTTCGAGGTGTTGGGACTCGGGGCGGTGTTCGAGGCCGGTGGGTACGCAGACCTCGATGAGAAGACCGGCCGCACCATGCTCAACGAGGTCGCCCGCTTCGCCGAGGACGTGATCGCCGAATCATTTGTCGACGCTGACCGCAACCCGCCAGTCTTCGTGCCAGACAAGCATCGAATCGTCGTGTCTGGTTCTCTGGCCAAGACTGTACAGGTCGTCAAAGACGCCGAGTGGTGGCGAGTCGGCCTCGACGAGCGGGCTGGTGGAACCCCAGCGCCGGCAGCTCTGGTGTGGGCAATCCAGGAAATGGTAGTGTCCGCCAACCCATCCGCCGCGTTCTTCTACCTGCTGGGCCCCGCGATGGCCCATACGCTCGCCGAGGTCGGCACCGATGAGCAGCAGCGGTGGGCGCGCATCGCGATGGACAAGGGTTGGGCGGCCACCATGGTGCTGACCGAGCCTGACGCCGGCTCCGACGTCGGCGCGGGCCGGGCCAAGGCGATCGAGCAGCCCGACGGCACCTGGCACATCGAGGCCGTGAAGCGTTTCATCTCCGGCGCCGACGTCGGCGACACCGCCGAAAATGTTTTCCACCTCGTGCTGGCACGGCCAGAAGGGGCCGAACCTGGCACAAAGGGACTCAGCTTGTACTTCGTGCCGAACTTCCTATTCGACCCCGACACCCTGGAATTACGGGAGCGCAACGGCGTGTTCGTGACGGGTGTTGAGCACAAGATGGGCCTCAAGTCCTCGCCCACCTGCGAGGTAACGTTCGGGGCCCATGGCATGCCGGCAGTCGGCTACCTTGTCGGTGACGTCCACCGGGGCATCGCGCAGATGTTCAAGGTGATCGAAAACGCCCGCATGACTGTCGGTGTCAAGGCGGCGGGGACGCTATCCACCGGATACCTCAACGCTCTGGCCTACGCCAAGGAACGCATCCAGGGTGCCGACCTCACCAAGATGACGGATAAGGCTGCTCCCCGTGTGACGATAATCCAGCACCCGGATGTCCGGCGCAGCCTGCTAACCCAAAAGGCGTACGCCGAGGGCCTGCGGGCGGTATACCTATATACCGCTGCTCACCAGAACCCTGATGTCGCGCAGGTTGTTTCCGGTGCCGATGCCGACCTGGCGCACCGGGTAGAGGATTTGCTGCTACCGGTCGTCAAGGGCGTGGGCTCCGAGCGCGCCTACGAAGTGCTGTCCGAGTCGCTGCAAACGCTAGGCGGCTCAGGCTATCTGCAGGACTACCCGATCGAGCAGTACATCCGTGACGCGCGGATCGACTCGCTGTACGAAGGCACTACCGCGATCCAGGCACTGGACTTCTTTTTCCGCAAGATCATCAAGGATCGGGGTTCGGCGCTCGCTCACGTGACTGACCAGATTTCAGCGATGATCGACATGGGCGATCAGCACCTGCAGCCTGAACTCGAACGGCTGGCCAATGCTTTAGCCGATGTCAAGGCGATGGCTGCGTCGTTGACCGGTTATCTGATGTCGGCGCAGGAGGAGACCAGTCAGATCTACAAGGTGGGCCTGGCCTCGGTGCGGTTCTTGATGGCCGTTGGTGACCTGATGATCGGTTGGCGGCTGCTGGTCGGCGCCCGCATCGCCCAGTGCGCGCTCGCTGCAGGCGCGAGCGACAAGGACCGTGCGTTCTACACAGGCAAGGTCGCGGTCGCGAAATTCTTTGCGCACAACATGCTTCCGCTGCTGTCGAGCAGTCGGGAGGTCATCGAATCGATAGACAACGACATCATGGAACTCGACCAATCGGCGTTCTGACCATACGCTTTTCTCCTGAAATGAGCGTGGTCCCGGGCACTCGGGCCACGCCCAGATATGGGGCGACGCGTTCGCTGTGGTCAGGAATGCCCGTGCTAGCATTATGAATCGTCCTTAGGTTTGGACAAAAAGATCGCCAGGCCGTAATCGGTGGGGAATACGTTCAGCCATCCGGTAGCGTCGACCCGAGGTGCGGCCGCTCTGGATCCACAAGCCCACCGCGGAGACCCAACCGCCCCGGTTTGTTGGTAACCAGCCGATTCCGGCTTACGTACCACGGTGGGTAGGCCACCACATCTGATTCCTTTCTGGTCTGCGTCAGGTGGGGGCTGGCTTGTCTGCACACGGGACATGCATCGGCACGCCCGAGTCCGATCGTGTCTGCACGTCTGTGTTGGGCAGCCGTGGCATCACAACCGGTACGCGGTCACAAAATCCGAGAAAGCGCTTTTAGCGTCGGGTTCTATGACGCCGTCGACCCAGCGGCCAAGGCGGCGCATCTCGTTTTCAGAGGGCTGGGCACTGGCGCGCCAGGCGTGTTGGTTGAGCCAGTCATCGACGGCCGCCCGGCCGGTGTCCCGATACATCAGCTCCCCGATGTCGATGTGCTCGACGCCGAGGGCCTGGGCCACCTTTTCGAATCGCTCGCGGATCTCCTTGCGCCGCTCATCTGCCTGAGAGGCCGCGGTTTCGGCCGCGATTCGACTGTGGGCGGCGCTGAGTTCACTGATCTGGGTGAAAAGCCGGTCTTGGGCTGGGGCGGGTAGATACATCAGCAGCCCCTCGGCCAGCCAGGCCGTACGTTCGGTGGGGTCAAACCCGGCGGCCCGCAGGGCGGCGGGCCAGTCCTGCCGTAGGTCGCTGGCTACCTCGCGGCGCTCCGCTGAAGGTGTAGCCCCGCTGCGGGCCAAGGTGGCGGACTTGTAGGCGAGTACCTCGGGTTGGTCGATCTCGTACACGGTAGTCTGCGCTGGCCAGTCCAGCCGGTAGGCACGAGAATCCAGTCCTGACGCCAAAATCACTACTTGCCGAATCCCCGCGTCAGCGGCCTCGGCGAAGTAGGCGTCGAAGAAGTTTGTGCGTACCGCTTGGTAGCCGCGCATGTGAGCCACGATGGCGGCCACGTGAGGGTCGATGGCGTCCACTTTGGCCACGATCGCCGGGTCGAGCATGGCCTCCCACAACGCGCCGGCACCGGCGCCGGTGACCAGCAGTCTGGCGTAGGGGTCACAGATCAGCGCGTCGGGCTGCTCGGTTTCTACCGCGCGGGCCGCGGCCACCATGATCGCGGTACTGCCGACGCTGGTCGTGATGTCCCAGCTGTCGTCGTGGGTGCGTAGTGAACTCATCGTGTACTCCCGCTCGTGTGGTGTTCTGGTGGGCGTGTGGGGTGCTCGGCTGCCGGCGGCAGCGCGTGGTGGGCCCAGTACGTCGAAAAGCGTGCTGAGGACCGGCCCGCCGAGGATGGACTCGGTGTGCTGAAGCCCGGGTGAATCGATCCAGGAGAGCCGCTGCGCCTGGATAGCCGACGCGGCCAGGTGATGACGACCAGGGTGTGCCCGCTCAGGGTCCGCGCTGCTGCTCTGCTCACCCGCACTTCCCCAAACCGTCGAACCTCCCAATGACCCGCGGGGCCGACACCACCCCCGTGTTCGCCGCTTTGGTGGTTCGACCGCGGGAACCGTCATCGACGACAACGCGCACCCGTCCTTGATACTGTGCATATCCGTGCCTACCTCAAGGTACGTGCATGTACCACAATCTACAACCTCGGGGTTCGAGCGCACAGGTTCGACACGTCGCCGCCTGAAGTGACGTTGCCCGCCCCGACGCGACATCGGCCAAGGGAGGACAGCCGTGAGCGCAGCAACCAACGCCAAATTCATGGCCAATGACGCCCAGCACGGGATCGCCACCGCAGCAGCGGCTTTCCTGTGCAACACCTACAACACCACCCGCCGGTCGATCTACCACTACCGAGTCGACGAGCTCCAACAAATCACCGCACAGTCGACCGGAAAACGCCCACACCCCGACGGGCAGTACGCGGCCGGTGATGTCGTGGCGATCGCCGACGCCCCGACCAGGAAGCCACCGCAATGACCAACGGAGCTGAAGCTTTGGTACGCGCCCTGGTCGAGGCCGGGGTCAGCGTCGTGTTCAGCAATCCGGGCACCTCTGAGATGCATTTCGTCGCGGCCCTTGAGAGCGCTCCACAGTTACGGGCCGTGCTCACCTTGTTTGAAGGCGTGGCCTCCGGCGCCGCCGACGGCTATGCTCGCATGACCGGACTGCCCGCGGCCACCCTGCTCCACCTGGGCCCCGGACTCGGCAACGCCCTGGCCAACTTGCACAACGCCCGCAGAGCAGGCGTCCCGCTGCTCAACATCGTCGGCGACCACGCCACCACCCACACCCAATACGACGCGCAACTGCAATCCGATATCGAAACCGTCGCCCGCAACGTTTCGAGTTGGGTGCGCACCACAGCGTCCACCGACACACTCGTCGCCGACGCCGCCGAAGCCATCGCCGTCGCGCGGTCCACACCGCAACAGGTCAGCACCCTGATCCTGCCCGCCGACATATCCTGGGGCAGCCACGGCGCGAGGCCCGCCCCGCCTGCACCGATTCGGCCCCCACAACCCCCCGACACCCAGACCGTCACCCAGATCGCCGCCGCGATGGGCGCCGGTGGCACCACGGCGCTGCTGCTCGGTGGGTCGGCGCTGCACGAAGAAGGATTAATCGCCGCAGCCCAGATCAGCGCCGCTACCGGCGCCGCCCTGCTGGCCGACGTGTTTCCCACCCGTTTGCAGCGCGGTGCGGGCCTGCCCGCCGTCGAGCGGCTGGCCTACTTCCCCGAGCTCGCCACCGTGCAACTGTCTGGCATCAAGCACCTCGTCTTGGCCGGCGCCCGGGCACCCGTGTCGTTTTTCGCCTACCCCGACAAACCCAGCTACCTGGTGCCCGATGGCTGCACCGTACACGCCCTGGCCGACCCCACCCAAAACCCCGCGGCCTGCCTGCACGCCCTGGTCAAAGCGCTCGGCGCCACCGACGCCGCCCCGTCGTTGCAACCACCGCACCGGCCCCCGCCACCGCGCGGGCGGCTCACCGCCAACACCGTCTGCCAGGCCATCGGCGCGGTGTTGCCCCACAACGCGATCATCTCCGATGAATCCCAAACCTCCGGCGTCATGCTGCCCGCCTTCACCGCCGGAGCGCCGCGCCACGACGTACTCACCCTTACAGGCGGGGCCATCGGGCAGGGTCTCCCCGTCGCCATCGGCGCCGCCGTGGCCTGCCCTGACCGACCGGTTCTGGCCGTGCAAGCCGACGGATCGGCCATGTACACCATCCAGTCGCTGTGGACCATGGCCCGCGAACACCTCAACATCACCGTCGTCATCATCAACAACCGCTGCTACAACATCCTCAATGTCGAACTGCAACGGGTCGGTGCCAGCGCGGCCGGGCCCAAAGCCAGATCCCAGCTCGACCTTTCGGGACCTGACCTCGATTTCGTCGACCTCGGCCACGGCATGGGAGTCCCCGCCCGGCGGGTCAACAATGCCGAAGACCTCACCGCCGCAATACAATACGCCTTCAGCCACCGCGGGCCGCACCTGATCGAAGCCGTCATCCCACCGGCGATCACCGGCCTGAAACTGAAAGCGCTGCCCCATGCATTGTCGGCGCTGTCGCGAGTACCTACCCCACTGGCCAAAGCCCTCAAACGCCGCTTCGCACCATAAACCCGGCTCCCGGCCACGATCAGGCCGGCCTGTTCAGCGCGGGCCGGAACTCCACTGCACCGATTCACTCACGGAGCCCGACGAAGGCCGGACAGGACCCGCCGCGCACTGTCGGAGTCTCCCGCATTCCGACTTAATTGCACCCGGTAGCCCGCTCACCCATTGACTCGCCGAACTAGAACAGTCAGTATCTAGTACTATGAATAGCACTACATGCTACTGGGAATACAGCGTCGGGATCTGTCCTGCCGCGCGGACCTCGGCGCACAGGAGGACCAACGATGCCTAGCGATGCAGCTGGCGAATTTGCCGACGTGTTGATTGTGGGAGCGGGACTGTCCGGCGTCGGGGCCGCCTGCCGCCTGCGCCAGCAATGTCCCGACAAATCGATCACCATCCTGGAGGCCCGCGACGCTGTCGGGGGCACCTGGGACTTGTTCCGCTACCCCGGAATTCGATCCGATTCGGACATGTTCACGCTCGGCTATCAGTTTCGCCCGTGGACTGATTCCAAGGCGATCGCCGACGGATCTACCATCTTGGACTACATCAACGACACCGCGCGCGAGTTCGATGTCGCACACCTGATCCGGCTGAACCATCGGGTCGTCAATGCCAGCTGGGACAGCCGGTCGTGTCGGTGGACCGTCAAGGTGAACCGCACCGACGTCGGTGACGAAGTGAAGATCTCGTGTGCGTTTCTGTACATCTGTACCGGTTACTACCGGTACGACGAGGGCTTTAGCCCAACATTCGATGGTGTGGAGAGGTTCGGCGGACCGCTCGTTCACCCTCAGCACTGGCCCTCAGATCTCGACTACCGCGGCAAGAGGGTCATTGTGATCGGCAGCGGAGCCACCGCAGTGACCTTGGTGCCCACGCTGGCTCAGGCTGCGGAGCACGTCACCATGCTGCAACGGTCCCCGTCGTACATCGTTGCTCTGCCGGCGCGGGACCCGATCGCGGACCTGCTGCGCAACAGACTTCCCCAAAAACTCGCCTATGCGTTGGTCCGTTGGAAAAACGCGCTACTGGGTATCGTGATGTTCAGCTTGAGCCGGCGGCGCCCACGGCTCGTCAAGGCGCTGATTCGGTGGGCAGCCGCCAAACAACTGCCCGCAGGCTACGACCTCGACACCCACTTCACCCCGGCCTACGATCCCTGGGATCAGCGGATGTGTGCGGTGCCCGATGGAGATCTGTTCGCCGCGATCCGCAGGGGTTCGGCCTCGATCTTGACCGACCATATCGAGACGTTCACCGAAACCGGGATCCGTTTGCGGTCAGGTGCTCAGCTGGACGCCGATATCGTCGTCAGCGCAACCGGTTTGAACCTGCTGGCACTTGGCGGCATGGATCTGAGGGTTGACGGCAAGGCCGTTGATCTAGCTGAGACGTTGGCCTATAAAGGCATGATGCTCTCAGGTGTCCCTAACCTCGCCTTGACCGTCGGCTACACCAACGCCTCATGGACGCTCAAGGCTGATCTGGTCGCCGAATACGTCTGTCGGCTGCTCAAACACATGGACCGCCACTGCTACGGCGCCGTCATCCCCGATGCCACGGGGGTCAGCGCGCACAGTCCCATCATCGATCTGGCGTCGGGTTATGTGTTGCGCAGCGTGGCGAATCTCCCCAAACAAGGCGAGCACACACCGTGGCGACTGCACCAAAACTACGTGCGTGACGTGCTGTTGCTGCGCCGCGGACCCGTCGATGACGGTGTGCTGTTCACCCCCCGCCCTCAGCGCAGCAGCACCGATCGAGAATCACCCGAACGCGATGAACTGGTGGTCGGGCCTGCGGTTACGCCGGCACGGCCACTGGGATAAAGGGAGGGCGGTTTCGCCGCAACCACTGCGTGCCCATGCCGGTGGCGGACTCCATCGATGAACTCAACGCGCTGCTGGCCCTCGCCGATGACGCCGACGACGCCCGCCGTGTCGGCAACCGGGCCACCAGCGTGGGTCAGGACTCAAACTGTCGGCCTCGACGGTGACCGTCTACGACCTCAACACGATGGTGGCACGGCATCAGCGCGCTATCGGCAAGGGCGCCAAAGTCTTGGATTTGGAGCACTATCTGGAGATCCTGCTGCGCAAACCCGGCGCCCTGCCCGGGGCAACCGCGCTGGCCCAAGCCCGTGCATCGAAGGTTTTCACCGCCGAGCATGACGCGTTTTGGGCGGCCGCCGGCAAAGCCCACGGTGATGCCAAGGGCACTCGGGCGCTCGTCGAGGTACTGCTGTTGCACCGCCACGTGGAGCGATCCGACGTGCTGGCCGGCATCACCGCGGCGCTGTCGGTCGGATCCACCAACGCTGATGTGGTGACGCTGGAAGCCCGCAAGGCCGCCGAGCGCCGGGGTGTGGCACCGACCCCAGACGGTGTCGAGGGCGGTACTGGTGTGGTGATCCTGGCCGAGCATCGCCTAGCCGCCGTTCCGGCCGTCAGCTTGCCGCTGCCGTCGGTGGACAAATACGACGTTTTGCTCGGGCGGGAAACCTAGTGACCGGCCGCCGCACGGTGACTGAGCAGGCCGCGACCGCCGCGATCGAGCAAGGCTGCCGCATACTGCGCCTGCCCACCATACGAGACCGATTCGCTGAGATCGCGACCGCAGCCGAGCGCGAACAAATGACCTACCTGGGGTTTCTGTCTGAGCTGGTGATCGCCGAATGCGATGACCGCACTCGCCGACGCGCCGAACGACGCATCCGCGACGCCGGGTTTCCCCGGACAAAACGGCTGGAGGAGTTCTCGTTCGAGGCCAATCCGTCCATCAACCCGGCGGTCATCGGTCAGCTGTCCAGCTGCGCCTGGGTCAAAGCCGGGCACCCGTTGTGTTTGATTGGTGATTCGGGCACCGGCAAAACCCATTATGCCGATCGCTGTGGGAACCTTGGCCGCCGAAGCCGGCTACCGAGTGCGTTACTCACTGGCCAGCAAGTTGGTCAACGAGTTGGCCGAAGCCGCCGACGACAAGCAGCTGACCAAGCTGATCAACCGCTACGGCCGCATTGATCTTCTCCTGGTGGACGAGCTGGGGTATCTGCAACTGGACCGGCGCGGGGCAGAGTTGTTGTTCCAAGTTCTCACCGAGCGCGAAGAGCGCTCGGCCATCGCTATCGGCTCCAACGAGCCGTTCTCTTCGTGGACAAAAACCTTCACTGACCCGCGGCTATGCGCTGCAATAGTGGATCGGTTGACGTTGGCCGGGGCGATCATCGAAACCGGCAGCACCTCCTACCGACTCGCTCACGCCCGCAACGCCCGACCGGCAAGCTAACTGCCCTCCCACCTTCCTGGAGGCACACTGGTGGGTATGGCCGACCTCATGGCGATCCACGTCGGTGACGTCCCCGTTTTGCTCCGCCCTGCTCGGCACCGCAACGCTCCAATCATAGTGCTGTACCACGGCTTTGGACCACCAAATAGTCCGCAGGACATGGCCGATGCGTTTCCGTTGGAAGCGCTGGACGCCAACCTCGCCTACATCGGCCTTCCCATGTTCGGTGAGCGCCTGCCGGCGGGCGGCATCGATGAGGTCATGCAGCGTCAAGCCCGTGACTACCTGCGTCAGCTGCTCATACCAATCGTCGAGCAGGCCGCTGATGAACTGGCCCCCATCGTGACTGCAATCACCGAGCGGACCGGCGCCAATACAAAACTGGGACTATTGGGATTTTCGGCCGGCGGCGTAGTCGCTGCGGCCAACCTGATCCGGGCGCAGGCACCCATCCAAGCCGCAATACTGGTCAACACGGTAAACAGTCCTGCCGCTGCCGTAGCACTCTCCGAACGCTTGTCCGGCACCACCTACCCCTGGGACAACGATGCCCGCGCGGCCGCTCACCGCGCCGACCTGACCGCGCACGCCGCCACCGTTGCCGCGCGCCGATCCCCGCCAGCATTGCTCATCCTGCACGGCGCCGACGACGAGTACGCCACCCCCGACGATGCCCGCACCCTCTATCACACTCTCGCCAACGCCTACCTGCAGTCGGGCCACACCGACCTGGTCAAGCTACGCGTCTTCGACGACGTCGCACACCACCTCACCGGCGCCAACCAGCACGTCGAGGGTCTCTCACCCGCCGGCCCCCTCAACGAGGCAGCCACAGCCTGGCTCACCGCGCACCTAAGCAAGACCACGTAGCCACGACGACCGGCCAGCGCCACTTCGAGCCGTCACGCCGGGGCCAGGTCAAGTTGACATTGCGAGGACCGCTCGACGAACCGAGTCCGGGCCGCCCACGTGTGATCGGTGACGAACAAATCCAAACCCTGATAACCGCAACGTTGGAGTGCGCACCGCCTGATGCCACGCATCGGTCGACGCGATCGATGGCCGAACACACGTGCCGCTCACCGATCCGATGAATGCCCGCGGGGCGTCGCTTCAGCCGCCATGCGCCCATCGCCGTCGGTGGCTGAGGCGTGAAATGGCTGATTGCCGTAGCGCTCGACGTGCAGGACGTCTTCAACCGGAGGCCGTTGTGTCGGCCCGTATCGACCGCGGGCCCAGCCGATCGGGATGAGGCACACCGGGACCACCGAGCGAGGCAATCCGAGGACCTTACGTACATTCGGCAGGTACCACAGCGGCAAAGTCTGAAGCGACGCTCCCAGCCCAACCGCGCGGCACGCGAGCAAAATATTCTGCACGGCAGGATAAACCGAGCCGTAGAAGGACGATACGGATACTTGCGGTCGGCCGACCGAGCGATGTCGCATGTTGCGGCGGTAGCACGGAATGACGAAAACCGGCAGCTCGTGGAAGTGTTGCCCTTGCCATTCCACTGCGCTCCACTGCCGGCTCATGGCGTTATAGGTTGACCCACCAAACACTCTCAATACACCGGTCAGCTTGAACATCCGTTGGTAGCCGCCGATCAGGCGCTTCTTCTGCTCTGGGTCGGTAACGACGATGAACGCCCAGTCTTGGCTGTTCGAACTTGTTGGGGCCTTCAAAGCCAGCGCCAGCACTTCACGTAAAACTTCCCAGTCGACCGGATCGGTGTGCAGGCGACGTATCGCGCGCTGCGTGCGCATCGCATCAGCGATAGGCATGTCCAGTCGGGCTAGAGCCTCGGCAGGGTCGGGAGGTACGAACGGCTCCGCCTCTGGTGCGACGGCGGTGTCGGTCCTAGGCATGTGGTTCCCCTATTGATTGGTAATGAGCAGTGTCGGTATGTTGTTTGCGCGGGTCACGATGGGCACAGGGCAACTATGCACGGGCAGCTGTCAACAGGAGCGCCTCATCAAACGGGACAACAGCGAACACGGGTCTCCAACGCAGCGGAACCAGCTCGGCAGCCTGGCTTTTCGTGGTAAGGCGAGGTTCAGTAACCTCGATCCGCTTGCCGTAGTGCTCGATCTCCGCCGTACCGTGAGCATTCACGTTCTTCAGCCAATCGGTACGTGGGCCGTAGCCAACGAGAAACAGAAAGCCACCGTCGGTCGGGAATACATTCAGCGGCGTCCGGTAAGGGGTGCCGGATTTCCTGCCCACGTGATGCAGGACCGCCATCCCCGGCGACCATCCGGCCCATAAGAGGACGAGCCGGTTGGGTCTGCTGCATGAACAGGTGACATCTGAGTTGGCTTGCCCCGTGGGGTGGGCTGGAAGGATGTCAGCATGGCAAGGC
>NZ_JBGGKS010000034.1:0-41275 GCF_041287095.1 Mycobacterium sp. pUA109 | reverse complement strand
GTTGTTGTCGATTCTTCCTGCCCAAACCTCGGGCATCAGAGTCGCACAACACCTGGACCACTACGAAGGGCTCACCTCATCACCCCCGGTCGCGTAAGTGAGCGAGTTAGCTATGCGTAAAGGCGCCATCACGGTTATGAGTAGGCCTGGCGAGGGCGCTTGCCAGCCGGGTCGTCACCCGGCTAGCTTCGACCGTGTATAGAAACCGATCCCGGATCGCGTACCCGGTGCCTCCCTACGGGGCTGCGAAGCCGACCAGCTGCCACTGATCGGCTCCGGAAAGGGCTCAACTCACTCGCGTCCGAGCGATTCGTGGAATTGAGCCCTTCGTCTTATCGTCACTTTTCCTCCTCCGCACCCGGGTCGGATGATGCGGACCTCAAGGCGTCCTGCTCCCGAAGCCGTTGGAGTACAGCCTTGGAGCCGTAGACCTCGGTGTTGTCAACAGTTCGGTGGGCACGTGAGATCAGGTTGTCCCTTACCGCCCGCGTGAGCGCAGTACCGAAAGCGTTGTCCGGCCTGTCCCAGAACCGCTCCAACTCATTGCGGGAAAACTTGTCAAAAAACGCGTCTCTGAGCTCATCTCGGCTCATCCATTTGTCGAGCTCGCCTAGCAGCTCAGCCACCATCAGCGTGGAACTAAGTCGCTTTCCCTCGCCGCCACGCTTTATGTACTTCGAAATCGGCGAGTCCGATGGCACCAGTGGCCTATCGGCAGCGGCGGCCCCGTCCAGCGTTAGGTCAGCCTCAGGCTCCTGCTCCTGCTCCTGCTCCTGCTCCTGCTCCTGCTCCTGCTCCTGCTCCTGCTCGGACTGGGGCTCGGGTCCGTATAGTCGTTCCAAAGATTGAATCGCCTCGCCGAGGCGGTCGTGCCGGGTTTCGAGCACAGCCAGTTGCTGTTCGACGCGCTCCCTTTCCACCCCAACCTCGGCGTACTCACGCCGAAGCTCATCCAGAGCCCGCGTGACGTTCGCTGTGGTCATAGTTGAGAGCATACACGTATTTGCGGACGGAAACGGATTAGGTGGACGTTCGGTGTGTCGGATTTGGGGACGAGGAGGTATTTAAAGATTTTTGTGGGTACGTATGTGGCTCTTGTGAAGATTGTGGCCTATCAGCCAAATAGCGGCACGACGTTCCCAGCGGCATCGACGGGCCGTACGGGTGCAGTCGGCTCTGGTAGCTCTTGAGCGCGCCGCCGTCCTGTTCGGGGATCCAGTCGCCGTAGACGTCAGCATTTCACCACCGCCCTCTGACACGTTTCGTCACTGTGCCGAAGTTGAGCGGGGCGACGGGCCGCTGTCGGCTGACAGGTCTTAAGGACCAGTCCCTCTCCCGTCACCGCGTCGGTACCGCCTATCACTGACGCTGGGCGTGTCTCGACTTAGCTAACCGGGGCTACGCCGCCCACCCGCGTACGCGCCGCGTACGTGAACAGCTCTACATAGCCGACCTAACCAGCATAACTAGGCTCTGACCAGGGAATTCACGGTGGGGCGGGCGGGGCTCGAACCCGCGACCAACGGATTATGAGTCCGCGGCTCTAACCGACTGAGCTACCGCCCCATGCGTCAACTAGCTGCCGATATCCGCTCCGCTTGTGAGCGGGAAGCGCTTCCAACAAGCCACTGCACGACCACGACATTAGCGCCCGTGCTGATCGCCAACGACACGGTGGTGCGCGGTAGCCCCCTGCGATACAACGCGGCAGCTAGTCAGCACCGTCCAGCGTGTCGGGCACTTCGGGGAGGTCGATGCCGGCCAGCCGGACCGGGTCGTTGATCGACACGATTCCCGCCAGACGACCGTTCTGGACCGTGCAGGCCATTAGGCTGAGCGGGCGCCCCGACGGCCCGCAGCCGAGGATGCCGGGCTGGCCGTTGACCAGGACGCGACGGGTCCGGATGCGTGCACCTTGGCCGCGGCGGACCGCGTCGATGATCGCGTCGGGTCCGGTCGTGACGGTCACCCCGCGAACGGTGTGCTGGCGCCAGATGACGTCGGGATCGAGCACGCGGAGAAGGGCGTCGAAGTCGCCGCCCTGGGCGGCCGCCAGGAAGGCATCGACGACCTCACGCTGCTCCCGGCGATTTCCCGCCGGCCGGGGCACGTCCTGGACTTTGCGGCGCGCCCGGCTGGCCAGCATCTTGGCGGCATCGCTCGATTTGCCCAGGATCTCCCCGATCTCGGCGAACGGGACCGCGAACATGTCGTGCAGCACGAACGCGAGCCGTTCCTCCGGGCGCAGCGACCCCAACACGACCAGCAGCGCCAGCCCCACCGAATCCGCCAGCACCGCAGCATCTTCCGGAATGTCGCGGTCATCGGTCACGACGAGTTCGGGAAGCTCTTGATCGAACGAGACCTCGGGCCGCGCGGCGCGCGAGCGCAGGGTGTCGATGCAGATGCGGCCGATCACCGTCGTCAGCCACCCGGCCAGGTTGTCGATCGCGTCCGCGTCCTGGCGGGACAGCCGCAGCCACGCCTCCTGGACGGCATCTTCGGCGTCCGACCGCGAGCCCAGCACTCGATGCGCCAACGCCAGCAGGCGCTGGCGTTGCTGCTCGAAAGCCTCCGCCAGCTGCGTCTCGGTCGTCATCGGTTACCTCTCGTGGTGTCGGTGCGTCATAGGTAATGACGAACCCCACCCGACCGAGGTAACCACGAAGGAGTACGCCATGAACACCGCTCTGTGGATCATCGCCGGCGTCGCCGCTGCCGGGTACGTCGTCGGCGGCGCCACCCTGGTGCTGATGTCCAAGGAGAAATACCGGGCATTGGGCGCCAACCAGCACTGGGTCGACGACTTCAGCAGTGGCCATCTCAAGGCCATCGGCACGATCAAGCTGATCGGCGCGGTCGGTCTCATCCTCCCGGCGGCCGTCGGGGTGGCACCACTGCTGGTGCCGATCGCCGCCTGCGGCCTGATGCTGTTCATGGCCGGCGCCGCCACCACGAGGTTCCGCCGCAGCGAGTGGGGGTATATGGCCGGCGATGTCGTGTTTATCGCCGTGTTCGCGCTCCTCGCCTGGGGCGGATTCGCCCTGCAGCCGTTCGCCTGAGCACGTGGCGATTCGCCGTCTGAACCGGCCGCAGCCCACACGGACACGAGCGGACATCGGGTTCCTAGTGGTAGTGGTTGGCGCGCGTCGGTGCCAGCCGGCAGGGCGTCGGCAATGCAGTGGCCTCAGCCCAACGAGGCCAGTCTGGGGATGACCTCCTCGCCCACCCTGGTGACGAACCCAACGGGATCCGGGTTGCCCGGAAGGACTGGGATATTGATCAGTTCGATGCCGGCCTTGGCGAAGGCTTCCATGGCCTGCCAGAAGGCGCTCGGATCGCCGAACGGGTCGAACTGCGGACCGATCATCAACGTTTTGCGAATCTGGCCGGGGTCACGACCAACCGTGTCGCAGTGCCGGTGCAACACGTCGATTTTGTGTTCGGCTTCCTCGGGGGTAGCGGCATTGCTGTTCCAGATGTCGGCGTATTGGGCGACCATGCGTAGCGTTTTCTTCTCGCCGTCACCACCGATCAGGATCGGTGGACGCCGGATTGGTTGGGGTTGGCAGATGGTTTCGGCCAGCTGGTAGTGCTGACCGTGGTAGGGGCCGTCGTTGTCGCTCCACATCTGCAGGCAGATCTGCAGCGTCTCTTCGACCATTTCGAATCGTTGCCGAAGTGGCGGATACGGGACGCCCAAGGCTAGGTGTTCGCGCTCGTACCACGCTGCGCCGATGCTGAGGATGGTGCGGCCCTGCGAGAGGACGTCGAGCGTGCTGACAATCTTGGCGAGGAGTCCGGGATAGCGGTAGGTCACGCCGGTCACCATCAGGGCCAGCGTGATGGTGTCGGTTTGCCCGGCAAGGAAACCCAGCGAGGTGTAGGCCTCCAGGAACGGATCGTGCGCGTGTCCTACGAGTTCCATCTGAAAGAAGTGGTCGGCCAGGCTGAACATGGATGCGCCGGATTGCTCGGCGACCTTGGCCGATGCCGCCAACGTCGGCCCCAGCTCTTCGGGAGCGCCCGGCAGGAAGTCAATGAAATGTATGCCCAGTTCCATGATTTCGTTGTCCTTTCTGGTGGTTGCCCGTGAGACATCACTCCCATCAGATGTGGTCACCCAGGCGTTCGATCAGCGGCGCAGCCGCAGCAAGGGTCCGCAGCTCGGCCGCAGTGAATTCCTCGGCCAAGACCTTGGCGAAGCGCTGGGCGCGCGCGGCACGGGCGTGTCGGACGTAATCGACGCCTGACGGGGTCAACGACATCACCTGTCGGCGGCCGTCGTCCGGATCGTCCTCGCGCCGCACCAAACCGCGTGACTCCAACGCGGCCAACGTCACTCGCACGGCCTGCGGGCTGATCTGTTCAATGCGTGCCAAATCCGCTGCCGTCGCTGGGCCACCACGATCCAACCGTGCCAACGCTGCCCTTTCCGGCAGGGTCACCTCGTCGGCGGCCTGCAACCTCTTGGTCCGGCGCAGCACCAGCGCGACGCCCTGGTACAGCGCCGCTGCCAACGCATCGATGTCCGGTTCCTCCGCCATGATCGACAACCTACATTGCGCAACTTTAGTTGACAATCATGGGCAGGTGTTCAAGGTGCGCGGTCCGCGACGGACCGGCGACGTCCGCGGACTACCAACGGCAGCATCCCTGGCGAAGTCCGAGCGTGGGCGCCGCTCTCAGGAGCGCTCCCAGCGGGCCTGGGCGGCGACGAACCAGGTCCCGTCGAACAGCACCTGACCGCCCAGTTCGTCGGCCAGCTGCGGACCGGTGAGGTAGCGCTTGTAAACGCGGTGCCGCGAACCATCGTTGAGGATCCGCTCTTGCCATTGCTCAGGTTCGATGCCGGGGCGCAGCGCCGAATCGATGACGATCAACTCGTCCGCCAGCCGCCGCGCCTCGGCAAGGAAGGCTTCACGTTCGTCGTCGGGCAAATGTCCGTAGAAGTGCCCGGTCAAGATCCGGTCGAAGGCGTGGTCGGCAAACGGCAGTGCCAGCGCATCGGCCACGATCGCCACGCCCTGCGGTAGCCGTCGTTGGGTCAGCGCCACCATGGCGGGGCTTTGATCCGCTCCCACCACCACGCCACGCAGGTGGCGGGTCAAAAAGCCGCTGCCGCAGGCGACGTCCAACGTCCGCGCGGCCGGCAGCTGACCCACCAAACGCACGACCTGGCCGACCTCGGCGCCCCACCCGGGTCGCTCCCGGTCGCGGTACAGCCCTTGCCCCAGGTACCACTCGTCGTATTCGGCGGCGCGCTGGTGGTAGTAGGCCGCCGTGGCGGGATCTCGGGCGAAAGCCGGGGGCGATAACGACATGCCCCCAGTGTTCATCGACGCGGCCAGCGACTGCCACCCATTTACGCGCGCTGATCCTGGGAACGGTGTGGACCGCGGCTCGTCGGCGCGCACCCGGCGACATAGCATCCGAAGATGACTAGCGACGCCACCGCCGCCGAAACGTTCCTGACCCACCGGCCCGACGGCGTGCGGATCGTCGCCGATCGCCGCGGCGACCCGCGGGCCCGCGCCGTGGTGTTCCTGCACGGCGGCGGGCAGACCCGCCGCTCCTGGGGCCGGGTGGCGGCCGCGGTGGCCGAGCGGGGCTGGCAGGCGGTGACCGTCGATTTCCGCGGCCACGGCGAATCGGACTGGTCGGGTGACGGCGACTACCGGGTGGTCAGCTTCGCCGCCGACGTCGAAGCCGTGTTGCACCAACTGCCCCCGCACCCGGTGCTGGTGGGCGCCTCGTTGGGCGGGGTCACCAGCATGCTGCTGGCCGGCGAACTCGCGCCCGGCATCGCCAGCGCGGTGGTGCTGGTGGACATCGTGCCGGAGATGAATCCGTCCGGGGCGGACCGGATCCACACCTTCATGGCCGAGCGGATGGAGTCCGGATTCGAGTCGCTGGACGAGGTCGCCGACGCGATTGCCGAATACAACCCGCACCGGCCGCGGCCCTCGGACCTGGCCGGTCTGACCACCAATTTGCGGCGCCGCGGTGACCGCTGGTTTTGGCATTGGGATCCGCAGTTCATCAGCGGCAGCGCGTCGCTGCCCCCGATCGAGGTCACCGAGGTCGACCGGTTGTACGCGGCCGTCGAGGCGATCCTGCGCAGCGAGGTGCCGATGCTGCTGGTGCGCGGCCAGCTCAGCGACCTGGTCAGCGAAGACCGCGCCGAGGCCTTCCTGGCCCGCTACCCGCAGATCGAATTCGTCGACGTGCGCGGCGCCGGGCACATGGTCGCCGGCGACCGCAACGACATCTTCGCCGACGCGGTGCTGGGTTTCCTGGCCCGCCACGGCGGCACCTGAGCGCGCCGAGATCGACGTTACGGTGCCGCCCACTCGGACTTTGGCACGCCAACGTCGATCTCGACGCCGTGGCTGCGCGGTGGCTAAGTCGTGGCGACGCCGTGACTACACGGTGCGGGCCAGCCGGTGCGCCAACAGTTCGGCGAACCGGGCCGGATCCTCCAGTGCCCCGCCTTCGGCGAGCAGCGCTGTGCCGTAGAGCAATTCGGCGGTCTCGGCCACCTCAGCACGCGCTGCGTCGTCTCCCGCATTCTTCTGGGCGTCGCGCAGACCGGTGACCAGCGGATGGTTCGGGTTGAGTTCCAGGATCCGCTTGCCCAGCGGGACTTCCTGCCCGGACGCCTGGTACATCCGCGCCAGCGCCGGGGTGATCCCGAATGCGTCGGTGATCAGGCAGGCCGGTGAGTCGGTGAGCCGGCTGGACAGCCGCACCTCCTTGACGTGGTCGTCCAGCGTCTCCTGCAACCAGGCCAGCAGGTCGGCGAAGTCCTTTTCCTGTTCCTGGCGTTCGGCCTCGTGGGCGGCTTTTTCCTCCTCGGAGTCCAGGTCCACCTCGCCCTTGGCCACCGACTGCAGCGGTTTGCCGTCGAAGTCGGTGACGGTGCCCACCCACACCTCGTCGACCGGGTCGGTGAGCAGCAGCACCTCGTAGCCCTTGGCCTTGAACGCCTCCAGGTGCGGGGACTTCAGCAGCTGCTCCCGGGTCTCGCCGGTGGCGTAGAAGATCTGCTCCTGGCCGTCCTTCATCCGCTCGACGTAGTCGGCCAGCGTGGTGGACTCCTCGTCACTCTGCGTCGAGGCGAACGAGGAGATCCGCAGCAGCGTGTCCTGGTTGTCGAAGTCGCTCATCAGGCCCTCTTTGAGGACCCGGCCGAACTGGGTCCAGAAGGTGCGGTAATCCTCGGGCCGCTCGGACTGCAGGTCCTTGATCGTGGACAGCACCTTTTTGGTCAGCCGACGCCGGATCGCCTTGATCTGCCGGTCCTGCTGCAGGATTTCCCGGGAGACGTTGAGCGACATGTCTTGTGCGTCGACGACACCCTTGACGAACCGCAGGTATTCGGGCATCAGCTGGTCGCAGTCGCTCATGATGAAGACCCGTTTGACGTACAGCTGCACCCCGACCTTGGCGTCCCGGGTGAACAGGTCGAACGGGGCGTGCGACGGGAGGAACAGCAGGGCCTGGTATTCGAAGGTGCCCTCGGCGCGCATCGCGATCACCTCGAGCGGGTCGTCCCAGGCGTGCGCGACGTGCTTGTAGAACTCCTTGTACTCCTCCTCGGAGACCTCGTCTTTGGGCCGGGCCCACAGCGCCTTCATCGAGTTGAGGGTCTCGGTTTCTTGCGTGACGGTCTCCTCGCCGCCCTCTTCAGCAGCCGGGGTGCGGCGCTCCACTTCCATCCGGATCGGCCAGGAAATGAAGTCGGAGTACTTCTTGACCAGGTTGCGGATGGTCCACTCCGCGGTGTAGTCGTGCAGCCCGTCCTCGGCGTCCTCCGGTTTGAGGTGCAGGGTCACCGAGGTGCCCTGCGGGGCGTCGTCGACCGTTTCGATGGTGTAGGTGCCCTCACCGGAGGATTCCCACCGGGTGGCCGCGCTCTCGCCGGCCTTGCGGGTGAGCAACTCGACCTTGTCGGCGACCATGAAGCTGGAGTAGAAGCCGATCCCGAACTGGCCGATCAGCTCCTCGGAGGTGTCGGCGTTTTTGGCCTCCCGAAGCTGCTGGCGCAGTTCGGCGGTCCCGGACTTGGCCAGGGTGCCGATCAGGTCCACCACCTCGGCGCGGGTCATGCCGATGCCGTTGTCGCGGACGGTCAGGGTGCGCGGCTCGCTGCCCACCTCGATCTCGACGTGCAGATCGGAGGTGTCGACGTCGAGGTCCTTGTTCTTGAACGCTTCCAGCCGCAGCTTGTCCAGCGCATCGGAGGCGTTCGAGATCAGCTCCCGCAGAAACGAATCCTTGTTGGAGTACACCGAGTGGACCATCAAATCCAGCAGCTGGCGCGCCTCGGCCTGAAACTCCAGTTGCTCGACACGTGCATTCATGACAGTCAAATTTACCGAGCCGCTCCGGCCCCCGATCCGGGGGCTACCGGCCCCGGCGCACGCACCCTCGCGCGGATGGCCCGCGGAGGGCTACTGCGCTTGACTCACCGACGACATGTGAAAGTCCGGGATCCGCAGCGCCGGCATCGCCGCCCGGGTGGCCCAGTCGCCCCATTCCCGCGGCAGCGTCGGCTCGGCCCGCCCGGCCTGGGTGGCGCGGCGCAGCAGATCCAGCGGGCTCTCGTTGAACCGGAAGTTGTTCACCGCCGCGCGCACCTGCCCGTCTTCGACCAGGTAGACCCCGTCGCGGGTGAGCCCGGTGAGCAGCAGCGTGGTGGGGTCCACCTCGCGGATGTACCACAGCGTGGTCAGCAGCAGCCCGCGCTCGGTGGCGGCGATCATGCCGTCGAGGCTGTCGGATCCGCCGGTCATCAGCAGGTTGTCGGCGGCCACCGCGACCGGGGCCTCGAATTCGGCGGCGGTGGCCCGCGGGTAAACCAGTGCGTTGATCACCCCGTCGCGCACCCAGTCCACCCGGTCGATGTCCATCCCGTTGTCGAACACCGACACCGTCTCCGAGGAACTGGTGGCCGTCACGAACGGCGCGCACTGCAGGCCGGTGGCCGACGGGTCGGAGTACAGGGTCAACGGCAGGTCGGTCAGCCGCTCCCCCACCCGGGTGCCGCCGCCGGGGGCGGCCAGCGCGGTGCGGCCCTCCTGCGCGCCGCGGCCGCTCATCGTCCAGCCCAGGTAGATCATCATGTCGGCCACCGTGGACGGCGGCATCAGCGTCTCGTAGCGCCCGGCGGGCAGCTCCACGGTCCGCTGCGCCCAGCCCAGCCGGGTGGACAGTTGCTCCAGCAGCAGATCCGTTGGCACGTCGACGAAGTCGGCGGTCGCCACCCCCGCCCAGGCGCTGGCGTCGCCGCGTTTGGCGTTGATCTCCACCGATCCGGTGGGCTGGGTGTAGCGGCGCCGCAGCCCGGTCGAGGACGCCACGAACGTCGTCTCCAGCTCGTGCCGGGCGAACCCGTACAGCCGGTCGGAGCCGCCGAAGCCGCGGCTCAGCGCGCCGGCCACCCCGGCGAACGCCTCGGCGCCGGTGCCCGGCACCGCCGCGTCCCAGTCGTCGGGCACCCCGGTGCCGGTCAGCAGCGGTGCGGCATCCCGGGCCTCCGGCGCCGAGCGGGCTGCCTGCGCCGACGCGGCCACCAGCTCCGGGATCAGGCTCGGGTCGACCTCGGTGGAGCGCACCGCGCCGACCCGGGCGCCGTCGGCGTCGCGCATCACCGAGATCACCGTGGTGGCCCGGCTGGTCGACACCCCGTTGGTGGTCATCGAGTTGCCGGCCCAGCGCAGCGACGCCTCGGCCCGGTCGGTGACCAGCACCAGGGTCTCGTCGGCGCGCGCGGGGGCGCCCAACGCGATGTCGACGACCTGCTGTGCGGGAATCATCGGCGCCGCTCCTCCCCATCGCTGCGCTCTACATCGTCGTCGGCGCGGATCATCAACGGCCTCCCTCGCTGCGGGTGTTGAGCACGTTGACGCCGCGGAACAGCGCCGACGGGCAGCCGTGGCTGACCGCGGCCACCTGACCCGGCTGGGCCTTACCGCAGTTGAACGCCCCACCGAGTCGCCAGGTGGACGGCCCGCCGACGGCTTCCATGGAATTCCAGAAGTCGGTGGTGGTGGCCTGGTAGGCGACGTCGCGCAGCTGACCGTCCAGGCGGCCGCCGCGGATACGGTAGAACCGCTGCCCGGTGAACTGAAAGTTGTAGCGCTGCATATCGATTGACCAGGATTTGTCGCCGACGATGTAGATGCCGTCCTCGACACGGCCGATCAAATCGGCGGTGCTGATGTCCTCGGGGCCCGGTTGCAGCGACACGTTGGCCATCCGCTGGATCGGCACATGATGCGGCGAGTCGGCGTACGAGCAACCGTTGGAGCGAGGACGGCCCGGTCCGCGACCGATCCTGAGTGCGAACACCCGGTCCAACTGGTAGCCGACAAACACCCCGTCGCGCACCAGATCCCAGCTTTGCGCGGCCACTCCCTCGTCGTCGTAGCCGATGCTGGCCAGCCCGTAGGGCACGGTGCGGTCGGCGGTCACGGTCATCACCGGCGAGCCGTAGCGCAGCGTGCCGAGCTTGTCCGGCGTGGCGAACGACGTGCCGGCGTAGGCGGCCTCATACCCGATGGCACGGTCGTATTCGGTGGCGTGGCCGATGGATTCGTGGATGGTCAGCCACAGGTTGGTGGGGTCGATCACCAGATCGGTGGGTCCCGGCGTCACGCTGGGCGCGGCGACCTTGTCGGCCAGCAGCGACGGCAGCTGGGCCAGCTCACTCGACCAATCCCAGATGTCGTCGCCGGCCAGCACCTCCCAGCCGCGGGCGGTGGGCGGGGCCAGGGTACGCATCGAGTCAAAACCGTCGGCGCTGACGGTCACCGCGTCGAACGTCGGCATCAGCCGCACCCGCTGCTGGGTGATCGACGACCCGAAGGTGTCGGCGTAGAAGGTCTGCTCTTTGACCGCGATCAGCGCCGCCGACACGTGATCGACCCCGTCGGCGCGCAGCAGCCGACCGGAGTAGTCCTCCAGCACCGCGATCTTGTCGGCGCCGGGCACGTCGAACGGGTCGATCGCGTACTGCGACACCCAGGTGGCGTCCCGGTACACCGGTTCGGGCGCCAGCTCGATGCGCTCGGTGTTCAGCGCGGCCAGCGTGGTGGCGACCTGCACGGCGCGGCGCGCGGTGTCGGCGGCCACGTCCGGCGACAGCTCGGCGTGCGAGGCGAAGCCCCAGGTGCCGTCGACGATGACCCGCACCGCCAGGCCGAGTTCGCGGGTCAGCACCGCGGTTTCCAGTTCGCCGTCGCGCAGTTGGATCACCTCGGTGGCGAGGCGGTGAATGCGCAGGTCGGCGTGGCTGGCCCCGGCGGCGGTGGCCGCCGCCAGCGCGGCGTCGGCCAGCGCGCGGCGCGGCAGGGCCAAAAAGTCGGCGTCGATGCCCCGGTCCGGTGTCACCGCTCTACCGTAACGAGGCGCTTTAATACCTGCATGGCCCGCTCGTCCTCCCGGTCGGCTGCGCTGGGGTATGCGCTGCTGGCACCCAGCCTGGTCGGGGTGGTCGCGTTCCTGCTGCTGCCGATCCTGGTGGTGCTGTGGCTGAGCCTGCACCGGTGGGACCTGCTGGGCCCGATCAGCTATGTGGGGGCCGACAATTGGCGGTCGGTGCTGACCGACGCGACGTTCGGCAACTCGCTGCTGGTGACGGTGGCGTTCGTGGCGATCGTGGTGCCCGTGCAAACCGTGCTCGGGTTGGCGGTCGCGGCGCTGCTGGCCCGCGAGCTGCCCGGCACCGGGGTGTTCCGCACCCTGTACGTGCTGCCGTGGATCTGCGCGCCGCTGGCCATCGCGGTGTTGTGGCGCTGGATCCTGGCGCCCACCGACGGCGCTGTCAGCACGGTGTTGGGGCATCGCATCGAATGGTTGTCCGATCCGGGGCTGGCGCTGCCGGTGGTGTCGGCGGTGGTGGTGTGGACCAACGTCGGCTATGTGGCGTTGTTCTTCCTGGCCGGGATCCTGGCGATCCCGGCGGAGATCCACGCCGCCGCCCGCACCGACGGCGCGAGCGGCTGGCAGCGGTTTTGGCGGATCACCCTGCCGATGCTGCGCCCGACGACGTTTTTCGTCCTGGTCACCGGGGTGGTCAGCGCGGCGCAGGTGTTCGACACCGTCTACGCGTTGACCGGCGGCGGCCCGGCGGGGCGCACCGACCTGGTGGCGCACCGCATCTACGTGGAGGCGTTCGGCGCGGCGGCGATCGGCCGGGCCGCGGTGATGGCGGTGGTGCTGTTCGTGTTGCTGGTCGGCATCACCGTCGTGCAGCACTTGTATTTCCGGCGACGGATCAGCTATGACCTCACGTAACGCGTTGATCTACGCCGGGCTGGCGGTGGGCGCGCTGATCACGTTGGCGCCGTTCGGGCTTGGCCTGGTGACGTCGTTCACCTCCGCGCACCAGTTCGCCACCGGGACCCCGCTGGCGTGGCCGCGGCCCCCGGTGCTGACCAACTACACCGATCTGGCCGGCGCCGGCTTCGGCCGCGCGCTGGCGGTCACCGCGCTGATGACCGCGATGATTCTTGTTGGCCAGCTGAGCTTTTCGGTGCTGGCCGGCTACGCGTTCGCCCGGCTGCGGTTTCCGGGCCGCGACGCGCTGTTTTGGGTGTACATCGCGACGCTGATGGTGCCGGCCACCGTCACCGTGGTGCCGCTGTACCTGATGATGGCGCAGCTGGGGCTGCGCAACACCTTCTGGGCGCTGGTGTTGCCGTTCGTGTTCGGCTCGCCATACGCGATTTTCCTGCTGCGCGAGCATTTCCGCGCGATTCCGGCCGACCTGGTCAACGCCGCCCGGCTGGACGGCGCCAACACCCTGGATGTGATCGTGCATGTGGTGGTGCCGGCCAGCCGGTCGATCCTGGTGACCCTGTCGCTGATCACGGTGGTGTCGCAGTGGAACAACTTCATGTGGCCGCTGGTCATCACCAGCGGGTCCAAGTGGCGGGTGCTGACGGTGGCGACCGCCGGCCTGCAGTCGCAGTACAACGCGCAGTGGACGCTGGTGATGGCGGCGACGACGGTCGCCGTCGTTCCGCTGATCGTGCTGTTCGTGGTGTTCCAACGCCAAATCGTGCGCTCGATCGTCGTCACGGGGCTCAAATGAGTCGGCTTGCTCTTGAGATTGCGGTGCGGGCTGCGGATTTCGGGAATCCACGACCCTGGCCGCAATCTCACCGCAGGGGTGTGGCGTGACCCGCCCACGATTCTCCACGCTGGCCGCCGCGGCGGTGGCCGTGGTCGCGGTGCTACTGGTCGCGACGGCGCTACTCCTCGACCACGCCGCGCAGCCGCGCGGGGGCCGCACCGTGGTGAGCGTGCGGCTGTGGGATGAGCAGGTGGCCGCGGCCTACCGGGAGTCGTTCGCGGCGTTCACCCGCAGCCATCCCGACATCGACGTGCACGTCAACGTGGTGTCCTACGCCACCTACTTCGATACGCTGCGCACCGACGTGGCCGGCGGCGGCGCCGACGACATCTTCTGGCTGTCCAACGCCTATCTGGCCGGCTACGCCGACACCGGCCGGCTGATGAACATCCACGCCGCCCCCGGCTGGGAGCCGTCGGTGGTCGAACAGTTCACCCGCGACGGGGTGCTGTGGGGGGTGCCGCAGCTGACCGACGCCGGGATCGCGGTGTACTACAACGCGGATCTGCTGGCCGCCGCCGGCGTCGACCCCGCCCGGCTGGGCGGGCTGCGGTGGGATCCGGGCGGCGCCGATACGCTGCGGCCGCTGCTGGCCCGGCTCACCGTCGACGCCGACGGCCGCGCCGCCGACGCGCCAGGCTTCGACCCGCGCCGGGTGCGGCAATGGGGGTATAACGCCGCCAACGATCCGCAGGGCATCTACTTGAACTATCTCGGCTCCGCCGGCGGGGTGTTCCAGCGCGGTGACGCGTTCGCGTTCGACAATCCGGCGGCGGTCGACGCGTTCGGCTACCTGGTGCGGTTGATCAACGACGACCATGTCGCGCCGCCGGCCTCGGCCACCAACGACAACAGCGACTTCTCCCGCAACCAGTTTTTGGCCGGCAAAATGGCGTTGTTCCAGTCCGGCACCTACAACCTGGCGATGATCGCCGAGCAGGCCGGATTCCGCTGGGGGCTGGCGACGCTGCCCGCCGGGCCGAAGGGACGGGTCAGCGTCACCAACGGGATTGCGGCAGCGGGGAATTCAGCGACCACGCATCCGGATGCGGTGCGCCAGGTGCTGGCCTGGATGGGCAGCGCCCAGGGCAACGCCTACCTGGGGCGGCGCGGTGCGGCGATTCCGGCGGTGCTGGCCGCGCAGCGCGTCTACTTCGAGCACTGGTCGGCGCGGGGCGTCGACGTCACCCCGTTCTTCGCGGTGCTGCGCGGGCTGCGGATGCCGGCCCCCGGCGGGGCCGGTTTCGCCGCCGGATTTCAGGCGCTCAAACCGTACTTCGACGAGATGTTTCTGGGCCGCGCCGACGTCGCCGCCACGCTAAGCCACGCCCAGCGCGCCGCCAACGCGGCCGCGCGCCGGTAGTACCAATGGTGAGCTGAGCCACGAAAGATGCACTTCACGCGCGGGTGAAGTAGCGTTCGGCGGCGGGCAGCCACGCCTGTCTCCCGTGTCGCCCCCGATCGGAGCGTTGCGCCACCGGGCTGCTGCGCATCCACCCTGCCAACCACCTGAACGGAGTGATTGTGTCGTCTGCTGCCGCGCCGTCGGCCGCCACCGTGCGCGAAGCCGGTGACCCCAGCACCTCGGTGCTAGCCGCGCTGCGCTCCCCGTCGCGGCTGAAGACCGAAGTGCTGTCCGCGCTGGTGGTGGCGTTGGCGCTGATCCCGGAGGCCATCTCGTTTTCGATCATCGCCGGCGTGGATCCGCGGGTCGGGCTGTTCGCGTCGTTCACCATGGCGGCCACCATCGCCGTCGTCGGCGGGCGGCCGGCGATGATCTCGGCGGCCACCGGCGCGGTCGCGCTGGTGACCGCCCCGCTGGTGCGGGCGCACGGCATGGACTATCTGATCGCCGCGGTGATCCTGGCCGGCGCGACGCAGATCCTGCTGAGCCTGCTGGGCGTGGCCCGGCTGATGCGGTTTGTCCCGCGCAGCGTGATGGTCGGCTTCGTCAACGCCCTGGCCATCTTGATCTTCACCTCCCAGTTGCCGCACCTGTTGGGGGTGCCGTGGTTGGTGTATCCGTTTGTCGCGGCCGGGATCGCGATGATGGTGATGCTGCCGAAGATCACCACCGCGATACCGGCGCCGCTGATCGCGATCGTGGTGTTGACTGTCGCGGCGGTGGCGTTCTCGGTGCACATCCCCACCGTCGGCGATGAGGGTCAACTGCCGAAAAGCCTGCCGTCGCTGTTTATTCCGCATATTCCGCTCACCGCGCAGACCCTGTCGATCATCGCCCCGTACGCGCTGGCGATGGCCCTGGTGGGCCTGTTGGAGTCGCTGATGACGGCCAAGCTCGTCGACGACATCACCGACACTCACAGCGATAAGACCCGCGAAAGCTGGGGGCAGGGGGTGGCCAACATCGTCACCGGGTTCTTCGGTGGCATGGGCGGCTGCGCGATGATCGGCCAGACCATGATCAACGTCAAGGTGAACGGGGCCCGCACCCGGATCTCCACCTTTTTGGCCGGGCTGTTTCTGCTGGGTCTGGTCGTCGGGCTCGGCGACGTGGTGGCCGCCATCCCGATGGCCGCGCTGGTGGCGGTGATGATCATGGTCTCGGTCGGGACCCTGGATTGGCACAGCGTCGCCCCGGCGACCCTGCGCCGGATGCCGCGCAGCGAAACGACGGTGATGGTGGCCACCGTCGCGATGACCGTGGCCACCCACAACCTGGCCTACGGCGTGATCGTCGGCTCGATGACCGCCACCGTGCTGTTCGCCCGCCGCGTCGCGCATTTCATGACCGTGGAGAAAGCCGTCGACGAGGCGGGCGGCCGCGTCGTCTACCGCGTCACCGGGGAGCTGTTCTTCGCGTCCAGCAACGATCTGGTGTACCAATTCGACTACTTCGGCGACCCGTCGCAGGTGGTGATCGACCTGTCCGAGTCCCACATTTGGGACGCCTCCACCGTGGCCGCCCTCGACGCCATCACCACCAAATATGACGCCAAGGGCAAGACCGTCGAGATCATCGGGCTCAACCGGGATTCGGCGCATCGCCACGAAAGCCTGTCCGGGCAACTCGGCGCCGAGCACTGACTCGCGGGGCTCCGCGAAAGTGCGCTGACGCAGGACAAGGTCGGGTGGCTACCTGCGTGGGCGCACTTTCGCGGGGTACCGGGGCGTGCCCCGCCATCCCCGGGACTTCAGGGCGCCATAGACCCGGTCGATGACGTCGTCCTCGCGGTCCTCGGCGATCACCTTGATGTTGATCCAGCCCAGCCGCGGCAGCGTATGTTGCCGCCAGTGGTCGCGGACGTATTCGCGGCGCAGGGTGCGGTGCTGATCACCGTCGTACTCGGCGGCCACTTTGAACTCTTCCCAACCCATATCGAGCATGGCGACCAACCGCCAGCCCTGCTGCACCGGGATCTGGGTGGTGGGGATCGGGAATCCGGCGTCGATCAGCAGCAGCCGCAGCTTGGCCAGCATCGCCACGTCTTCGACCGAGAACGGGGTCGCGTGCATCAGCGCGTCGAGGCGGGCCAGCGCCGGTCCCCGCGGCAGCCGACGGGCCAGGTCGAAGGCGGTCCGGGCCGGCGTGGTCACCGGAAGTTTGCAGGCCCAGCTGAGCTCGTCATCGGCCACCGCGTCTTTGCACACGGTGATGCCGGGCGGGGGGCGGCCGTTGTGCCAGATCAACTCGATCGCGGTGTCGGCGTCGACCCAGCGCGCCCCGTGCAACGCGGAGGCGGCCACCCCGGCCACGACCCCGCGCCGCCGCGACCACAGCCACGCGCCGACCGTCCGATCCCGCAGCGAGGCCTGCTGCCCGTTCGGCGCGTAGACGTCGGGATAGAGCCGGTGATACCACCGCGACAGTTCATGGCGGGTGACCGCACCGCTGGCCAGGGCTTCACTGCCGATGACGAGATTCATCATGCTCGCGAGCATGCCCGCCGGCCCCGACAACCCGCGAAAGTGCGTTCACGCAGCAAAAAGTCGAGTGCGGCCCTGCGTCAGCGCACTTTCGACGCACGGGGGGCGACGGGGCGACGCACGGGGCGGCCAAGGCCAAGGCGAAAGGCTAAGACCCCACCACCAGCAGCTCGAACGCCAGCGCCGCCCCGCAGCCCGCGGCGACCACCGCCAGCGCCACCCAATCGGCGCGGGTGGGCCGCGACGGGTACGCCGAGATCTGGCCGGTGCCGCCGCGGGCGGTGATCGCATCGCCCATCTCGTCGGCGCGGCGCAGCGTCACGATCAACGCGGCGCTGATCAGGTCGATCAGCTCCAGCGTCCGGCGATGCCGCCGCTCCCGACGGGTGCGGGGTTTTTGTTTGGGCCGCAGCCGACGCGCCGCGTACAGCACCCGGAACTCGTCGATGAGCATCGGGAAGGCCCGCAGCGCCAACGCCAACGCCACCGCCCACTCATCGACCGGGATACGCAGCCAGCGCAGCGGACGGCTCAACGCGGCGACCGCCGGCGCGATCTCGGCGACGTTGGTGGTCCACGACACCATCGCACCCAGGCCCAGCAGCACGATCGACAATGCGGTGATCCGCAGGAAATTCAGCAGCCCACCCAGCCCGACCTCCAGCGAGGCCACCTGCAGCACCGGGCTGCCGCCGGCCAGCGCCGCGGTGAGCCCGCCGATGGCCAGCAGGATCCACAACAGCCGCGGCACCGACGGCAACGCGCCGCGCGGGATGTGCGCCGCGCGGGCGGTCCCCAACACCAGCAGCGCCACCAGCCCGATCGGCACCCAGCCCGGGTAGAACGTCAGCAACACCCCGATGCCGAACACCACGATCAGTTTGGTGCCGGCCCACAGCTGGTGGATGGCCGAGCTGCCGGGCACCGGGCGCAGCAGCACCACCGGCCGCGACGCGGTTGTCATGCCGCACCCCCGGCCGCACCCCCGGTGGCCGCCGAAGCCGGCACCAGCACCCCGTCCCGCAGGTGCAGGGTGCGCGGGCACAACCCCTCCAACCCGACGAAGTCATGGGAGATGACCACCACGGTCAACCCGGTGTCGCGGCGCAGCTCCTCCAGTAGCTGCAGCAGCCCGCGCTGGCTGCCGGCGTCCAGCCCGGCCAGCGGCTCGTCGAGGATCAGTGCTCGGGGCGCCCGGGCCAGCAGTCCGGCCAGCACCACCCGGCGCATCTGGCCGCCGCTGAGCTGGTCGATGCGCCGCTGGGCCAGTGCGGCGTCCAAGCCGACCACCGCCAGCGCGGCGGTCACCCGCTCGTCGTCGGGCGAAAACCCGGCCGCCGACGCGACTTCCAGCCCGACATGGCTGCGCATCAACTGCAGCCGGGCCGCCTGGAACGACAACGCCACCGCGCCCACCTGCTCATGCATCGGGCGGCCGCCGAGCAGACAGCTGCCGGTGGTCGGCACCGTCAACCCGGCCATGATCCAGGCCAGCGTGGATTTGCCGGATCCGTTGCCGCCGTGGATCAGCAGCCCGTCGCCGGCGTGCACCTCGAAGCCGATGTCGCGCAGCGCGGTCTTGGCCCACGGTGTGCCGCTGGCGTATTCGTGGCCCACCCCGCGCAATTCGATCACCGGCGCCTCGTCCCGGTGGCCGGCCGCCGGGGTGGCCCCCGGCGCGGCGGCGGCGCCGACCAGCTCGACGACCTCGGCGTTATCGCGGGAGTCGCTGAGGTTGATGGTGCGGTCGGCGATGTCGGCCTCGTTGTTGTAGTGCGTGATGTGCACCAGGGTGGTTTGGTGCCGGTTGCGCAGCCCGGACAGCACCCGCAGCAACACCTCGCGGCCCTGCTGGTCGACCATGCTGGTGACCTCGTCGGCGATCAGCAGCGCCGGATCGCGCGCCATCGCCGCGGCCACCGCCAGCCGCTGCAGCTCGCCGCCGGACAGCCCGCCGGTGTCGCGTTCAGCGAAGCCGTCCAACCCGACTTCGCCGAGCAGCCGGTCGATGTCGGTGCTGGTGCCCGGCGGCAACCCCCACACCACGTCGTCGGCGACCCGGGTGCCCAACACCTGGCTTTCCGGGTGCTGCATGACGACCGCGGTGCCGCCCAGCCGGCCCAACCCGACCGCGCCGGGCCGGGCCAGCCGACCCGCCGTCGGCTCCCGGCCGGCCAGCAGCAGCATCAACGTGGTTTTGCCGGAGCCGTTGGCGCCGGTGACCGCGAGGTGTTCCCCGGCGTGCACATCGAGGCTGACCGTCGACAACGCGTCGTGGTCGGTGTTCGGGTAGCGGAACCGCACCCGGTCCAACCGCACCGGCACCGGCTGCACCGGCCCGCGATCCGGCGGGGTGTCCAGCTTGTGCACATCGGGCACGCCGCGCAGCCGCTCCAGCACCCGGGACAGCGCCCACCAGCCGATCAGCGAGACGATCATGATCATGATCGCGGTGTGGACGAGGATCAGCCACGGCCAATACCGCAGCGCCAACGCGAAAAAGCCGCGCAGCTGGTCGCCGAACGCCCCGACATCCGGCAGGCCCGGGATCCACGCGACAGCGGCGGCGACACGCTCGACCAGCTTCGCGAGGCCATCGACGTTGGCGGTGATGGTGTCGAAGATCAAGTGCCGCAGCCGGGCCAGCACGACCAGCGCGGCCACGTTGAGGGCGCCGATCACCAAGCCGGCGACGAACGAGGCGGCCAGCACGGTCGGCGTGCCGCGGCGTCGGCGTTTAACGATGCCGGTCAGCCCGCCGATGTAGACGCAGTTGATCACCGCCGTGAGGCCGCCGGCCCCGGCGATCAGGAACGCAATGGTGCCGGCGGCCACCGTGGCGGCGAACAGCACCCGGATCCGGTAGCGGTAGGCCAGCAGCCCCATCGGAACCGTGCCCAGCAACGCGATGCCCGCCGCGAACGGCACGACGACCGCGATGATTGCCGTGGCCGCGCACAGCGCGGCCATCACCGAGGCCTGGGCGAGTTCGCCGGGCTGCAGCGACCGAACCCGAGGCATAGGGGTCGGCGAGCCGGTCGCGGTCATTTCATCGATTCTGCCAGCCGCCGCGCCGCGACCCACCTTGGTCTAGTTAGCAAATCTATGTAATATGGATTCATGTCGTCATCATCTGCCGCGGACACTACGGCCAGCCTGGGCGCCGATTTGCTCAGCGTGGTCGCGCGGCTCAACCGGCTGGCTAACCAGCGGGTGCAATTGCCGCTGCCGGGGGCACAAGCCCGGCTACTGTCCACCATAGAAGCCTTGGGTGAGGCCCGGATCTGCGATCTGGCCGCGGTGGATCACTGCTCCCAGCCGACGATGACCACCCAGGTGCGCCGGCTGGAGGACGCCGGCCTGGTCACCCGCAGCGGCGACCCCGGCGACGCCCGGGCCGTGCTGATCGCGATCACCCCCGAGGGCCTGCGCACCCTGGAGCGGGTCCGCGGGGACCGCGCGGCGGCCATCGACCCGCAACTGGCGCGGCTGGCCCCCGAGGAGCGGCAAATCCTCACCGACGCGCTCGACGTGTTACACCGCTTTCTCGAAAACGCCGCGCCGCCACCGCGTACCGCCTGACCAGAAGAGGTAGGGTGGCGCCGTCGCGACAGCGGCGGTACCAAGGATCTCAGGATCAAACCCGGACGTCCGCGGGGGGACGCCCACGAGTCAATACGGTGAGGCGCGCTACGTCGATGTTTCCTTCCGGTCCCCACGGCCGGCCGCAGCCGAGCTCCCGCTTCGCCGGCCCGGCCGATCAGCCGCCCACCCTGCCGGCCATGCCCGCCGTCGCGTTACAGACCGGGGCGCTGACGTTCGGTCGCCACGCCGACTGCGACGTCGTGGTGCGCGACCCGTTGGTGTCCCGGATGCACGCCACCGTGATCCCCACCCCGGCCGGGCCGGAGATCGTCGACAACTTCAGCATCAACGGCACGTTCGTCAACGGCCAGCCCATCGAGCGGGCGCTGCTGCGCGACGGCGACGTGGTGACCCTGGGCAACAGCGATTTCACCGTCTCCGGGGGCACCCTGGTGCCCCGGTCGGTCACCCCGCACACCGGCGGCGTGCAGGCCGAGCGGCTGCGGCTGACCATCGACGGGCACCAGTTGTTGAGCGACGTGTCGTTCACCGCGCGTCCGGGCACCCTGACCGCGGTGATCGGGCCGTCCGGGGCCGGCAAATCCACCCTGATCAAACTGCTGGGCGGGGTGGTGCGGCCCACCATGGGCCGGGTCACCTTCGACGGCCGCGACATCCACGCCGAGTACGCCGCGATGCGGTCCCGGATCGGGGTGGTGCCCCAAGACGACGTCGTGCACCGGCAGCTCACCGTCGAACAAGCCCTCGGGTATGCCGCCGAACTGCGGCTGCCGCCGGATAACTCCGCCGCCGACCGGCGCCAGGTGGTGGACCGGGTGATCGACGAACTGGAGTTGACCGCGCACCGCAAAACCCGGGTCGACAAGCTGTCCGGCGGGCAACGCAAACGCGCCTCGGTGGCGATGGAACTGCTCACCGGCCCGTCGCTGCTGATCCTCGACGAGCCGACCTCCGGGCTGGATCCCGCGCTGGACCGCCAGGTGATGTCGATGTTGCGCCGGCTGGCCGACGCCGGCCGCGTCGTGGTGGTGGTGACCCATTCGCTGACCTACTTGCGGATGTGCGATCAGGTGCTGCTGCTGGCGCCCGGCGGTAAAACCGCGTTCGCCGGTCCCCCGCACGCGATCGACGCGGCGATGGGCAGCAGCGACTGGGCCGATATCTTCGCGTTCGTCAGCGCCGACCCCGACGCCGCCCACTACCGGTATGTGACCGGTCAGCACGCGGCGCGGCCGCCGGCGCCTCCGCCGGCCCCGCCCGCCGCGCCGGCGGGCCGTCCCGCCCGCATCCGGCGGTGGCGGCAGATCTGGTGCCTGACCCGACGCCAAATCCGGCTCATCGTCGCCGACCGCGGCTACTTTGCGTTCCTGGCCGTGCTGCCGTTCATCCTCGGGGCGCTGACGCTGACGGTGCCCGGCGGCACCGGGTTCGGCCCGGCCGACCCGCGCAGCGACACCCCCGACGAAGCCTCCGAGCTGCTGCTGGTGCTGCTGGTGGCGGCGGTGTTCATGGGCACCGCATTGACCATCCGGGACCTGGTGGGCGAACGCGCCATCTTCCGGCGTGAGCAATCCGTCGGGCTGTCGGCGTCGGCGTACCTGGCCGCCAAGGTCATCGTGTACAGCCTGGCCGCGCTGATCCAGACCGCGATCCTGACCGCCATCGTGGTGCTCGGCAAGGGCCCACCGAAACGCGGGGCGGATCTGTTGGGCAGCCCGCTGCTCGAACTGTTCCTGGCGCTGGCCGTCACCGCGATCGTGTCGGCGCTGATCGGGCTGGCGCTGTCGTCGCTGGCGAAGTCCACCGAGCAGATCCTGCCGATGCTGGTGGTGGCGATCATGGTGTCGCTGGTGTTCTCCGGCGGGATGTTCCCGCTGGGCGGCCGGGCCGGGCTGGACCAGCTGTCCTGGTATCTGCCGTCGCGGTGGGGGTTCGCGGCCGCCGCGTCCACCGTGGACCTGATGTCGGTGGATCCGGTGTCCCCGCACGATCAGTTGTGGACCCACTCGGCGCGCTGGTGGGTGGCCGATATGTCCATCCTGGTCATCCTGGGCACGGTGTGGACCGCCTTGGTGCGTTGGCGGTTGCGCCTACCCAGCCATCGGTGACCCGGCGGGTTACCGTAGGACGGGCACGAAAGGTGGTGGCCATGCCGAGCGAGGCGTCCGCCGCCCAGCTGACGGTCTGGGTCGGATCCGCGAAGTACGCCTTTTCCCCCGGCCGTGATGTCACGGTGGGCCTCGATCCCCGCTGCGACATCCGCCTCGCCGCCCCGGACACGTCGATCTCGCCGATCCACCTGGTGCTGCGGTGCGGCGACACCGGATGGGTGGCCATCGACAGCAGCCGCGACGGGATCTACCGCGACGGTGTGCGCGCGCCCACGGTCACCATCGCCGACGGTGCGGCCATCACCCTGGGCGATCCCCAGCACGGGCCGCGGCTGGTGTTCCGGGTCAGCGCCCCCGCCAAAGGCCCGCTGCCCCCCTCGGAGCTGCCCACCGGCCCGATCCCGGTCGCCCAGCCGAGCCCACCGGCGGCCCAGCCGGCTCCGGAACCGCCGTCGGCGCGGCTGACGCGACCCACCCCCGCGGTGCTGCGCCCACCCGCGGCGCCGCCGACCCCGCCGCGGCCGCACGAAGCGGCGGCGACCAGTCGACTGCCCGCCAGCCGCCCCGCCGCCGACCACCCGATGGTGGCGCATCGGCTGGGGCTCACCGTCGACGGGCACCAGCTGCTGGCCGACGTGTCCGTCACGGTGCGCCCGGGCACGCTGACCGCGGTGGCGGGACCGTCGGCGGCGGCCACCTCGGCCCTGGCCGGCCTGCTCGCCGGGGCGCTGCGGCCCAGCATCGGCGCGGTCACCGTCGACGGGCACCGCGTCGACGACCCGGCGCGGCGCCGCCGGGTCGGGCTGGCACCGGCCGGCGACGTGGTGCACCGCCAGCTCACCGTCGACCAAGCGGTGAGCTACGCGGCGGCGCTGCGGCTGCCCGCCGACGCCACCGCCGAGGATCGCCGGCACGCGGTGGACCGGGTGCTCGGCGAGGTGGACTTGACGCACCGCCGCACCGTGCAGGTGGGCAAGCTGTTCCACGCCGAGCGCACCCGGGCGTCGCTGGCCACCGAATTGCTGACCGGGCCGTCGGTGCTGGTCCTCGACCAGCCGACCGCCGGGTTGGCGCCCGAACCGGAACAGCAGATGATGGCGCTGCTGCGGCGGCTCGCCGACGCCGGCCGCGCCGTGGTGCTGGCCACCACCTCGCCGATCTGCCTGGACGGCTGCGACCAGGTGCTGCTGCTGACCGCCGCCGGCACCCCGGCCTTCCTCGGGCCGCCCGCGCAGGCCGCCGAGGCGCTGGGCGTCACCGACTGGTCGGACGTCCTCGACCAGCTCAGCACCGACCCCGACGGCGCCCACCGGGCGTTCCTGGCCCGCCAGCCGGCCCCGGCACCCCCGCCGGCCGCGGCCGCCGAGCCGCCCGAGGGGCCCGAGGGGCCCGCCCCGATCGGCTGGTGGCGGCACCTGACCGTCGCGGCCCGCCGCCAAGCCTGGGTGCTGATCGGCGACCAGCGCCACTTCGTCCTGGCGGTCCTGCTGCCGTTCCTGTTCGGGGCGCTGTGCTGGGTGCTGCCCGGCCGCGACGGGCTGCGCCCGGCCGACCCGTACGGCGACAACCCCAACCAGGCCGTCCCGATCCTGGTGGTGCTCACCCTCGCCGCGGTGGTCATGGGCTTGGCCCTGACCATCCGCGACCCGCTCGCGGAACGCCTGGTGTTGTGGCGCGAACAATCCGTCGGGCTGTCGGCGTCGGCCCACCTGGCCGCCAAACTCCTGGTCTACGCGGTGGTCGCGTCGATCCAGACGGCCGTGCTCATCGTGGTCGCGGTGCCCGGCGACCGCGCGCCCACCGGCGGCGGCGCCCCGATGCTCGAGCTCTACCTCGCGGTGGCCGCCACCGCCGTCGTCTCGGCGATGATCGGGCTGACCCTGTCCGCGCTGGCGAACGACCCCCTGCAACTGCTGGTGATGTTCGTGCTGGCGATTTTGGTGTCGCTGGTGTTCTGCGGGGGAATGGCCCCGATCACCGGGCGGCTCGGCTTCGAGCAGGTGTCGTGGCTGGTGCCGGCCCGGTGGGGGTTCGCGGCGGCCGCCTCCAGCGTGGATCTGCGCACCATCGACCTGCTGGCCGCCGACGACATCCTGTGGTCGCCGGGCTGGTGGTGGTTCGACATGACCATCCTGGCGGTGTTGGGGATGCTGGCCGTCGACGTGCTGTGGTGGGTGCTGCGCGCGCCCACCCCCAAGCGCTACCTCGCCGCGACCGGCCACCGAGTGCCGGCCGCGGGTGCGGCGGGCACTCCGGTGCCGGCCGCCGCGGACACCGTCGAGGCGGCCGGCGGCGAAAAGCCCGGGTAACCCCGCCGACGCGGCGCTACCGTCGAGGGATGACCACCACCGCCGAACATCTGCGCAATACCCTGGACGGCCGCTGGCATGACGTGAAGAACCGGATCCGAACAACGCTGACCGATCCGGTGTTTCGCCCGCACCACACCCCGAACACGGTCATCGCCCGCACCAAGGTGGCCGAACAGCTGAGGATCATGGCGTCCGCCGGGGCGGCCGCCGACGGCTTCAACAAGGAACACGGCGGCACCGGCGACGTCGGCGCGGCGATCACCATGATCGAGATGCTGGCGATGTCGGACCTGTCGCTGATGGTCAAGGCCGGGGTGCAGTGGGGCCTGTTCGGCGGCGCGATCGAGAACCTGGGCACCGAGCGGCACCACGAGAAATACGTCAAACCGATCATCAACCTGGATTTGCTCGGCTGCTTCGCGATGACCGAGACCGGGCACGGCAGCGACGTGCAGTCCCTGGAAACCACCGCCACCTACGACGCGGCCACCCAAGAGTTCGTCATCGACTCCCCCACCCCGTCGGCGCGCAAAGACTACATCGGCGGCGCCGCCGAAACCGCCACCGTCGCAGCGGTGTTCGCGCAGCTGATCACCGCCGGTCCGGGCGAGGAGCCGCAGAGCCACGGCGTGCACTGTTTCGTGGTGCCGATCCGCGACCCCGACGGCAACGACCTGCCCGGGGTCGCCACCTCGGACTGCCACTACAAGGGCGGGCTGCCCGGCGTCGACAACGGGCGCATCCGGTTCGACCACGTCCGCGTCCCGCGGGAAAACCTGCTCAACCGCTACGGCGACGTCGCCCCCGACGGCGGCTACAGCTCCCCGATCGAAAGCCGGGGCCGGCGGTTCTTCACCATGCTGGGCACCCTGATCCGCGGCCGGGTCACCGTCGGCGGCAGCGCCGGCGCCGCCGCCCGGGTGGCCCTGGACATCGCGACCCGGTATGCGTTGCAGCGCAGGCAATTCACCGCCCCCGGCGATGACGACGACGAGGTACTCATCATGGACTACCTGGTGCATCAGCGCCGGCTGTTCCCGCTGATCGCCCGGTCGTATGCGCTGCAGTTCGCGCAAAACGAGCTGGTGTCCAAATGCCACGACCTGCAGACCGCCGAGGACCCCGACGCCGAGGAGCAGCGCGAGCTGGAGGCCCGGGCCGCCGGGTTGAAGGCCGCCAACACCTGGCACGCGTCGCGGGCCATCCAGGAGGCCCGGGAGGCGTGCGGCGGCGCCGGGTACATGGCCGAGAACCGGCTGATCGGGCTGCGCGCCGACACCGACGTGTTCACCACCTTCGAAGGCGACAACCATGTGCTGACCCAGTTGGTGGCCAAACAGTTGCTGACCGCCTACGCCGACGACATCGGGTCGATGAGCCCGGTGGAGTGGGTGCGGTTCGCCGCCAACGCGGTCGGCGACCGGGTGATGAAACGCACGGCGGCCGAGGCGATTATGCAGCGCCTGGTGGACGCCCGACAGGACAGCGAGGAAGAGGGCAGCCTGTTCAACCGCGGCACCCAGGTGCACATGTTCGAGGACCGGGAGGATTACCTGCTGTCCTCGGTGGCCCGCCGGCTGCAGAGCAAGGCCAACGAGATGAGCGAGTTCGACGCGTTCAACGCCGTGCAGGATCACGTGCTGCACGCCGCGACCGCCCACATCGACCGGGTGGTGCTGGAAGCCTTTGTCGCCGGCATCGAGGCGTGCGAGGACGAGCAGGCCCGCGAGCTGCTCGAGTTGGTGTGTGACCTCTACGCGTTGAGCGTGATCGAAGAGGACAAGGCCTGGTACATCGAGCACCGCTACCTGTCCACCGAGCGGGCCAAGGCGGTCACCCGCGGCATCAACGACCGGTGCCGCAAGCTGCGTCCCTACGCCGAGGTGCTGGTCGACGGGTTCGGCATCCCCGAGCCGTTGCGGTACGCCGAAATGCTGCACCCGGAAAACCTCCCGGGCTGAGGTCCCCTGTCGCCGCGAGCGTGCGTGTCCCCGGCCGACACGCCGGGCGAAATCCCGGATCTGCGCACGCTCGCGGCGCAAGGGCGCCGAACTACTGGTTCGGAATCGGGTCGAGGGCTTGGAGTTTGCCGTCCGGCCCGATCTGGTAGCGCACCGTGCCGATGCCGGTGGGCCGTTCGGGCGCGTCGCCGCTCGTCTGCCACTGGTATTGCACGGTGACGGTGTCCTGACCGGGCGTCAGCACCGTGGTGTAGGGCTTCGGGTTGGTGGTGGGGCTGCCCAGCGGGGTGTTGTGGTCGAAGAACAGCAGCTGGTGGGGGCTGACCGCGGTCGCGCTGCTCGGCGCGATCTGCACCCAGTACAGCCGGCAATCGCGGGTGTGCCCGCGACCGATTTCGGTCCAGGTCGACCCCGGTACCGCGCTCGGCTCCCCGAGGATCGCGTGCTGCACGGTGTCCGCGCTCGGCCCGTCGGAGGCCGCGCAGTGATCCGGGTGCTGCGACGCCGATGACCCGGGCTTCCAGCCGCAGCCGGCTGTGATCATGCCCACAATCACCAGGATCGCCGCCATTTGCCGCCGCACGCTGCGCAGTTTACGGGGCAGTCAGCAAGTGCGGAGCGTGATCACAACGGACTCCCAGGGTAAAGAAACGATCTTGAAACGTTCGCCCGGCACTGTGGGGAACGGACCCGATACAAGGAGGTAGATTCGCGTGCCCGCCGAACCCGACACGCGCAGCATCGACACGCTGTGCGCGTACTGCGGTGTCGGCTGCGGCATGGTGCTGCAGGTCGGCACGGATCCGCAGACCGGACATAATCGGGTCACCAAATCGACCGGCAACAAGACCCACCCCACCAACTTCGGCCGGCTGTGCACCAAGGGCGCGACCACCGCCGACATGCTGGCCGCACCGGGCCGGATGGAGTCGGCGCATCTGCGGCCTAACCGCGGTGAACCGATCGAACCGGCCGACATGGACGCCGCGATCACGCACACCGCACAGCGCCTGCGGGCGATCATCGACGAGCACGGACCCGACGCCGTGGCGCTGTACGTGTCAGGCCAGATGTCCACCGAGGCCCAGTACCTGGCCAACAAGCTGACCAAGGGGTTCATCGGCACCAACCAGATCGAGTCCAACTCCCGGTTGTGCATGGCCAGCGCCGGTTCCGGGTACAAGCAGTCGCTGGGCGCTGACGGGCCGCCCGGGTCGTATCAGGACTTCGACAACGCCGACGTGTTCTTCGTCATCGGCGCCAACATGGCCGACTGCCACCCGATCCTGTTCCTGCGGATGATGGACCGGGTCAAGGCCGGCGCCAAGCTCATCGTCGTCGACCCGCGCCGCACGACGACCGCGGAAAAAGCCGACCTGTTCTTGCAGATCGCCCCCGGCACCGACCTGGCGCTGCTCAACGGGCTGCTGGCGCTGATCGTCGCTAACGGGCATATCGACGAGGAGTTCATCGCCGAGTTCACCGAGGGCTGGGAGGTGATGCCCAGCTTCCTGGAGCAATTCCCGCCGGATGCGGTGAGCCAAATCACCGGGATCTCCGAACAAGACATCCGCACCGCCGCGCAGTGGATCGGCGAGGCGGCCAACTGGATGAGCTGCTGGACCATGGGGCTCAACCAAAGCACCCACGGCACCTGGAACACCAACGCCATCTGCAACCTGCATCTGGCCACCGGTGCGATCTGCAAAACCGGAAGCGGCCCGTTCTCGCTGACCGGGCAGCCCAACGCGATGGGCGGCCGCGAAATGGGTTACATGGGGCCGGGTTTGCCCGGCCAGCGCACCGCCGTCAACGACGACGACCGCGCCTTCGTCGAGGACGCCTGGGGCATTCCGCGCGGGTCGCTGCGCACCGAGGCCGGCGGCGGCACCATCGAGATGTTCTCGAGGATGGCCGACGGCCAGATCAAGGCCTGCTGGATCATCTGCACCAATCCCGTTGCCACGGTGGCGAACCGGAAAACGGTGCTGGCCGGCCTGGAACGCGCCGAGCTGGTGATCGCGCAGGACGCGTTCGCCGACACCGAAACCAACGAGTACGCCGACGTGCTGCTTCCGGCCGCGTTGTGGACGGAATGCGAAGGGGTGCTGATCAACTCCGAACGCAACCTCACCCTGTTCCAGAAGGCGATCGACCCGCCCGGCTCGGCGTTGCCGGATTGGCAGATCATCGCCCGGGTCGCCGCCGAGATGGGGTACGCCGACGCGTTCGCCTACGGCAGCGCCGAGGACGTGTTCGAGGAGATCAAGCGGTTCGCCAACCCCAAGACCGGCTACGACCTGCGCGGCATCAGCTACGACTGGCTGCGCAAGTCCCCGATCCAGTGGCCGTGCCCGCCGGGCAGCACCGAGGACCGCAACCCGATCCGCTACCTCAACGACGGGGTGAGCCAGACCCAGGTGGTCCGCGAGGACGGCAGCATCCCGCGACTGGCGTTCGCCACCGCCAGCGGGCGCGCGGTGTTCTTCGCCCGCCCGCACCTGCTGCCCGACGAGATGCCCGACGACGACTACCCGTTCCTGCTCAACACCGGGCGGTTGCCGCACCAGTGGCACACCATGACCAAGACCGGAAAGGTCGCCAAACTCAACAAACTCAACCCCGGCCCGTTCGTCGAAATCCACCCCGACGACGCCGCGCGGCTGGCCATCGCCGACGACGACCCGATCGAGATCGCCTCGCGGCGCGGCCGCGCCGTGCTGCCGGCGGTGGTCACCGACCGGGTGCGGCCGGGCAACTGCTTTGCCCCGTTCCACTGGAACGACGCCTTCGGCGAGTACCTGTCGATCAACGCCGTCACCAACGACGCCGTCGACCCCACCTCCCAGCAACCGGAGTTCAAGGCCTGTGCCGTCACCCTGACCAAAGTCGCCACCGGCGCAACGCAACCCAGCGACACGCAAACCGCGGCGCCCGAGTCGAAGACCACGGCGCCCGAGCGCGGCGGCCACCAACCGGCCGGCGCGCCGCACACGGAGGAGATCAGCTTGTCCCAGGTCGACACCCTCGCCGAACTCCTCGGGCACACCGACGAATTCGCCGTGCAGTTCGATGGGCTGGAAAGCCGTTACCTGGCCGGGCTAGTCGCCGCGCTGCGCACCGAGGCCGGGCGCCGCGCGCCCGGGGTGCCGACGCTGCCGATGAGTGCCCCGTTCGAGCCGGGCAACCGGATGTTCGTCGACGGCGTCATGGCCGGCCTGTTCTCCCGCAGCCCGGTGCCCGGGGGCGGCTGGGCAGCCCTGCCGGCGCCGACGGCCGCCCCCGCCCTGGACCGCGGTCCGACGGACCCGGGGCCGGGCGCCGACGACGCGGAACCGCAGCGCACCCCGATCGTGCTGTTGTGGGCCTCCCAGACCGGTAACGCCGAGGAAGCCGCCACCATGTGCGCCGCCCGGCTCACCGACGCCGGGTTGCCGGTCGCGCTGCACGCCATGGACGACTTCGCGGTGGCCGACCTGGCGGCCACCCCGGAACTGTTGCTGGTCACCAGCACCACCGGCGACGGCGACCCGCCGGATAACGGCAGCGGGCTGTGGGAGGTGTTATCCGTCGATACCGCACCGCAACTGGCCGACACCCGCTACGCCGTGCTGGCGTTGGGTGACTCCAACTATGACGACTTCTGCGGGCACGGACGCAAACTTGACGCCCGGCTGGCCGACCTCGGCGCCACCCGCATCGTCGACCGCGTCGACTGCGAACCGGACTACGAGGACGCGGCCGCCGAGTGGCTGGCCGCGGTGACCGAGGCCCTAGTGCGCGAACCGGTCCTGGTCGGCGGCGGTGCGGCACCGGCGCCCGCCGCAGCACCGGCACCCGCCGCGCCGCTGGCGCCCCCGCCGCAGCCGTACGGGAAGAAGAACCCACTGGTCACCTGCCTGGTGGGCAACACCGTGCTGAGCGGGCCCGGGTCGGCCAAGGAGGTGCGCCAGTTCGTCTTCCTGCTGCCGGAGAACACGCTGAGCTACGAGGCCGGCGACGCGCTGGGGGTGTGGCCGCGCCATCACCGCGAGCTGGTCGACGAATGGCTGGGTGTCACCGGGTTGGACGGTGACACCCTGGTGGAGGTCGGCGACCACGAACCGATGCTGCTGCGCGACGCGCTGCGGGAGCGGTTCGCGATCGCCCGGCTCAACCCGGACCTGGTGCGGTTTGTCGCCGAACGCAACGGCGACGCCGAGCTGCGCGAACTGCTCAAGCCGGAGAACAAGGCCCGGTTCACCGACTGGGCGTGGGGACGCCACCAGATCGACCTGTTCACCGAATACCCGGTGCAGGTGTCCGCCGACGAGTGGACCCAGGTGCTCAAACCCCTTCAGCCGCGGCTGTATTCCATCTCATCGAGCCCCAAACAGGACCCGTGGGAGGTGCACCTGACCGTGTCGGCGGTGCGCTACGACTTCCAGGGCCGCCCACGTCGCGGAGTGTGTTCGACGTATCTGGCCGACGCCGCCGACAACGACGGGATCGGGGTTTTCCTGCAGAAGTCCAACCACTTCCGGCCGCCCACCGAGTCGCACACCCCGATGATCATGATCGGGCCCGGCACCGGCATCGCGCCGTTCCGCGGCTTCCTGCAGGAGCGGCGCGCGCTCGGCCACACCGGACCCAACTGGCTGTTCTTCGGTGAGCAGCACGCCGCCACCGACTTCTACTACCGCGACGAGATCACCGGCCTGCACGCCGACGGCTTCCTCACCGAACTCGACCTGGCGTTCTCCCGCGATCAGCCGGAGAAGGTCTACGTGCAGGATCTGATGCGTCGCCGCGGCGCCGAGGTGTGGCGCTGGCTGCAGGACGGGTCACACCTGTACGTGTGCGGGGATGCGACGCGGATGGCCAAAGAAGTCGACGCCACGATCGTGGAAATCGCGCAGCAGCACGGCAACCTCGACCACGACGCCGCCAAGGCGTATGTGAAAGGGCTGTCCTCCGCGGGCCGCTACCAGCGCGACGTGTACTAGGGGTTCTGGTGGTCGGCAATACGCCGACCCGCGCCCCGGCCCACGCCTTAAGCTGGCCAGGTTACCAACCCGAACGAAGGAGTAGCCGATGGCGTGGTTCCTCGCGCTGCAAGGACCGCCCAGCAAGGTCGGCCAGGGGCTGACCTACGAACTGCACGACTCCGCGGATGTCGCGCAGATCACCGAGGAGATGCTCAGTTCGGCGTCCAGCGACCGTCCGGTGGCGATTCCGGCCGTGCTGGGCACCCGGCCGCAACCGGTGACGGTGTATGTGCGGCCGGCGGTGTGGGGGGCGTGGTCGTTCTACGAGATGACCGAGGAAGAACGCCGCGAAATGCTGGCCGCGAACCCGCTGATCAATGCGGTCGCGCAGGCGGCCAAGCAGAAACAGGCCAAGGCGCAACCGGGCCCGTCGATGGTGACGCTCCCCCGGCTGGACTCGAACCAGCAACCCTTCGGTTAACAGCCGAATGCTCTGCCAATTGAGCTACAGGGGACTGACCGTCCACGATAGACGCTGTCGCGTCCACGTGGGCTGCGGGACGACTCTAGCGCACCGGGCGCGGGCCGCGCGAAACGGGCCAGCCTGTCCGCCGCCCCCGCGGCCGGTGAGGCAGGATGGAGCCATCGATTTGTCTGGAGGGGACCTTTGATCCGGTATTTCGTGGTGCTGGGGTTGGGTTACGTGTTGGGCGCGAAGGCCGGCCGTCGCCGCTACGAGCAGATCGCGGGCACCTACCGTGCCCTGACCGGCAGCCCGATAGCGCGGTCGGTGATCGACGCGGGCCGGCGCACCATCGCCAACCGGGTCTCCCCCGATCCGCGGATGGTGACGCTGACCGAGATCGACCAGCGCACCGCCGTCGTCACCCCGCAGCGGGCGGACAACGCAAACTGAGCCGCGCCCGGGTCAGGCGGTGAGGTCGTCGCCGCTGGCCTGCTCCAGCAGGCTGCGCCGGTAGGCCTCCATCGCGACCAGGTCGCCGAACAGGGCGTGGTATTCGTCGCTGTTGTCGACCGGGGACATGCGCTGCAGCTTGGATTTGACCTCGGCGATCTGCCGGCCCACCCACACCTCCTGCAGCCGGGCCAGCACCCCGCCGATGTAGCGCGGCAGCTTGTCCTCGTCGACCCGGATGGCCTCCACCCCGAGCTCGTTGATCAGGCCCGCGGTGGCCGCCGAGGTGGTCTGCTGGCGCACGGCGTCGATCCATTCGGCGCCGGCGATCCCGGCGGTGGTGCCGCCGGCGGCCCCCAGCGCGGTGCGGACCGCGGCGTAGCCGGGGTGGGTGAAGCTCTCCACGGTCAACGTGTCGAACACCGGCCCGGCCAGCGCCGGATACTGCAGCGCCGATTTGAGCGCTTCGCGCTGCGGCCACAGCGTGGGATCGGCCGGGTCGGGCCGGGACACCGCGGGTGCGGCGGGCGCCCCGTTGCCGGCGGCGGCGCGACGGGCGGCGGGCTTATTGCCGCCGTGGGTCCGGGCCTGGTCGCGGACCCGGCCGATGACCTGCGCGACGTCGTCCCAGCCGACCCAGCCGGCGAGCTGGCGCGCGTACTCGTCGCGCAGCATGGGGTCCTTGATCCGGGCGACCATCGGCACGCAGCGGCGCAGCGCACCCACCCGGCCCTCGGCGCTGTCCAGGTCCATCTCCTGCAACGCGGCCCGGATTGCGAACTCGAACAACGGGGTTCGCCGCGCCACCAGATCCCGCAACGCCACGTCGCCGGATTTGAGTCGCAGATCGCAGGGGTCCATGCCGTCGGCGGCCACCGCGACGAAGGATTGCCCGGCCAGGTGCTGCTCACCGTCGAGCGCTTTGACCGCGGCGGCCTGACCGGCCGCATCGCCGTCGAACACGTAGATCAGTTCGCCGCGGAAAAAATTGTCGTCCATCATCAGGCGGCGCAGCATGGCCAGGTGCTCGTCGCCGAAGGCGGTGCCGCACGAGGCGACGGCGGTGGTGACCCCGGCCAGGTGCATGGCCATCACGTCGGTGTAGCCCTCCACGACGACGGCCTGATGCCCCTTGGCGATGTCGCGTTTGGCCAGGTCGATTCCGAACAGCACGTTGGATTTCTTGTACAGCACGGTTTCGGGGGTGTTGACGTATTTGGCTTCCATCGGGTCGTCGGGGAAGATGCGGCGGGCCCCGAAGCCGATCACCTCGCCGGCCGCGGTGCGGATCGGCCACAGCAGCCGGCGGTGGAACCGGTCGATGGGGCCGCGTCGGCCCTGCCGGGACAGGCCGGCGGCCTCGAGTTCTTTGAACTCAAAGCCCTTGCGCTGCAAGTGTTTGGTCAAGGTGTCCCAGCCGGACGGGGCGAATCCGCAGCCGAACTGTGTCGCGGCCGCGGCGTCGAAGTTGCGCTCGGTGAGGTACTGGCGCGCCGGGGCGGCCTCCTCGCTGGTCAGCGCCGCGATGTAGAACTCGTGGGCGGCGGCGTTGGCGGCGATCAGCCGGCTGCGGGTGCCCCGGTCGCGCTGCGCGCCGGTGCTGGTCCCGGTGTAGCTGATGGTGTAGCCGATCCGGTCGGCGAGCAGTTCGACGGATTCGACGAAGTTGACGTGCTCGATCTTCTGCAGGAACGCGTACACGTCGCCGCCCTCGCCGCAGCCGAAGCAGTGGAAGTGGCCGTGGTTGGGCCGCACGTGGAACGACGGCGACTTTTCGTCGTGGAACGGGCACAGTCCCTTGAGCGAATCCGCGCCGGCGCGGCGCAGTTGCACGTAGTCGGCGACGACGTCCTCGATGCGGACACGTTCACGGATGGCGGCAATATCGCGATCGGGGATGCGGCCGGCCATCGGGCTAGTTTAGAGCGCCGGGCCGGGCCGCGATGACGCCGTCGCGGCCAAATTGTGCACGGATGGCGGGCCGGTGCCCGATAGGGTCGGGTTGACCCGGACGGTGATGCCGCGTCTCCCGACGCCGTCACGACCTGCCGGGTCCACTAGCGCCGACATCTGCGAAGTGAGGATGTGACCCATGCACGATCCCGCGGCGGCACGAACTGTCCGTCTCCCCGGCAGACGACGCGGTCCGCGGGTGGTTTTGCGACTCCTCGCCCCGATTCTCGCGTTCGGTGCGCTCACGGCGGGGGCCGCGGCCGCCGACCCGGAATCGTGCCAGTGGGATCCGAAAAACTCCGAACGATTGGACCCGGCGTCGCCCGAGGTGACAGCCATCCTCAAACCCGCTGTCGCGGATTTGACTCAGCAATTGGGCAAGCCCGCGAAGCTGGGCGAGCAGAGCATCAGCAGGTCGGGCCAATGGATGTTCGTGGAGGCGACCATCCTGGGCGCCGACGGCCGGCCGATCGACTACACGGGTACGCCTTTCGCCGAGGCCGCCGCACACGGGGGCAAGTCCAAGAAGTACCTGGCGCTGCTACGGCACGACGACCACGGCTGGAACCTGGTGACGCGGGCGATCGGGCCGACCGATGCCCAAGACCGTGGATGGCCCGAAAAGTACGGATCGCCGCCGGTGTACTTCATCTGCAACTGACGGCGGCCCACGCACGGTGCCGGATATCGTCAATCCGAGGCGGGCGGCGACGGGAGGCTGCGGTGAGCGGTGGGGGTTATCCGCCAGGTCCGTTCGGCCCTGACCCGTTCGGCGGGGGCTGGCCGCCCGTGGGCGGCTGGCCGCCGGGCGGCCCGATGCCGCCGCAGCAGCCGCCCCCCACCGAACAAACCAACACCCTGGCGACGCTCTCGGTGGTCTTCGCCGTCGTGTTCGCCCCAGTCGGGGCGGTGCTGGGTCACCTGGCGCTCTCGGAGATCAAAAAGCGTCCCCAGCGCGGACACACGCGTGCCCTGGTCGGGGTGACCCTGTCGTACGTGCTCATCGTGATCGCCGTGCTGGGCCTGGTGGTGTGGGCGGTGCTACCCGCCCGGACAAGCACGTCGTCGACAACCACCACCACACCACACCCCATCAGCGGGGACTCGATCAAGCAGATACTCCTGAACGGCACCGAGCTCACCGCATTGCTCCACCAGCCGTTCGAAACCACGGCGAAATACCCGCGGTATGGCGGGGTGGATGCCATGCCGGATCGCTTCCCGTCGGAAACCTCCGCCTCACCCCATGACTGCGTCGGCGCTATGGCCCTGACCGAGAAAAGCATCTACCAATCGGCCGGTGTGGCGAAATTCGCCGACGAGTCCTGGTTCGCCCCGCTCCCGAACCACGTCCGCGTGGTCGCGGTAACCGAGGCCGTGGTGGCGTTGCCCAACCCCGCGGATGCCGAAGATCTGTTCAACAAGTTCTCCGAGCAGTGGAAGCGATGCGAGGGACGAACCGTAACAACCACCGGCCATCGGCTCCCGGTGCCGAACGCTGGCGACCCTACTTTCGAAATCACCGATGTTCGCGTCGACGAATCCGTCCTTGCAGCGACGGTGATCGAAGGTCAGACCGGGAAGTCCCTTCAGGATCCAAGAGCGCGGGCCGTCGGGATATCGGAAAACTGTCTCGTGGAGGTCGACATCTCTTTCTTCACCGTGGAACTCGAGCAGCGCCAGGGGTCGGCCGAACCCGAGACCAGCGGCATCGACGTCGCCCGCGCCATGCTGGACAAGGCCCGCAAGCTCAGCTGATCCCGGCCGCCACCCGCTCGAGCCGCCCCTCGGTGTAGGAGGCGATCTGATCGACGATGACCCGCAGCCGGGTGTCGTCGTCGACGGCGGTGTTGAACGCCGGGACGAACACCGGGTCCAGCGTGCTCGGCGCGTTGGCCAGCAGCCACGCCGCCACCGCGTGGATGCGCTCACGCTGCCGCGCCTGGATTTCGCGGTGCCGCGGATCGGACATGATGAAGTGCACCGCCAGGGTTTTCAACACCGCCACCTCGGCGCGGACCACCTCGGGCACCTGCAGATCCGCGCGGTAGCGGGCCAGCGGCCCGTCCCCGGCGGCGGCGCGGGTCGCGGTGATCGCGGCCGACGCGAAGCGGCCCACCAACTCGCTGGTCAACCGTTTGAGCGCCACCGACGCCGACAGCGTGGCGTCGTACTTGCCGACCGCGGCGACCACCGGCAGCCCGGACAGCCGGGTGGCGGCGGCGACCAGGTCATCGGCGCTGACCTGGTCGAACTCGGATGCCCCGAGGCGGGCCAGCGTGGCGGCCGCGTCGTCGTCGGCGAGCACCCGCAGGTCGATGCGCCCGGCGATCACCCCGTCCTCGACGTCGTGCACCGAGTAGGCGACGTCGTCGGCCCAGTTCATCGCCTGCGCCTCCAGGCACAGCCGATCCGGTGGCGCGCCCTGGCGCATCCAAGCGGCGTGGTGGCGGTCGTCGTCGTAGAAACCGAACTTGGTGTGCCCGCCCCCGCGCGGCCACGGATACTTGGTGACCGCGTCCAGCGCCGCCCGGGTCAGGTTCAGCCCGGCGCTGCGCCCTTGTGGGTCAAGGACTTTGGGCTCCAGGCTGGTCAGGATGCGGAAGTTCTGCGCGTTGCCTTCAAAGCCGCCGCAGGACGCGGCAAGCTCGTCGAGCGCCTGTTCCCCGTTGTGCCCGTAGGGCGGATGGCCGATGTCGTGGGCCAGGCCGGCCAACTCGACCAGGTCGGGATCGCAGCCCAGCCCGATCGCCATCCCCCGCCCGATCTGGGCCACCTCCAACGAATGGGTGAGCCGGGTGCGCGGGGTGTCGCCCTCCCGCGGGCCGACGACCTGGGTCTTGTCGGCCAGCCGTCGCAGCGCAGCGCAATGCAGCACGCGGGCGCGGTCGCGGGCGAAGTCGGTGCGGTGCTGGCCCTCGGTGCCGGGCAGACCCGCGGTCTTGGGCGGCTCAACGACCACGCGGGCGCGGTCGTGCGCGTCGTAGGGATCCGGTTGGTTGGTGCTCACCGATGCCTAGTCTGCCAAAGCCGTGCGCGGCTCATTTGCTGGTCAACATCAGGTACTGGGCCGCCACCAGCTGGTGCACCACCGGCTCTTGGCTCCCCGACACCTCGATGGCGTAGCGGTCGGCCACCGCGACGCAGTAGAAGGCGGCCTCGTTCTGGCCTTTCTGCGCCAAGCATTTCGCCTCGGGTAACCCCTTGATCGCCGCGGCCGGACCAAATTGGGCGTCGGTCATCTCCCCCGCGAAGCCGTCGACGATCTTCTTCGCCGCGGCGGCGTCCGGGGTTTGGTAGACGTTGGTAAATCCCTTGGCCACCCATTGCAGCTGTGCGGCATCGAAGATGGGTTTCGTCCGGACCGGATCACCGTCGAAGTGCAGTTGGCCCTTCGCGTCGTAGACCCCGCCGGCCCCGTACAGCAGCTGGCTATCGGCCGGGCGGGGCAAGGTGCGGGCCAGCAGCCCGCCCGGATCGATCGGCAGATCAGCGAGCTGATCGACCGGGGTGGGTTGGAACTGGTCGATCAACGGGCCCTGTTTATCCAACGCGTCTGCGATCAAGGCCGCGGCGGCGTCGGCGCCGTCTTGCGACGTCGCGTACTGGTACAGCACGTAGGGACCGTGGGCGAGGAAGGATTTCACCGCCCAGTGCCCGAGCGCTTCCCAGTTGTGCGCCGAACCCCGGGCGTCGGCGTAGCGGGGAATCGGAACGGGCTGATACACGGTCGGTTCGTCGGAGAACGACGACTTCACACTGGCGCCCTTGTCCGCCAATTCGGTGGCCGCCGCCGCGGCGTCCTCGGGGCTGGCGAACCGCAGCACCACATTCCGCAATGACTTGCGGCGCTTCGTCGGGATTCCGGTACCTGGCCCCGATTCGTCGGCCCGGTAACTGCTGAACCCGGTGACGAAGTTGTGGGCAGCCACCACGTCCCCGGCGCCGGCTTCATCGCCGACGTTCAATGTGCCGACGTCTTCCACCGCACCCAGCCCGGTGACCAAGCTGGGGTCCACCTCCCAGGGGCCCAGCACATTGCCGGCCATCCGACGCGCTTCCAGACCTGCGCCTTTCGCGGGGTCACCGGCGTTGCCCAGCGGCGGCTGCGGTTTGGTCGGAAAATTTCCCGGATCCAACAGCGCGACGTCGACACCGCCCTGGGCGGCTTCGGTCTTCTGCGCCACCGAGCCGGACACGGTCGTCGTACAGCCCGCTAGCGTGACGGCCACCGCCGCGGCAGTCAGCACCTGCCTCATCCTCACCACGCCGTGAGCATAGAGCGACCCGGCGGGGCGCACGTGATCAACCGGCCGACCCGAGCGTTGCGCATTAGATTGGCAGGCATGCGCGTAGCCCGGCTGCTCGGCACCATCCTGGCGCTTCTGACCGCGGGTGCCCTGCTGGCACCGGCCGGCGCGGCGGACCCGCCGGCTCGGCTGACCGACTACATCACCGATAACGCCGGCGTGCTGAACAGCATCAGCCGCGGCCAGGTGTGGGGTCATGTCGACAGCCTCTACACCGACCACCACATCCGGCTGTGGGTGGTCTATGTGCACGACTTCTCCGGCCAATCCCCGGAGAGCTGGGCCCGCGAGACGATCCGGATGAACTATCTCGGCGACCACGACGCCCTGCTGGCGGTGGCCACCGACGACCGCAGCTACGCGTTTTTGGTGCCGACGGGGATCAAGAATGTCAGCTCCGGCCAGGTGCAGGAGCTGCGCCGCAACCAGATCGAACCCGCGCTGCACCGCGGCGACTGGGCCGGCGCCGCGGTAGCCGCCGCCGACGGGCTGGGCCGGTCAACGTCGACCAACTTCGACTGGTGGTCGCTGCTGATCGCGCTGGGGGTGGTGCTGGTCGTCGGCGTGGTGCTGGTGCTGGCGCTGCGGTATCGACGCAGGCGCCGCCGCGCCGCCGAGCTGACGGCGGCCCGCAAGGTCGATCCCACCGACGCGGGGGCGCTGGCCGACGTGCCGCTGCACGCCCTCGACGGCCTGTCGCGGGAGATGGTGGTCGACGTCGACAACGCGGTGCGCACCAGTACCAACGAGCTGGCGCTGGCGATCGAGGAATTCGGGGCGGCGCGCACCGAGCCGTTCAGCCAGGCGGTCAGCGCGGCCAAAGCGGCGCTGACCCAGGCGTTCAACGTGCGCCAACAGCTCGACGACGCCATCCCCGAGACCCCGGCGCAGCGCCGCGAACTGCTGACCCGGGTGATCGTCGCCGCGGCCAAGGCCGACCGCGAACTGGAGGCGCAGCAGGAGGCGTTCGAGCAGCTGCGCGACCTGGTGATCAATGCGCCGTCCCGGCTGGACGGGCTGACCCAGCGGCTGGTCGAGCTGACCGCGCGGATCCCCGACAGCGAGCAGCACCTCACCGAGTTGCGCAAGGAATTCGACGCCGCCGCACTGACTTCGGTGGCCGGCAATGTCAGCACCGCCGGCGAGCGGGTGTCCTTCGCCGACCGCAACATCACCCGCGCCCGGGAGGTGGCGGCCCGTCCGGTCGCCGGCCAGCAAAGCGAGTTGGTCGACGCGGTCCGCGCCGCCGAAGCCGCGCTGGGGCAGGCCGGGGCGCTGCTGGACGCGGTGGACAGCGCGGCCAGCGACATCCGGCACGCGGTGGCCGCCCTGCCGGCGGCGATCACCGATATCGAGGCCGGGATCGAGCACGCCGGCGCGCTGCTGCCGCAGGGCGCCGGGTCGCACCGCACCGAACTCACCGCCGCCCGCGCCGCGGCGGTCACCGCCGTCGACAACGCCCGCCGCTCCACCGACCCGCTCGGGGCGTTCATGCAGGTGACCAAGGCCGACGCGGACCTGGACCGGCTGCTGGCCGTGCTGGCCGAGGAGCAGGCCGCCGCCGAACGGCTCAACCGCGCGCTGGAGCAGGCGCTGTTCACCGCGGGATCGCGGGTGCGCGCGGTGTCGGACTACATCGACACCCGCCGCGGCAGCATTGGGCCGGAGGCGCGCACCCGGCTCGCCGAGGCGAGTCGGCAACTCGACGCCGCGCAGAGCCGACGCGCCACCGACGTGTCCAGCGCGATCGCGCACGCCCACAGCGCGGCCACGCTGGCCGCGCAGGCGCAGTCGTTGGCCCAGGCCGATGCGCAGTCCGCGCAGCAGGCCTACTACGGGCGCTACGGCGGCGGCGACAACACCGGCGCCATGCTCGGCGGGATCATCATCGGCAACATCCTCAGCGGCGGGATGCGCGGCGGGTTCGGCGGCGGCTCCGGGGGCGGCTGGAGCCCCACCTCCTTCGGCGGCTCCGACTCGTCCGGCGGCGGTTTCTTCGGCGGCGGCGGCCGGTTCTGAGGCCCCTTCCCCCCCGCGAGCGTGCGTAGTAAGAGAGTTATGACGCGTGTTGGCGAAGAAAGTGGCGTTTTTCTAGGAGATGGCGACG